>NZ_JBQLZM010000134.1:0-4721 GCF_052168275.1 Parasphingopyxis sp. | reverse complement strand
GGGAGGGGGAGCGGGCCGGTGCGGCGATTTCCCGACAGGGAAATTCTGACAAAAACTCGGTCATCTGCTCGCCAATGCCAGCGCCGTCGCGAGGTCCAGCGTGCCGTCATAGAGCGCGCGGCCGGTGATCACGCCCTCGATCCCGGCATCGGCATGGATGTTGAGCGCATGGATATCGGCGATGCCGTTCACGCCGCCCGAGGCGATGACCGGGATATCGGTGGCGTTGGCGAGGTCGACCGTGGCCTCGATATTGCAGCCCTTGAGCAATCCGTCGCGCCCGACATCGGTGAACAGCAAAGCGGCCACGCCCGCATCCTCGAACCGCCGGGCCATGTCGATGACGCTCACTTCGGAGGTCTCCGCCCAGCCCTGGGTCGCGACAAAACCGCCTTTCGCATCGACCGCGACGACGATGCCGCCGGGAAAATCGCGCGCCACCTTTTTGACGAATTCGGGATCGGTCAGCGCCGCAGTGCCGATCACGATGCGCGCGACGCCGAGATCGAACCAGCGTTGGACATCGGCGCGGTTCCGGATGCCGCCGCCGAGTTGCACATAGCCGGGAAAGGTCTGGACGATGGACTCCACGGCATCGGCATTCTTCGCCTCGCCCGCGAACGCGCCGTCGAGATCGACGACATGGACGTGCTCCGCCCCCGCTTCGGCGAAGAGGCGGGCCTGGTCGGCCGGATCGTCGCCATAGACGGTCGCGCGATCCATATCGCCCTCGGCGAGGCGCACGACCTGCCCGGCCTTCAGGTCGATCGCGGGAAAGACGATCAGGCTCATCGGGAAATTTCTTCTGTCAGAATTTCCCTGACGGAAAATCGAGGCACCGGCCCGAGCCGAAGGCGAGGCCTGAGAAAAAAAGTCTGAAAAAATGATTTCATGGCCGCCAGTCCAGAAAACGTCGGAGAAAGGAAAGCCCATAGCCTTGCGATTTCTCGGGATGGAACTGCACGCCGATCATCGTGTCACGGCCGATCGCCGCCGTCACCGGGCCGCCATGATCGGTCATCGCATAGGCATCTGCCGGATCGGCGAGCGCGACATGATAGCCGTGCAGGAAATAGGCTTCGCCCGGTTCGATCAGCGGCGGTGCGCCCTGCGGCGTCACGTCGTTCCAGCCCATATGCGGGATTTTGAGGCGCGGATCGTCGCTCGCCAGCGGCCGCACCGTACCCGCCATCCAGCCCAGCCCTGCATGAGTCCCATGTTCCTCGCCGCGCTCCGCCATCAATTGCATGCCGACGCAGATGCCGAGAAAGGGGCGCGCCCTGTCGATTGCGGCCTCGTGCAGCGCATCGACCATGCCGGGCAGCGCCGACAGCCCGTTCATGCAGGCCGCGAAGGCGCCGACGCCAGGCAGGACGATGCGGTCGGCGTCGCGCACGGCACCGGCCTCGGCGGTCACGTCGATCGCCGTCGCTCCCGCCGCCATCAGCGCGTTGTGAACCGATCGCAGATTTCCGGCACCGTAATCGATAAGGGCGATTCTATTTGCCATGAACTCCGTTTGCCCTGAGCTTGTCGAAGGGCTGCTCTTACTTTTTGACGGGGAAAAGAAAAGGGCAAGGCTTCGACAAGCTCAGCGTGAACGGGTCTTATATCTAACCGAGCGTGCCCTTGGTCGAGGGGATCGCGCCGCCCTTGCGAGGATCGATCTCGACCGCGTCGCGCAGCGCCCGCGCCAGCCCCTTGAAGATGCTCTCGCAGATATGGTGGTTGTTCTCGCCGTACAGCGTTTCGATGTGGAGCGTGATGCCGGCCGAGCCGGCGAAACTGTGGAACCAGTGCTGGATGAGTTCGGTATCCATCTCGCCCAGCCGTTCCTGGCTGAAGCCAGACTTCCAGACGAGAAAGGGCCGCCCCGAAATATCGAGCGCGACGCGCGACAGCGTTTCGTCCATCGGCGAATAGGCCGAACCGTAACGGCGGATCCCCGCCTTGTCGCCGAGCGCCTTGGCGACCGCCTCGCCGAGCGCGATCGCGCTGTCCTCGGTCGTGTGATGCTGGTCGACATGCAGGTCGCCATCGACCTTCAAGTCGATATCGATCAGCGAATGGCGCGATAGCTGTTCGATCATGTGATCAAGAAAGCCGATGCCGGTCGAAATGGCATAGGCCCCGGTCCCGTCGAGATCGATCTCGACGGCGATATCGGTCTCGCCGGTCTTGCGGGCTATCGAAGCGGTGCGCATGGAGGGTTCTTTGGTCAGACTCGGCTTGTCGGTCAAGCGCCGCGCCGCGTTGCGCGGGCAAGTTTCTGACAAACAAATATTGACCCTCGCCGCCGAGGCGTTCACCAAACCGGCATGACGGATGAGACGCCCGACAGCCTGATTCCCTATGACGAAATCGTCCAGGAGGCCTTGCGCGCGGTGGTGGGCCGGGTGCTGAGCGAGGTCGGCGAGGCCGGCGACCTGCCGGGCGACCATCATTTCTACATTACCTTCAAGACGCGCGCGCCCGGCGTCGACATTCCCGGCCATCTGCTGGAGCGATTCCCGGACGAGATGACGATCGTCCTGCAGAAGCGCTTCTGGGACCTCACGGTCGACGAGGACGGCTTTTCGGTCGGACTGAGCTTCAACCAGGTGCCCTCGACCCTGATCGTGCCGTTCGCCGCGATCACCGGGTTCGTCGATCCGGCGGTGAATTTCGCGCTGCAGTTCCAGGCGCAGGGCGACGACAGCGCCCCGGGCGATCATGATCACGCCGAGAACGATCCGCCGCCGGCCGAACCCATCGAGGACGGCTCCAACGTCGTCGCGGTCGATTTCAAACGCAAGAAATGACGCACAGCGTCATCCTGAACTTGTTTCAGGATCCATTTATCCGCTAGCGCCGTCATCGCATTTTGAGGGACGGATGCCGGCCCGATTCAGCATGACGAACAAGGCGAGAAAAGCATGATGACCAGCGAAACCCGCACCGAAACCGATTCCATCGGCCCGATCGAGGTGCCGGCCGACGCCTATTGGGGCGCGCAGACGCAGCGCAGCCTCGAAAACTTCCCGTTCGCCGCGCATGAGCGGATGCCGCTCGGCATCGTCCATGCCCAGGCGGCGGTCAAACAGGCCGCGGCGCGGATCAACAGGAAACATGGACTCGATACGACGATCGCCGATGCGATCGAGGCGGCGGCGACGGCGATCCGCAATGGCGATCATGACGGGGAATTTCCGCTGACCACCTTCCAGACGGGCAGCGGCACGCAGACCAACATGAACGTCAACGAGGTGATCGCGGGAATCGCCAACGAGGCGCTCGCGGGCACGCGCGGCGGCAAGGAGCCCGTGCATCCCAACGATCATGTCAACATGTCGCAAAGCTCCAACGACAGCTTCCCGACCGCGCTTCACGTCTCCGCCGCACTGGCCACGCGCGACCGGCTGGTCCCGGCGCTCGATGCGCTGATCGCCTCGCTGTCGGCGAAGGCCGAGGCCTGGGACGATATCGTCAAGATCGGCCGGACCCACACCCAGGATGCGACGCCGCTGACGCTCGGCCAGGAATTTTCCGGCTATGCGGCGCAGCTGATCAGCTGCAAGGCGCGGATAGAGGGGGCGCTGACGGGCAATATCGCCAAGCTCGCGATCGGCGGCACGGCGGTCGGCACGGGGCTGAACGCGCCCGAGGGCTGGGCCGAGGACATGGCCGGCGCGATCAGCGACATCACCGGTTTCGATTTCGAGAGCGCGGACAACAAGTTCGAGCATCTGGCGGCCAAGGACGGGCTCGTCTTCTTCTCCGGCGCGCTCAACACGCTCGCCGTGGCGCTCACCAAGATCGCCAACGACATCCGCTTCCTCGGTTCGGGACCGCGCTCGGGGCTCGGCGAGCTTTCGCTTCCCGCCAACGAGCCGGGCAGCTCGATCATGCCGGGCAAGGTCAATCCGACCCAGTGCGAAAGCCTGACGATGGTTGCGGCGCAGGTGATCGGCAATCATCAGGCGGTGACCGTCGGCGGCATGCAGGGGCATTTCGAGCTCAACGTCTTCATGCCGTTGATCGGGGCCAATGTTCTGCGCTCGATCGACCTGATGGCAACGGGCATGACGAGCTTCGCCGAACGCTGCGTCGACGGGATCGAACCCAATCGCGAGAAAATACAGGAACTGGTCGACCGCTCGCTGATGCTGGTGACGGCGCTGGCGCCCGAGATCGGTTACGACAATGCCGCCGCGATCGCCAAGCACGCGCACAAGAACGGCCAGACGCTGAAGGAAGCGGGCCTCGAACTCGGACTGGTCGACGCGGAGACGTTCGACCGCGTCGTGCGCCCGGAAAAGATGATCGGTCGTTAGGTTACCGGAACAATCTGCGCGCCGGCCCCGTTGACCGGACAGAAACGAAAAAAACGGGGTAACGATGGACGCAGCTTTTCTAACGATATTGCAGGACCAGCTCGGCGACATGGCCGAGGAAACGGTGCGGATGCTGCCGCAACTCGCGATCGGGCTGGTCATCCTCATCATCACTTGGGCGCTGGCCAAGGGCGGCCGCAAGATCGCGCACCGGATCATCGGTAAGACCGATATCCGGCCGAGCCTGCTGACCCTGATCGAAACGGTCGTGACGATCTTCATCTGGATCCTCGGCCTGTTCGCCGCGGCCGCGATCATCCTGCCCGGCATCACGCCCGCGAGCATCCTGGCCGGCCTCGGCATCGGCGCGGTCGCGATCGGCTTCGCCTTCCAGGATATCTTCGAGAA
>NZ_JBQLZM010000133.1:0-17020 GCF_052168275.1 Parasphingopyxis sp. | reverse complement strand
CCGGACGGATGTCCGACTGATCCCAGTCGAAGAAGACCAGGAACGGACCCGGCTCACACTCCGGCGGAGGCGGAGGCGGCGGAGGCGGCGGCGGAGGCGGCGGAGGCGGCGGAGGCGGAGGCGGAGGCGGCGGAGGCGGCGAACCAAAGTTGTAGGTCAGCGTCACCAGCGCACTGTGCGACCGGACATCCGATTCGTCCGACGTGCTGTAGAAGCTCGTCGTTTCCACATCGTCATGGTTGAAGAAACGATACTTCACGCCAATGTCGAAATTCCGGGAAAGCGGATAGCGCACACCGGCAACCAGCTGCCAGGCGAAGCCCGAATCCGAATCGTCGGTGTAGACCGGCGCCGCGTCCGTAACGCGGATACCGTCGAAGCTGGTGCGGGCGATGCCGACACCACCACCGATATAGCCCTGGAAACCGTCATCGTCGCCGAAGTCCAACAGGCCGTTGGCCATGAAGGCGAGAATGCGGACGCTACCCTGAGCGCCGTTCCACTGGAATGGATTGCCCGGAGGGTTGCCGTTCGGGCCACCCGGATTGTAGTTCACGCCGCCGTCGGCGCGGGGCGTACCTGCGATCGGCAGACGCGAACCGAGATTCTGTTCGATGCCGGTCACTTCGGCACGGCGATACGAAACGTCGGCTTCCAGACGGAACCAACCGAAATCGTAGCCGAGAATGCCGCCAACGTCGAAGCCAGGCTCCGTGTTCACGCTGAAGGCGTTGTTCGTGAAAACACCGGCCGAATTGGTGACGTCGAAATCATTATTGCTGATGATCGTACCACCTGCTTCTGCACCGATATACCATGTATCGTCGCGAGCCAGCGCCGGCGTAGCCGCCACGGTGAGCGCGGTTGTAGCGAGCGCCGCTTTGATGGCGAACTTGCGCATAACTTTCCCCTTTCTTACAAATTCCTAGCGTAGGAATACAAAAACCAATATCGAAACCATACTGCCCACGCAAGCGGACAATTAGAGTATCTGTTGCCAAAATGCCGCATTTGCGCAATCAAATGACTGCCTGCGCGATCCACAGCCTCCTGCAACAGTACACCTAACGCCTCTATGCCGAGATGGTTGCATAGTGGCAAGCAAAGTTGGTTATTTAATTCTGATAACCGGAAAGATCATGTCGCAATCAGCCCGTGAGCCCGCAGGGCCGCGAGAATTGCGGCGATTGCGGCGCGCGCTTCATCGTCGACGACCGCGCCCGCGGCTGGGTCGGATATTGCTGCCTGTTGCAGACCGACAACAGTTTTCCCTTCGATTACAACCGCATTGCCGGTCAGTTCGCCGTCACGCCAGGCGGTTCCGGTCCAGAAAGCGAAGACCCCGGTGTCACGGCGCCATATCCGCATGCCCTCGACGGGCGCCAGGAACCGCCAGCCGCCGGAGGTCCATGTTGCCAGGTCGTGCGCCCGGCCGCTCCACTCTCCGGTGGGAGCCGCGCCGACGATCCAGCTCTGACCGGCCGACGGGCTCGCCGGCGGAACATCGTCTCCGCGGCTTTCCACGGCCGCGTGGACGGCTGCGTCGAGCAGCGCCAGCGCCTCGTTGTGATAGAGTTCCTTCTGGGCCTGCCCCGGCTGAATGAATGGCAGGCCCAGCCGCGCCGTCGCATCGCTCATGATGTTCGTCCTCCGTTACAGGGTGAAAACGGCACGGGCCGGCGGATCCGATTCCGCGAGCGCGCCGAGCTGCGTCACCGACAGCGTGAAGCCGGCAACGGCTTGCGTTCCGTCCGCGGCCTGTGCCGCGAGGTCGTAAAGATAGGCGGAGCTTATGGTCTCCGCGGTCCGGACTTGCCCCGTCGCCGGTTCGATCGCGATCCGCCATCTTTCGGTTTCCTCGCCAAGCGGCGTATCGCTCCCGGACGTCCAGGCCCAGCCGAGCCGGGAGCGCCGGACCCAGGCGAAGCGGATGCTGCCGTCCGCCAGCCGGCGCGCGGTAAGATGGACCGGCGCCGGTGGACGAACCTGTCGTCCCTCTACGATCGCGCTGACCGAAACCGGCGCTCCGACATCCCCAAGTCCGGCCGCTAGGCATTCGACCGGACCGCCCAGCGCCGAAGCCGGCGCGTCGATAGTTTTCATCGTTGCCGGCTCGATCAGCACGAACCGTTCTCCCGAGACATGCGTCGTCGCCGCCCATTCCGTGCCGCGCCGGCCGCGCAGGAGGCGGGACAGGCGAAAGCGGTTGCCGCCCAGCGCCTCGGCGCGCCCGAACTGGAGGAGCTCGTCGCCGAGCGCCGCCAGATTGGCGCCGGAAACCAGCGCGCCGTCGGTCGCCCCGGCGAGCCACATGTCGCCGTTGAGAAGGTCGACCTCGATGGACCCGGCGGCATCGAACAGGGCGGTTTCGCCCGGCTCGAGAACGCCCGACGCAGTGCCCATGACTGCCGGCGGGGCCGTGCGGCCCAGCGATTCGAAGCTCGCGCCGCCGTCATAGCTGATCTCGAGCGCGGCCGATCGCCAGCCCGGCGAGGGACCGGCCGCAGCGACGAGCAGTTGCGGAGCGACGTGAAGCGTGTCGTCGAGCGCCGGCAGGTCGAGCAGCTGCAATCGCGTCGGCCCATGTTCGAGATCGGGATCGGACACGACACGGCCGGATGTCGCCGTATCGGCGATGACCGCGCCGGCCGGGCCCAGGCGCACGAGATCGAGCGAAACCGCCATTCGTTCGAGCCCGAACCCGGCGACCCGCCACTCGCCCGCCGCATCCGGGATCCGGACGATATCTCCGGGCCGTACCGTCATCGTCGACCAGGGCAGCGCGACCGCGGCGACCGCCTGCTCCGCCCAGGACCGTTCGAGCCGCGCCTCGGCGATCGCCTTGGCCCGCGCCGACGATACCGTCGCCGGGAGGTCGATCCGCTCGGCCGCGCGGCCCGCACCCTCCATCCAGGCCCGCTGCGCGCCGGTCTGATAATCGCGCTCGGGCTCGTAATAGCGCACTATGATCTCGGCCGCCGCCCGGTCGGCGCCCTGCCTGTCGATCCGGTACCGGACCGCCCCCTGCTCGCCCGGCTTCGCGCCGAGCGCGTCTTCCGGGAGTACCACCGGGTCGGGCCGCGCGTCCGAAAAGCGGAGGGTATCCGCCTCGTCGATCCGGTGGTGCGGAAGCGCGGCGATCAGCGTTTCGATCGCGGCACCGAGGCTCTCGCCATGCGCCGCATAGCCGGCCAAGGTCGCGCCGCTTTCCGCGGCAATGTTTCCCGCGCTCAGATCTGCCGCTATGTCGGCGAACGACACGGGTCCGGCATCCGCCTCGACCTCAAAGGTGAGCGAGGGAATCCGGTTGCCGAAATCGGCGAGCTGGCAATTCTCGAAGACCGCCAGCGCCAGGCCGCGATAGGCCGGGCTGCCCCCTCCCCCCTCGGCCGCCGCGATCAGCGGATCGACCGGCTGGCGTTCGTCGCCCGGATAGAGGCGGAACCCCGTTTCGCTCTTGAAATCGCCGGCCGCGCCGCGCAGCAGCTTCCCGTCGGCCCAGATGCGATGGACGGCCCGGATCGGCCGTGCCGACAGCGCCACCGCGAAAGACGCGCTGTAGCTATAGGTCGTCGTGCGCGGCCGCCCCTTGCCGCCGCCCTCCCTGTTGCGGTCCTCCTGCAGATCGGTTGCCCAGACGACGGTCCCCGCGACCCGCATCGTTCCGAAGACTTTCGGTATCGGCGTCCCGTAGGACGATGTCTGCAGTCTGAGATCATTGAGGCGCGGCCCTTCCCGGCCGCCGGGCTTGAAGACCGCGTTGTCGACCTGCTGCCCGATGATCGCGCCGAGCGCGCCGCCGAGCGGCCCGAACAGCGCCGTACCGACGGTGCCCAATATCAGTGTCGCCATGGTTCAGGATTTCCGTTCGACTGTTTCGGGTTGCCAGCGCCAGCTGCCAAGGATCCGCCATGGCGGATCGCCGGGCGTTTCCACGACGCGGCGCAGGCCGAGATCGGCATGGACGAAGCCCGTGCCGCTATGGACGGCGAGATGGAGCTGCCGCGCGCCGGGGACGAGCAGCAGCAGGTCGCCCGCACCGGCCGTCCCATCGGCGATGCGGACGAACCCGCTCGCCTTGATCCATCGGCCGGCCTGCCGGGCGTCGCCGCCGCGCAGCGGATATCCGTCCGGCAAGCGGGGCGCGGCGCCGACAGCCCGGTAGCTGATCGCCGCCAGTCCCACGCAATCGAGACCCGTCTCCGGATCGCGGCCCTGGATGCGAAACCGCGCGCCGATACAGGTACGGGCCGCCGATACGATCCGCGCCGCCCGCGCATTCTCGGGCCGCATCAGCTCGCCCCGGGATAGCGGGTCAGCAGGTCGTTGCCCGGCAGGTGCGGCTCGCCCCGGAAATTGTCCGTGTTGGCGAAGCGGTCGCGGCAGGCGGTGAAGCTCCGGTCGCAGCCTTCGACGATCTCGATCCGCGTTCCGGGCGCAACCGCGAAGGGCGGCGCATCGCGCAAGGTCAGCCGGTTGCCGGCCGAACGGAGCAACGGGTTCGAAAGGCCGCTATTCTCCCCGGTGATCCAGCGGAGCCGGCCATAGCCATAGGCGTTCGGGGGCGTCGCCGCGCTCGCGACATCGACGGTCCGGTCGTCGACGACCGCCACGATCTCGGTGACGCGGGTGCGCGGCGCGAGATCGACCCGGCAGCGGGCGTCGCCGAACCGCGCGCGGCATTCGGGCGACGTCGCCTCGCTGACCGGCCGGTCGAGTATCGCCGCCGGCCCCTTGAGCTCGGCGGTGAACGCCTCGCCCTCGATCGAGACCGCGCCGAGCTCTCCGCGCGCGAGCAGCAGCTGGTCGCCGTCGGGGGCGGTCCAGTCGATCACGAACAGGCGAACGGCCGCGCCGTCCCATCGCCCCGCCATCAGGTCGTCGCCGGTGATCGCGTCTGCGGCAAGCGCGCCCGACACGTCCATCGAGTCCGCATCGAGGCCGTCGGTCAGCCGGACAGCCGATGGCAGCATACCCGGCGCCGCGCGATAGGCGAGCCCGGCGATGACGAGATCGCGGTCGTGCGTCGTGAACCCGATCGTCACCCCGTCGCGGCGGGCGAGCCGCCAGCAAAAGGCGATGGTGGTAACCGGCCCGGCCAGAAAGGCGGCCATCAGACGTCCCGGATCTCGATCAGCGGCACGCTGACCGCCTCGCCCGCGCGAAAGGTCGCGCGGCTGATCTCGAGCCGGTCTTCGGCGAACCGCACCGGGACGTCGAACAGATAGCCGGCGCGAATCTCGGCACCGGCGGCCGGCGGCGTATCGAACACGATCTCGCCGGCGTCGAACAGCCAGCCGCTCGCCTGTTCCGCGCCGTCGACCATGACACGGACCGAACCGGACACCGGCCGGGTGATCGGGCGAACCTGCTGGTCGGCCTCCTGGCCATAGCGTTTGACCAATGCGAAGCGGGCGGCCTGCCCGTCGCCGGTGCCGACGAACTGGTCGGAGGGTCCGGGCGTATCCGTCATCCCGGCCGAACTGTGGTCGAAGGGATCGCGAAACCGGAAGCCGCGCGCCGCGCCCCGGCGGGCGCGGAAGAAGGCGATCAGCGTCCCGACATCCTCCTCCGCGCGCACCCCGGGGCCGGCATCGTAGCGCATCCGCGCATCGCTCCAGTCGCTGTTCCGGTGCTCGGCGCCCGACGCCGTCGTCACGATCGCCGTGGAAAATGCCGGCGCCGCCATCGCGTCGCGGCCCAGCGCCAGCGGAAATAGGACATCGTCAAAGGCCTGCACATCGCCCTCCTTGCTGTCGAAATGGGTGTATCCGTCGCGCACGGCCTGGGGCAGCGCCCAGACGAAGGTGTCGGCGACGCCCCGCCGCCGCGCGGCTTCGGCCGCCGCGTCGATCTCGGCCCATTGCGCCCGGTCCGCGGCGTTGAGGACGAAGCCCGAAAAATAATGCTGGCGGTCGACCGGATAGCCGAGCCGCGCCTCCATCGCTGCGACCCCGCGCGCCGTCGCCGCGCGATTGCCGCCGGTCACCCAGTCATAGTCCTCGAGCTGGAGGATATCGAAGGCGGGGTTGGCCCAGCCGGTCGGCACATTGGCGCGCTTGGCTTCGGGCGCCTCGGCGTCGAGCACCGTCGGCAGATAGACGAGCAGCAACAGCTCGGCGCCCGGTGCGACGGCGCGAACGCGGTCGGCGATCGTCTGGGTCGAACCGGCGAGCAGGTCCCCGGCCTGGTCGAGCATGACGATCTGTGCGGGCGTCATCGCGCCCCTGATCGACGGGATCGAAACGAGATTGGCGCCGAACGCCGCCTTGGCGGCCGCATCGTATAGGCAGATCCGGTCGGTCCCGTCGAGCATGATCCACCACCAGGGTTCGCCGATCTGGATTTTCACGGGCAGTCCGGCGTCCTGGAGGATCAGCGCGAAGGATTCCGCCGTCCGCGCGATCTGGTCCACGGCCGGGGCGCTGGCCGGCGAGAGCAGCGCCGATGGCGGCTCCCAGCCGGTCAGGGCGAAATCGCCATTCTCGGCGCGCTGCTTGCGGCTGCCGAACGCGACCGAGTCCAGAAGCTCATAGGATACGGAAAAGATCAGATCGTAGCCGAGCGCCTTGACGCGCGCGGCGAAATCGCGGTGCCAGCGTTCGCACGGCGCGTTCAGATTGCCGCCGCTGACCGTGTAGAGCAGGTTCCCGCTCGAATAGTGACGGAGCCGGTAATAATGGCTCATCCCGACATAATGGTTGATGAGCTCGCGATAGCCGAGATGCAGGATATTGCGCAGCAGCCGCGCCGGCGCCTGGTTATAGGCGTCGTCATAGCCGGTCGCGATCCTGAGGCCGTGTTCGGGAACCATCGTGTCGCCGATTGACAGCGTCGATTCTGGTCCCGTCGCGGCGATCTCGGACAGTTCGACCCAACCCTCGGTCCCGTCGGGCAGGGCCGTTGCGGCGCCCGTATAGCCGGGCGGCACGAGCGAGATGAACAGCCGGTCGATATCGCCGGACCAGACCGGATCGGCCTCGCCGGGGAGCAGGAAGCCGCCGTCCAGCGCGTCGAAATCGAGCGCGATTGTCGCGTCTTCCGGCGTGCCGCTCGCATAGTTCCAGAGCCGGACATACCAGCTGCGCGAAACGCCCGCGGCGTCGCGCCCTTCGATCGTCAGCGTCGGGCCGTCGATCGCATCGAGCGGCATGATCCCGGACGAAAGCCAGCGGAAGGACAGCCGGCAGCCGCGATAGTCGCGGCGCGTTTCATAGGCGAGCAGCGGATGATCCCAGACGTCCGCGCTCTCCCAGATCAGCCCGGCCAGCTCGTCCGCATTGTAGAAGACGGCATCGATCCGGAGCGCGGCGGCACCGGTCGTGACGACCGAAGCCGTCATCGGCTGGGGGAAATTGAGCGTCCAGAAACGCGGGTCGAACCGCTTGATATGCGTGAACTGGCGGTTGTCGCCGGCATCGGCGAGCCAATGGGGCATGGCGCAAATCCTAGACCGACCCTTCGAGCGCGCGGCGCAGTTCGCGCGCCAGCTGGCGGCCCGAGCGGGTCAGCGCCTCGGGTTCGCCGCCCTGCGGCGCGTTGAGATTGATCGTCACGCGGACCTCCCGTCCGCTCCCGCCGGATGCCATCGGTTCCACCCGCCCGCTCGCCGTCGGCACGAACAGCTCGGGACCGGTCTCGCCGACGCGATAGGCACGGCCGGGCGCGACGGGTCCGCCCGCTGCCCGCCCCGGCACGCCGAGAAAGGCGCTCGCGAGTTGCGTGCCGAGCGAGAGCAGATCGCCGCCGCCCTTTCCGCTCCCGGCGAAGATCGAGCCCAGCCCGCCCTGGATCGCGGCGCGGGCGATATCGTTCATCATCGCGAGCGCGGCGCGCTTGAGGTCGTCGAAACCCAGCTTGCCGGTGCGGACCGCGCGCAGCAGCGCGCCCTCGATCCGCCGTCCGGCCATATCGGCCGCCCCGCCGAGTCCGTCGGACAGGGTCCGCCGCATATCCTCGACGTCGCGGCGGAACGCCTGGGTGTCGGCGCGGATCGCAACCAGCTTGTCGTCAAAATCATCGTCCATCGGGAAACTGCTCCATCAATCGCGTGACATCGTCGCGCGCGGCCGGCACGCCGCCGTCGTCGCCTTCGGAAAAGGCGGACAGGATCGCGGCGAGTTCGGCCGGGGTGGCCGACCAGAAATCGTCCGGCCGCCAGCCGAGCAGCATGCCGCTCAACCCGGCAAGCTGCGTCGCCGCCTCGGCAAAATCGTTCACCGGCCCTGCAGGATCTGCTGCAACAGCGATCTCAAGGCGGGCGTCGTCGCGGCCAGGCCCTGCCCCGCGACGGCCTCGCCGAAGCGTTCGCGGGTCAGGCCTTCGGGTTTCGGATCGAGGCAATGCCAGAACAGCGTCACCAGTTCGCCGAGCCGCAACTCGCCGCCGGCCGCCCGCTCGACCAGCGCGAAGAGCGGACCCAATTCCTCCTCGGCCGCTACCAGCGCCGCGAAGCTCGGCCGCAGCCGCAGGGTTTCGCCCGCAACGACGATCGCCGCCTCGCCGCGCGCGGGATTGACGGTCACAGGCTCACCACCGCGCCCGAGCTTTCGAGCGCGAGCGTGTAGTTGCGCTCGCCGTTGAAATCGCCGGCATAGTCGAGCCGCGCGATCAGGAAGCGGCCCTGCATCCGCTCGCCGCTTTCGAAGCTCAGCTCGTAATCGTCGAGCGACCCGGCGAGCGCGTTGTTCTTGAGCCGGGTTTCGGCGACCGAGCCGGTGAAGATGCCGGCGCCGGACACCGAGACCGAGCGCACCCCCGCCCCGGTCAGCAATTCGCGCCAGCCGCCCGAATCCTTGTTGGTCACGACCACCGGCTCGCCGTTGATCGAGAGCTGCGTCGTCCGCATGCCCGCGACCGTGCTGTAGACGGGCGGATCGCCGCCGTCGCCGACCTTCAGGAGGAAGGCCGATCCTTTTTCCACTGCCATGATTGTCTCCTCAGTTTCCGGCGGCCAACAGCCGCGCGCGATAGTCGAGAATGCCGCGCCAGGGCTCCTCGTCCCGGTCGATCCGGCTGCGCAGCAGCACGCAGCTCGCGATGCGCCAGCCCGCAACGTCGCGGGGCACGGCGTCGACCGCCGTTTCGAGTTCGGCCATCAGTTCGGCGAGCCGGCCGGCCATCTCTTCCTGTTCGACGATCGTGACCGCGAAGCGCAGTTCGCGACCGGCTTCGGTCTTGGTGCTCCAGTCGCGCGCCTCGATCCGGCCGAGCAATGCATAGGGCGGCGTGCCGCGCACCGGCGGCACGGCGAACACGCCGTTCAGCCGCCCGGCCAGCGGGACATGGCTTTCGAGCGCTTCCATCAGCGCGGCGGCGAGCTGGATCGCGGCGTTCATGCCAGGCCCGCTCATGACAGCCGCATCCTGCGCCAGGGGCGCCACAGCGCCGCGACGGATGCTGGCGGCCCCGGTGCGTCCTCCGCGTCGCGCTCGGTAAAAAGATGCGCGACCAGGCGGACGATGCCCTGACGCAGCGGTTCGGGCACCGCATTCCAGTCCGCGCCGATGCCCGCGCGGTAGCGGACTGTGACGCGCCGCGCCCGGCCCGCCGCCGTAACCCGCACCCAGCCGTCGCCATTGCCGTCGATATCCACCGCATAGGCGTCGACCGGCAGCGCGAAGGCATCGCCGCTTTCGGGCAGCCCGGCCAGTTCGGTGATCGCCGTCACCGGGGTCAGCGTCAGCCGCCGCCATTCGCTCGACACGGGGATCGTCTCCTCGGCGTCGCGCAGCAACAGGGTCTGGCCGACGAAACGCTCGCAGGCCTGGGTCGCGGTGCGGATCAGGCCCGCCAGCAGCGCATCGTCCTCGTCGACGGCGATCCGCAAATAGGCCTTGATCTCGTCGAGCGCGACCGGCGTTGCGTCCGCTATCGTTTCCACCGCGCGCATCAGCCCTGCTCCACGCGGATGACGAGCGAGCGGTCCGCCGCGCGTCCGTCCGACAGGGTGACATGGCAAACCGCGCGATAGACGCGCCCCGCCAGGCCGCCGGAAAAACGCGCGCCGGTCTCGCCGCCGTCGATGAAATCCGAAGAGGGAACGATGCCGCCGGCTTCGTCCGGCTCGATCGACCAGCTGGCGGTCGCGATCGCTGCGCCGGCGAGCAGCGCGTCCGGCCAGCGGATCGCATAGCCGAGCGCCGCATCGGGATCCTTGAGAATGGGTGTCATGGAGAGTGTCCATCGGAAAGAGGAAACGCCGCGCCCCCGGACGAAGGGGAGGCATCGGAGGCGCGGCGCCCATGCCGTCGGGCGAAAAAGCCAGCCGGCAAAAAAATCCGTCACTCCGGACCCGATCCGGAATGACGGAAACGATCGGGAGCCGGCGCTACGAGAGGCTGAAGCGCAGCAGCTTGATCGCTTCGGAGTTCGACACCTGCCCGCCCACGCGCTTCGTCGCGTAGAAATGGACGAAGGGCTTGTTCGAGAAGGGATCGCGCAGGATCGCGGTCTCGGCCCGTTCGGCGATCAGATAGCCGGCCTTGAAATTGCCGAAGGCGATCGCGTCCGCGCCGCTCGCGATGTCGGGCATGTCGTCGGCCTCGACGACCGGATAGCCGAGCAGGGTATCGGGCTGCCCCGCCATCAGGCCCGGCTGCCAGAGGAAGGCGCCGTCCGCGGTCTTGAACTTGCGGATCGCCGAAAGCGTCGCGGAGTTCATCACGAAATGCGCGCCCTGGCGATAGGGCGAGCGCAGCGACTGGACGAGATCGACCAGCGCATATTCGGGATCGCTCGCCGCGAAGCCGCCATCGACGCCGGTCGCGATATATTGGAGCGATCCGAAGGCGCGGATCGTGTCGTCCTCGGCGGTCGCCGTCGCCTGGAGAAAGCCCTTCGGCCGATCGATGCCCGAGCCGTTGACGAAGGCCGCGCCCTCGGCCTGGGCGAATTCGGCGGCGATCTCGCTCGCGAGCCAGGCCTCGACGTCGAAGGCGGCGTCGTCGAGCATCGCCTGGGAGGCCGCCGGATTGGCGTAGAGCTCGCCCATCGGCGGGGCGATCTCGGCGAAGTCGGGCGTCGCGGTCTCGGGGCGCGCGGCGGTTTCCGCGACCCAGCCCGAGGGCGTCCCGCCCGTCGTCACGAGTTTCCGGTAGCCGGCGCTGCCGACCTTCACGACATTGGCGATGCTCCGGATCGGCGAGATGTCGTTGAGCGTCCGGTCGATCACCGCGTCGATCTCCTGCGGGATCGCATAGCCGCCGGCGGGCCCGGTCGTGCCGTCGAAGCTCTTGCGCTCGTGCCCGGACTCCAGCCCGCGCCTGAGATAGCGCGCGGTGAAATCGCCCTCGCCGCGCGGCATCGACTTGGTGCCTTCGAGCGCTGGCCGCGCCGCGGCGACCGTGTGCGCATCCATCCAGCGCCTCACCGCCGCGATATGCTCGGCGACCTTCTCGGCCGGGGACTGTTCGGGCTCGGCGGCCGTTTCTTCTTCGGCCACCGCCTCCTCGTGGGGTGCTTCCTCCATCGCCGCGAAGCTCGCGGCGAGCGGATCCATCTTGGTTTCGATAGTCATCTTGGCATTCTCCTTGGGGGCACAAAAAAGCCCCCGGGCCGGCGAGGCGCGGAGGCGTGGGGACGGACAGGCCGTCCGCCATTGACGAAAAAAAAGGCTCCCTTTAGCGAGAGCCGGACATCATTCAGGGCAATATTTCAGAGGGGCTTCGCAATGCTGTTCAGGAAAACTCTTCATGCGATCGGGACCGGCGCACTCGCGGTCTCACTGCTGGCCTGCGGCGAACCGGACGCCAATGCCGCCGACATCGCAGCGGACGGCGCGACCGGGCCTGCCGAAGCGACCGACAGCGCTGTTGCCGAACCCGTGACGGAAGACGCAATCGCAACCGACTGGTCCGGTCTCGACGATCCCGCGACCCGTGCAGCCATCGACGAACGCCTGGACACTCATGCCGGCGAATTCGGCGGGTTCAATTTCGTCGTCGTCAACGCCTTCGAGCAAGAGGACGACTGGCTTGCCGCAGGCTTGCTCGCCCAGGAAACCAACGGACCCGCCATCGTCGTTTCCACCAGCCAGCGCATCATCCATTTTGCCGGCGACGAGGGTCTCGCCTATTTTGAAGATTTCCGCGCCGAGCTGGCCGGGGAAACCGCAGGCTATTTCGATCGCGGCGAGTTCGTCGAAGGCATCGAACATGCGCTCGAGCGGATCGATACGTTCGATTACCAGTAGCAATGAGCGGTCTTCCCTTATTTCCCGCAACCGACTAGATCGCGCGCCATGACCGACGCCAAAGACACCCCGCCCGATCGCCTCTCGAACAATCCGATGAGCGATCATTACGAACCCGCGCTGCTCGAGCGCGGCATCGGCATCTGCTTCAAGGGCAAGGAGCGCGCCGACGTCGAGGAATATTGCATCTCCGAAGGCTGGATCCGCGTCCAGGCCGGCAAGACCCGCGACCGCCACGGCAACCCGCTGACCATCAAGCTGAGCGGTCCGGTCGAGGCGTGGTATGAGGATGTGGGCGGGGGTTAGTAGCCCTCTTACATCGTACGGTCGGTTGTAGTTTTCCAGCGCATAACCGCGGCCAAGACAAGACCAAAAACTGCACCAACCGATCCAATGAATACAATACTCAGGAAACTAGGCAAAAAGTCGGCCGATGAAGCTGAAAAAATGGTCAGGATCGTCAATAGGCCTGCACCAAAAACAAAGCCGGCACCTGCCACCGCCGCAAGACCTCCCCGACCATTCTGATTGAGCACTCTGAATGTTGGCGATCCGATAAGGGTACCAAAAAACAAAACAAAAATGCTACCAACCGTCGCTACAACGGTGGCCTGGTCAAATGCATTCCGCGATCCACTCCAATATGCGATCAAGCTCATCGCAACGAATACATAGATACTGGCAACTATCGTGCCTAAAAGCACAGCGATCAAAGAGCGCACAACGATCCTCCGACACGAAGACAAATACTCGATATCTGCCCTCAAGAGCAATAACTAGACAGCGCGAACCGCATGCACCTTTGCCAACGGCTGCATCGGGCTCGTCACCAGGCTGACTTCCACAAGGTCCAGTTCGATCAGTTCGCGTAACGATCGTTTTCCCGGCCGCCCGTCGCGCACGCGATAGCCGAAGCTCAGCCCGCCGAGCGTCCCGCTTTCGACGCCCGCCGCCAGCTTCGCGTCATCGAGCGTCGCGATCACGCGGAGGCCGCGCGCATCCTCCTCCAATGTCTCGATCCGGCCGATCACTTTCCCGCGCTCATGCTGCCAGAGCAGCGGCACCGCGCGCGCCTGCCCCGACAAACGGCCGAGCGCCCGCCTGAACGCGCCTTTGCGGATCACGTCGCCGCCCCGGTCGGGCGCGTCGAAAATCGCGGCATAGCCGGCGAAGCGCACGCTCACCGGCCCAGCCAGTCGACAAGGCCGAAGCGCACGGCGAGGCCGAGCAGCACCAGCGCCAGCAGTCCCTTGGCGATCCAGCCCAGGGCCGTGCGCAGCGCTCCGCGCCGCGCGATCCGCCAGGCGCCGAGCAGTTCGCGCAGCTCGTCCAGATCCTTGCGCGCATGGGCGTCGCCCAGGCCGAGCTTGTGCAGCGCATGGGTCGCGCCGAGCTCGCTCGCCTCCTCGACGATCGCGCGGACGGTCACCAGGTCTCTGCCCTGGTCGGCCAGCTGCGCGACGAGCCGGGCGAGCATTTCTTCGTTGTCGGTCATGTCTCGATCCCCAGCATCGCGCGCTTCTCCTCCGGCGAGAGGAAATCGGCGGCGCTGACCTGCGCCCAGAGTTTTTCCCGGTCCTCGGACAGCGCGGGCACATGATCGCGATCGACGGCGAGCGCCGCATCGGGCCACCAGCTCGCCAGCGCGCGGGCGAGGCCGCCCAGTATCTTGTCGGCGAGCGGCAGCACGCCGAGCCGCCACAGCGCGCGGTTCGCCTCGCGATAATTGGCGTAGGTGTTGTCGCCGGGCAGGCCGAGCAGCATCGGCGGCACGCCGAAGGCGAGCGCGATCTCCCGCGCCGCGGCCGCCTTCAGCCCGACGAAATCCATGTCGGCGGGGGTCAGGCTCATCGCCTGCCATTTGAGCCCTCCCTCGAGCAGCATCGGGCGCCCGGCGTTCGCGGCGCCCTGAAACCCCGCTTCCATTTCCTCCTTCAGCCGCTCGAACTGTTCGCCGGACAGCGCCGCGCCCGGATCGCCGGGATCGTAGACCAGCGCGCCGGAGGGCCGCGCTGCATTGTCGAGCAGCGCCTTGTTCCATTTCGTCGCGGCATTGTGGATCGCGATCGCGCCCGCCGCCGCGCCCAATGCGCCGAGCCCGTAATGATCGTCGAGCGGATGCATCGCGCGGATATGGACGAGGCCCGGATGGCCGAGCCCGTCGGTCGCCTCGATCCGCATCGCCTTCTCGCCCGCGCGATAGAGATAGGCGGCGGGCCAGCCCTGCGCGTCGGGCTCGATCGTCACGCGCTCGGGGCGCAGGGCGAACAGCTCGGCCGGCGCGCCCTCCGCGTCGCGCAGGATCTGGATAAAGGCGTTGCCGTGGAGCAGCAGATGCGCCGCAGCGCTTTCGACGAGCGGCTGGCCGGCGGAGTCCGCATTGCAGAGCGCGATCTCGCGCTCGCCGCCCGCCAGCGGCGCCGCGCCCGCGCTCTCGCTCATTAGCCGCACGGCGCGCTGGGCGACCGGATTCTCGACATAGCCGCCGCGCACCTGCGCCTCGTAGCCGCGCGGCCAGTCGCCGATCGTGACCGCGCCCCAGGGCGCACGCAGCAATGCCGGACGCGCGGATGCACGCCCGGACTTCCATCCGAAGAGTTTCATATATTTCGCTTTCCGAAACCGTGGTGAACCGTCATTGCGAGCGACCGCAGGGCGCGCGGCAATCCAGAGCGGCACGCGCTGGCGTCTGCGGCTCCGGATTGCTTCGTCGTCTGACGGATCCCCGCAACGACGCAATCTCGAAGCCCCTGTTTGCACTAAGGGCAGCCGCCGAATCCTTTATACCGTTGTCGCCTTCCAGTCGGGCGAACCCGTCCAGCACAATTCCCATTCGGCACCGGGGACGACATCCTGGACCACGCCGGGCTGGAACGCGACCAGGCAGGTGCCGCCCTCATGGCGGACCGACGGGTAGACGAGCCCGCGCGATTCCCGCTCGATCAGCACCTTCGCCAGCTCCTGCCCGGCCGGATAGCCGATCGCGACATCCGCATCGAGACAGGCCGGCCGGGGCTTCACGGCCCGGAGGTCGTGAAACCGCCCGATGAACGCCGCGTGCAATGCCCGGTACCGGCAGCTGTCCTCGAAATGGCCGATATAGCGCAGTTCGCGCGTCCGGTGGAACGCGACCTCCTCCAGCGCCGTGCGCACGTCGAACCCCGCATACCAGGCGCCCCGCGCCGCATCGTTGAACCGGTTGCCGCCGGCGCGGCTGTGCGCGAAGGCGGCGTTGACATAGCTTTGCCCGGCCCGGTCATAGACCAGCTCCTCGCGGCGGATCGCCGGGACGTTCCCGCGCTCCGCCTTCAATCGGCGATTGGTCAGCCCCTCCAGTTCGGCGAGCAGGCCCTGCTCTTCCTCGCTGTCGACGAGCGGCCCGAGCACCGGCGGCGCGAAATGGCGCGTCGGGATCAGGCGGACGGTCTGCGGCTGGACGATCGCACTGACCGGCACCGCGTCGGCGGACAGCGCCGTCACGCGCCGCCGCGCAACGCGTCGACATAGTCGCGAACCTCGAGGATCGCGGGCAGCCCGCCTTCCAGCATGTACGCCAGCGGCGTCCGCCCGCCGAACAGCGGCCCGTCATTGGGCATCTTCACCCATCTGTCCGCCAGCTCCGCGCCGAAATAGAGATGCAGGCCCTTGTAGAGCCCGACCAGCGCGCTCGCGCGGAGCCGCTGGTCCTCGTTGAGCGCGCCGTCCCATTGTCCCGCCCGCATCCGGCTGAACGTCCGCGCGCCGACTCCGGCCAGCCGCGCCGCGTCGGCGATCCGCGCCTTCCAGAAGCCGAGCAGCCGCACCAGCGCCTTGACGGCGACCCCATCGAGACGGCCCAGATCGTCCGTCCGGTCATCGACAATCGCCAAAGCGCGCGCCATATTTCGCCTCCTGACACATCATATAGCGCCACATGGCGATATTTTCAACATGTGCTCACAATTTCCGTACGCCGGGATCGATCGTACGGCCCAGCATCAGCTCGGTCAGCGCATAGACCAGCGCATCGGCGCGGTCGGGCGACCGCCCCGGGCCTTCATATCGGCCGCCGATCGTCAGCCCGGCCATCTCGTCCTCGAGCGCCGGAAAGGTGCCGGCATGGCCGACCCGTCCCGCCTCGTAGAGCGCGGCGACCGGCTCGGCGCGCGCCGACTTTCCGCGCGCCGCATGAACCAGGCGCAGCGGCAGGATCCGCCCCGCCGCCTGCAACACGCTGCGGACCATCGCGCCGCCCTGGTTCGCTTCCGCGATCACCCGGTCGGCATCCCATGCTTCGGCCGCATCGGCGACCTTCGCCGCCCAGCCTTCGGGCCTGAGGCCCTGCACGCTGGCATCGGCCAGCACATAGCCGCGCGCGTCCGCGCCGAGCCCGGCGACGACGATCCCGCAGGCGTCGCTCCCCGGCCCCGCGCCCGCCGGCGGATCGACCGCGACGACGACCCGGCGCAGCGCGGGTACGGCCCGCACCCGGCATCTCTCGATCAGCGCGCGCGGCCACAGGCTGCCCGCGACATCCTCGATCAGTTCGCCGTCCAGCTCCTGCCGGCCGAGCCGCGTGCCGCCATAGGCGGCCTCGATCGCGGCGACGAAGCCGGGCGCCAGATGGGCCCGATTGTCCTGCGTCCGGCCCCGGGTGAGGACGGTTCCGCCCTTCCCCGATTCCGCATCGCCGACCAGCCGCCGGACCAAAGCGACGGGGCGCGGCGTCGTCGTCGCCACCGCGCGGGGATAATCGCCGAGCCGCAGCCCGAGCATCAGATTGTCCCAGGCCGCCTCGCCGTCTCGCCATTTGCCGATCTCGTCGGCCCAGGCCAGATGGTGGGCGGC
>NZ_JBQLZM010000132.1:0-9009 GCF_052168275.1 Parasphingopyxis sp. | reverse complement strand
GTCGAGGGCAGGTCCCGCATGAAGGTGAACCAGAAGGCGATCATGGCGAGAATCGCGACCAGGAGGAGGTAGAGCGGCCAGCGGTACCGCCGCTTGCCGAGAAAGCGCTGCACGCCGGCCATGAATCCCGTCGCCTCGCGCCGGAGCCTCACGCTTATGCTGGTATCGCCAATGCTGGTTTCGCCGGTGTCCGTCATCGCGTGCCGGTTTACCAGCTTTGCCTATCGATGCCAGCCGGTTTTTGACCGCGAAACCCGGGCCGGGCAGGCTGCCGGGCGCCGCAATCGCGCCATGCGGTCAGTCGGTGCTGGATATCCGGCGGGCGAAATGGGTCTCGATCGCATCCGCGAGTCCGCGTGCGATCGCCCGCTGGCCGTCGCGCGAGAAGAGGCGGCGCGCGTCGGACGAGTTGGTCAGATAGCCCGATTCGAACAGTATCGACGGCATGTCCGGGGCCTTGAGGACGGCAAATCCGGCGAAGCGGTGATAATCGTTGCGGAACGGCACCGTGTCTCCGGCTTCGCGGCGCAGCAGCGAGGCGAAGCGGGCGGAAATGTTCATCGTCTCGCGCTGCGTCAGGTCGATCAGGATCGAGCGGACATCGTCGTCCGCGCCGCCCAGATTGACGCCGTTGATGATGTCGGCGGCGTTTTCGCGGCTCGCCAGGCGGGCGGTTTCGCGGTCGGAGGCGACTTCGGAGAGCGTGTAGATGGTTGCGCCGCTCGCATCCCGGTTCTCCGCGCTGTCGGCATGGATCGAGATGAACAGCTCGCCGCCGAGCCGCCGGGCGATCTCGTAGCGCTCGCGCAGGACGAGAAAACGATCATCGTCGCGGGTCAGCGCCACCCGCACCCGGCCTGAGGCCAGGAGCGCGTCGCGGGTCGCGAGCGCGATCGCGAGCGTCGCATCCTTTTCATGGCGATTGCCATAGGGCGAGATCGCGCCCGGATCGTGGCCGCCATGACCGGCGTCGATAACGACCAGTGGGCGGCCGCGCGGACCCTGTATCTCGGGCAGTTCGATTTCGCCGGCCGGCGTTGCGCGGGGCAGGCGGACGGTCAGTTCGCCGCGGCCGCGCGGCGGCCGGGCGCGAAACGCCATCGGCGGCAGGAACCGAGCGCGGCCGGCATCGGCGGCGCTGGCGAACTGGAGCTGGCTGACCGGCCGGATATCGAGCGTGAAGGACCGGCCGTCGGCGGCGAAACTGCCATTGGCGAAGACCGCCGGACGCGCGAGATCGAGGACGAGCCGCGCCGTTTCCGGATCATACTGGCCCTGGCGCACGGCGCGGATCGGGCCCGCTCCTTCCACGCCGCTGCCGGCGCGCGCACCGGCGACGTCGATCGCGATACGATAGGGGTCGTCGAGCACGAAAGCGGACGCGTTCTCGACATAATCGTCGAATTGCACGGTGATCCGTTCCGGCGTCACGTTCACGGCTTCGATGGCGGTCGCCAAGGCGGGCTGCCAGCCGAAAATCGCAAAAATGGCGAGCATCAGGGACATGGTCCCATATTGCCGCGCTATCCCCCCTTTGGTCCAGCGCAAACACATGATTAAGGTTACCCTTGTTCTTTTTCGTTCGCAGGCCGGGATAGGGGCGGGGCTTCAAAACGAGGTGAAATAGTCCGGTTAACAGCGGGTTCACCATGTTCGTCCGGGGTTTATGCGCCACGTCCGAGCCGGTTTTTGTTGCGGCGCGCGAACGGCGCTGCTAGCGCTTTTGGCGATAGGGGGTTGAATGTGCTGACCGGCATGGCAACGTCCTGTTTCACATGGCCGGCGCATTTCCGCCCGGTTCACCAGGTTGACGCTGCATGAGGCACCCACTTCCCGAACGACAAGCGATGCGCGAACCGCGCCGTCTTGCATTCGTGGCAGGTCGTCCCGCCCCCGAGGCCGGACATGCCGACGCAGCAGAAGCGATTTATTTCAGTTCACCCCGAATGGGCACGACCCCAAGTGCGATTCCGCACGGCGCGGTCGCACATCGCCCATTCCTATCAATTCGCATGCCCGCCCGCCCAGCTTGGCCGGCTCGGCATGTTCGGAGACAAATACATGGCAACGCGTATGCTGATCGATGCGCGCCACCGGGAAGAGACCCGTGTGGCCGTCGTCAAGAACAACCGGATCGAAGAATTTGATTTCGAGTCCGAGGACCACAAACAGCTCAAGGGCAATATCTATCTCGCCAAGGTGACCCGCGTCGAACCGTCGCTGCAGGCGGCGTTCGTCGATTATGGCGGCAATCGCCACGGTTTTCTGGCCTTCAGCGAAATTCACCCCGATTATTACCAGATCCCGAAAGAGGATCGCGAGAAGCTGCTCGCCGAAGAAGTGGAGCAGGCCAAGGAAGAGGCGAAGCTTCGCGAGAACGAAGACGACGAGCAGGCGAAAGAGGATGCCGCCGATTCCGATGAGGAGGGCGAGGAGCCCGAAATCGAGGAAACCGGCGACGCCGACGCCGATGAAGAGCATCATGACGAGCCGTCCGTCCAGAATATCCGCAAGCGCCGGATGGACCTGCGCCGTCGGTACAAGATCCAAGACGTTATCCGGCGCCGCCAGGTGCTGCTCGTCCAGGTCGTCAAGGAGGAGCGCGGCAACAAGGGCGCGGCGCTGACCAGCTATCTCTCGCTCGCCGGGCGCTATTGCGTTCTGATGCCCAACACGTCGCACGGCGGAGGGATCAGCCGGAAGATTTCCAACGCATCGGACCGCAAGCGTCTGAAATCGGTCATTTCCGATCTCAAACTGCCCGATACGATGGGCTGCATCGTCCGCACCGCGGGGATGACGCGCACCAAGACCGAGATCAAGCGCGACTTTACCTATCTCGCCCGGCTCTGGGACGAAATCCGCGAAACCACGCTCAACGCCACCGCGCCGGCGAAGATCTATACCGACAGCGATCTGATCAAGCGGGCGATCCGCGATATCTACAATCGCGATATCGACGAGGTGATCGTCGAGGGCGAGGAAGGCTACAAGGCCGCCAAATCCTTCATGAAGCTGCTGATGCCGAGCCATGCGCGCCGCGTGCAGCAATATGTCGACGCGACGCCGCTGTTCCAGCGCTACCAGGTCGAGGACCAGCTCAGCGCGATGTACCAGCCGGTCGTCCAGCTCAAATCGGGCGGCTATCTCGTCATCAACCCGACCGAGGCGCTGGTCTCGATCGACATCAACTCGGGCCGTTCGACGCGCGAGCACAATATCGAGCAGACGGCGCTCAAGACGAATATCGAGGCGGCGCGCGAAATCGCCCGCCAGCTGCGCCTGCGCGACATGGCCGGGCTGGTGGTCATCGATTTCATCGACATGGATCACCGCTCGAACAACCGGAAAGTCGAAAGCGCGCTCAAGGATGCGCTCAAGAACGATCGGGCACGGATCCAGGTCGGGCGGATTTCGTCCTTCGGCCTGCTCGAGATGAGCCGCCAGCGCCTGCGCACCGGCGTGCTCGAGGCCTCGACCCA
Source organism: Parasphingopyxis sp. (assembly GCF_052168275.1). Classification (GTDB taxonomy): domain Bacteria; phylum Pseudomonadota; class Alphaproteobacteria; order Sphingomonadales; family Sphingomonadaceae; genus Parasphingopyxis. The sequence goes on along the minus strand of NZ_JBQLZM010000132.1, from coordinate 5,527 downwards.
CGAATGCCCGCATTGCGAGGGCACGGGCCTGATGCGCACGGCCTCTTCCGCCGGGCTTTCGGCATTGCGCGTGCTCGAGGAGGAAGCGGCGAAGGGCAAGGGCTCGAAGCTCGTGCTCACCTGTTCGCGCGATGCCGCGGTCTATGTGCTGAATTCGAAGCGCAAGGAACTGGGCGAGATCGAGGAACTGTACGGCGTCTCGATCGAGGTGCTGCCGGATCGCGCCCTTGAAGGCGCGGCGATGGACGTCGCCGCGTCGGGCCCCGCGCCGACCAAGAGGGTCGAGATCGTACCGCTGGCGCTGGATGACGATGACGATGACGAGGATATCGTCGACGATATCGACGAAGAAGAGGACGAAGACGAGGAGGACGAAAGGCCCCGCTCGCGCCGCCGTCGCGGCCGCCGGGGCGGTCGCAGCCGGCGCGGCAAGCCGAAATCCGCCGATGCCGAAAGCGAAAGCACGGACCGGGACGAAGACCAGGCGGCCGGGGCAGGCGATGGCGATGACGAGGAGGCGCCCCGCCGGAAATCGCGCCGGGGCCGCCGCGGCGGACGCCGCCGGAAAGGCCCACAGGATGCGCAGGACGGCGAAACGCAGACGGACGACACGGCCCAGGCTGCGGACGATGCATCGGCAGTAGAGGCTCCGGAAGCCGAGAACGCGGACGTCGAGGCGGCCGAGGCGGAGAAACCGAAACGCCGCCGCTCGCGCAAGAAGGCCGACACCGAGGCCCAGCCCGAAGAAGCGGCGGGCGATGCGGAACCGGCGGCAGAAGCGGATGCCGAGACCGAAGATAAGCCGAAACGCGCGCCGCGCCGTCGCCGCAAGGCGGAACCGGAAGCGGCCGCTGCGGCGCCTGCAGTCGAAGCGCCCGCCGAAGGCGACGATGGGGCGCCGGCCGAAGCGGATGCGGCACCGGCCGAAGCGGAAGCGGCGCCCGCCAAGCCGAAACGTTCACGCAAAAAGCCCGAAAAGGCCGATGGCGGGGAGACGGCGGTGGCGAGCGAAGAACCTCCCATGGCCGAGGCCGGGGAAAGCGGCGGCGGGGATCAGCCCGTCCGGCGCGGCTGGTGGCAGCGGACGTTCGGCGAGTAGCGGACGATGACCGCCGGGACCCCCTTTTCATCCCCGGTTCAGGCGCAACGCCCGACAGTGCCGGCAATGACCGGGTCCCGCTCGATTTCCGCCGCTTCGGCGAAGATGATACTGCGTCTCGCGCTCGTGACGCTGCTCGGTCTCGTCCTGGCGGTCCGCCCGGTGGCGGCGCAGTCGATCCTGCGGGACGCCGAGACCGAAACGCTGCTCAACGACATGGCGGCGCCGCTCGTCGAGGCCGCCGGTCTCGAACCCAACGGATTCGAGATCGTGCTGGTCAGCGATACGAGCATCAACGCCTTTGTCGCGGGCGGCCAGCGTGTCTTCATCCATTCGGGCCTGATCATGGCCGCCGCCAACGCCAATGAAGTGCAGGGCGTCATCGCGCACGAGATCGGTCATGTGACGGGCGGCCATGCGATCGCGATCCAGGACGCCGCGGGCAACGCCGGCGGGATCAGCCTGTTGTCGCTGTTGCTCGGCGCGGCGGCGATCGCGGCGGGCGCCGGGGAGGCCGGGCTCGCCGTCCTGTCCGCCGGTTCGCGGGCCGCGATCGGCAATTTCCTGGCATTCAGCCGGGCGCAGGAAGCGACGACCGATCTCGCCGGGGCGCAATATCTTTCGACCGCCGGAATCAGCGGGCGTGGCAGCCTCGCCTTTTTCCGCCGGCTCCAGAATCTCGAATATCGGCTGAATATTCCGCAGGACAACAGCTATGACCGCACCCATCCGCTCACCGGCGAGCGGCTGGCGATCCTCGAGGAACTCTATCAGAACGACCCGGCCTGGAATGCGGAGACCGACCCCGAACTCGAAGCGCGGTTCCAGCGCGCGCGCGCGAAGCTGATCGGCTTCGTCCAGCAGCCGGAACAGACGCTGATCAACTATCCGGAAAGCGATACCTCGGTGCCGGCGCGCTATGCCCGGGCCTATGCCTGGCACAAACAGGCCTTCCCGGATCGCGCGCTGGCGGAAGTCGATTCGCTGCTCGCGGGCGCGCCGGGCGATCCCTATTTCCTCGAACTGCGCGGCCAGATCCTGCTCGAATCCGGCCGGCCGGACGAGGCGCTAGCCGACCTCCGCACGGCGCTCGCTAATTCGCGCAACCATCCGCTGATCGCCTCGCTGTTCGGCCATGCGCTGATCGCGACCGAGGACGCGGACCATCTGGTCGAGGCGCGGCGGGTGCTGCGCACCGCGGTCCAGCGCGACAATCGCAATCCCTTCGCCTGGCGGCGCCTCGGCTATATCTATTCGCAGGAGGGCGATATCGCGCGCGCCTATCTGGCGACGGCCGAATATGCGACGCTGGCCGGATCGCCCGAGGAGGCGCTGGTCAACGCGCGCCAGGCGATGCAGGGCATTCCGCAGGGCACGCCGGACTGGCTGCGCGCGCAGGACATCGCCATGATCGCCGAGAGCGTGATCGAGGAACGCGGCGGCCGGCGCCGCAACCGGTGAAACGGATGAACGGAACGAACGCATGAACGCCAGCCGATGGATCGTGAGCGGAGCGGTGGCGCTGGCCGCCGCGATCGCCGTCTTTGTCTTCCTCCGCGCCGACGGAACCGAGGCGGCCGACGGCCAGACGCCGGTCAGCCTGCCGGCGGGGCTCGAGCGGTCCGAACTCGAAACCGTGATCCGCGAATATATTCTCGCCAATCCCGAGATCATCCCCGAAGCGATGGAGCGGTTGCAGGAACGCCGGATGGTGCAGATGATCTCGGCGGTGCGCGACGAGCTGGAAACGCCGTTCGAGGGCGCCTGGGCCGGCGCGGCGGACGCCGATGTCACGATCGTCGAGTTTTTCGACTATGCCTGCGGTTTCTGCCGCACCAGCCTGCCGGATATCGAGCGGCTGATCGCCGAGGACGACAATGTCCGCGTGGTCTTCCGCGAGCTACCGATCCTCAGCCAGGAAAGCGTCGATGCGGCGCGGGTCAGCCTGTCCGCGGCGCGTCAGCGCGACTATTTCAATTTCCACAAGGCGATGTTCGACGCCGGCCGCCCGGGCAGCGCGACGATCGCCGAAGCCCAGCGCAGCGCCGGGCTCGATCCGGCGCAGGTCCGGCGCGACGTCGCCGATGCGGCGATCGAGACCGAAATCCGCAACAACCGCGAACTGGCGGGCCGGCTCGAACTGACGGGAACCCCGGCTTTCGTCGTCGGGGACCGGATTTTGTCGGGCGCCGTCGGTTACGACCGGCTGCGGCAGGCGGTCGCGGAAGCGCGGGCCGCGCAGTCCGGCGACTAGCCGTTCGCGAGATCGGCGAGCGGGGTCATCTCCGCTTCGTCCATATGGTCCGGCATCAGGATGATGGAACGCGACGGCGGCAGGAACCAGAGCACGGCCCGGGCGAAATTGTCGGCATGCGCGTCGCTGCCGAACGCGGTCCTCGAAACATTGACGACGAGCGAGCGGGACGGCCGCGTTTCGGCGGACATCATCAGCGACACGCGCGGTTCGGCCACCTTCCAGATTTCCTTGAGATGCCGGTCCAGTGCCCGGGCGGCCTCCCGCGACAGATAGTCGGCGGACGGCGTGCTCTGCACGATCCTCGTCCCCGCCTTCACCGTGACGGTGCCGCTTTCGGCGCCGCCGCCGGTTTCGTCGAGGTCGACCGGATCGCCGCGCCAGTCGCGATAGCGGACGAGGCTTTCGACCACGCCCATCGGGATCACATAGGCGGGTTCGTCGGCCTGGGGGTCGGCGAAGAGGACCGCCCCGGAGCCGGCGTCGAGACAGGGCCGGGCGAGCGCCGCCAGATTGTGCCCGACGAAACTGTCGCTGACGGGCATGTCGAAACGCAAATAGGGAAAGCCGTCGGGTCCGGTAAAGGGCGTCGAAGACGGGATCTCGATCGCGGCGGTCCACAGGGTCGAAAAGAAAGCGTGTGCCCAGCCATCGTCGCGCCGCTCGGGCGGGACGGCGATCAGCTGCCGGAGCCGTTCGGTGGCGTCGGGATCGGGCGGGGTTTCGGCGTTCGGATCGATCGGCAGCGGGTCCATCCCGGGCGATGGTTCGTCGCGATTGCCGAACAGCTTTCCGAAAAGGCTCACTCCCGCCCCTTAAACCCTTTGGCGACCACATACCATTCGGACGAGCCCTTGCGGCTGGCCGGCGGCTTGGCGTGTTTCACCGTGGCGAAATTGCGCTTGAGCTCGGCGACCAGCCTATTGTCCGCGCCGCCCGCGAGCACCTTGGCGAGGAACGTGCCGCCGGGGCGCAATATCTCGGTCGCGAACAGCGCCGCCGCCTCGACCAGCGCCATCGTCCGCAGATGGTCGGTCTGCTTGTGGCCGACGGTGTTCGCCGCCATGTCCGACATGACGAGATCGGCTTCGCCACCCAGCGCCTCGGTCAGTTTCGCGGGCGCGTCCTCGTCGAGAAAATCCATCTCGAAGATCGTGACGCCCTCGATCGGATCGGTCGGCAACAGGTCGATGCCGACGATCGAGGCGCCCGGCGCCTTGCGCCGCGCCACCTGCGACCAGCCGCCCGGCGCGATGCCGAGATCGACGATCCGCTGCACGCCCTTCAGCAGCTCGAACCGGTCGTCGAGCTCGATCAGCTTGTAGGCCGAGCGCGCCCGATAGCCGTCGGCCTGGGCGCGTTTGACATAGGGGTCGTTGATCTGGCGCTCGAGCCAGCGGCGCGAGGATTCGGAGCGCCCGCGCGCCTTGCGCACCTGTTTCATCGGGCCGCTTTCCCGGCCGGACGTCCGTCATGCGCCATCATCGAGCGCAGGATGCCCTCGCGGATACCGCGATCGGCGATCCCGATGCGCTCGGCGGGCCAGATGTCGAGGATCGCCTCGAGGATCGCGCAGCCGGCGACGACGAGGTCGGCCCGTTCCGTCCCGATGCACGGTATCTCGGCGCGTTCGGGTACCGATTTGTGCGCGAGATCGGTGCTGACCGCGCGCAGCGCGTCGGAGGGCAGGATCAGCCCGTCGATCTTGCTGCGGTCGTAGCTCGGCAGTTCGAGATGGACGCTGGCGAGCGTCGTCACCGTGCCGCTCGTGCCCAGCAGGCGCGGCTGGTAGCCGATCGTCGGCAGGGTCGAGGCGAAATCGGCGAAGCTCGCCGCCACGCGGTTGCGCATCCGCTGATAGGTGTCGAGCCGGTCCTCCAGCGTCGTCAGGTCGTTGAATTCCTTTTCCGCGAGGCTCACCACGCCCCAAGGCGCGCTGTACCAGGACAGGATCTCGGGCTCGTCCCCGCCCGGTTCGATCAGCACGAGCTCGGTCGAGCCGCCGCCGATATCGAAGATCAGCGCCGGGCCGTCGCCCGGTTCGAGCAGGATGTGACAGCCGAGCACCGCGAGGCGCGCCTCTTCCTCCGGGCTGATGATGTCGAGCGCGATGCCGGTTTCCTCGCGGACGCGGCGGACGAAACAGCGGCCGTTCGCCGCCCGGCGGCAGGCTT
>NZ_JBQLZM010000131.1:0-22047 GCF_052168275.1 Parasphingopyxis sp. | reverse complement strand
GGCGCCTAACCCTCCGCTTCGGCCTGCTGCGCGGCGATCCAGCGGTCGATCTGCCCCTCCAGAACGTCGAGCGGCACCGAACCCTGCCCCAGAACGGTATCGTGGAACTGCCGGACATCGAAATTCTCGCCGAGCGCAGCTTCCGCGCGCGCGCGTAACTCGCGGATCCGGAGTTCGCCCAGCTTGTAGGCGAGCGCCTGGCCCGGCCAGGAGATGTAGCGGTTTACCTCGGCCTCGATATTCGCCTCGGTCAGCGCCGTATTCTCGCGCATGAACGCGATCGCCTGGTCCTTGGACCAACCCAGCGCATGGATGCCGGTATCGACGACGAGCCGGCAGGCGCGCCACATCTCGTAGCTCAGCCGGCCCATATTTTCGGCCGGGGTGTCGTAAATCCCCATCTCGATCCCGATCCGCTCCGAATACAGCCCCCAGCCTTCGATGAACGCGGTGAAGAAGGCGAGATTCTGACGCAGCGGGTGCATCTCGATTTCCTGCTGCAGCGCGATCTGGTGGTGATGGCCGGGCACGCCTTCGTGCGCGGACAAGGCTGGGATTTCCCAGAGCGGCCGCTGGTCGAGCAGCGAAGTGTTGACATAATAGGTGCCGGCGATGCCGCTCTCCGGCGATCCGGGATTGTAATAGGCCGTGGTCGTGCCTTCCGCGATCTCGTCGGGGATGGCGCGGATACCGTAGGGCAGCCGCGGCAGTACCGCGAACATCGTGGGCATCAGGCCATCCAGTTCCTTGGCCTGCAGCGCGACGGCCGCCATCAGCTCTTCGGGCGTTTCGGCGTAGTAGCGCGGGTCGGTCCGCAGGTGCTCGATATAGGCTTCGCGGGTCTCGAAGCCGGCCTCGGCCGTCACCGCCTCCATTTCCGCCCGGATTCGCGCGACTTCGGCGAGGCCGATGTCATGGATTTCCTGCGCGCCGAGATCGGTCGTCGTCATCTGGCGGATGCGGAACTGGTAATATTCCGCGCCGCCCGGCTGGGCCGAAATGCCGACTTCCGCCCGGCAGGCCGGCAGATAGCTGCTCGTATACCATTCGAGATGCTCGTCGAATTCCGGTGCGAGCACCGTCGCGATCAGTTCGCGCGCCCGGGCCGCATAGGCTTCGAACGCGTCCTCCGAAACGGCGGTCGGGCGCGGCCGCGTAAACGGTTCGTAGAAGCGCGAGGCCGTCGGGTCGTCGCCGATGACGCCCGAGATCGAACGCTCATAGCCGTCCAGCACGGCGCAGGGCAGCGTATAGCCCTGCTCGGCCGCCTGGCTGCTGATCGCGATCGCCGTGTCGTTGATCGTCGGATACAGCGCCAGCCGCGCCAGATAGCTTTCGAAGTCGGCCGGCGTCTGGAACGGCAGGTTGTTGGGCAGGCTCGCAAAATTCTGGTGCCAGCCCGAATAGGTCGTGAACAGCATGATGCGCTGGCCGAATGTATTGGCTTCGACCGATTCGCTGAGCATCCGTTCCAATATCCCGTAATTGGTGCGCGCGTCGGCCGAAAGCTGGTCTTGCGGGATCGCGCGCAGGCGATCGAGATAGGCCTGTGCCTCCGCCGCCCGCCGATCGCGCGCCGCAAGGCTGATATCGGTCACCCGGTTGTCATAGTCGCGCACGCCCACGCTGGTCGCCAGTTCCGGATTCTCGCGGAGAGCGGCCGCCCAGACCTCGTCCATCAAGGTCGCGAGATCGTCGTCGGGCGCGGCCATCGCCGGAGCAGCCGTGCCGAGAGCGAGAGCCAGTATCAGTGTGCGCATCATCGTCATTTCCCCTGTTTTCTCGTCAGTTGGACTAGGCCGGGTTTTGCGAAATGGCCAGCCGCGCCTCGACGAAGGGCGAAGGATCGTCGGCAGGCTTCGAGTGCGGCCCCAGCACCGCGGCGCGCCGTAATCCGGCCCCGTGCAACGAAATCGCCGCTCGCGCTTTGATAGGACGAAGAGAAAGGAAATTCATGAGCGACAATATCTACAAGATCACCGAAGTCGTCGGCACGTCCGAGACGAGCATCGAAGACGCGATCAAGGGGGCGATCGAACGCACCGCCCAAACGGTCCGCGATATCGGCTGGTTCGAAGTGACGGACACCCGCGGCCATGTCGTCGACGGCAAGGTCGCCCATTATCAGGTCACCCTGCGCATCGGCTTCCACCTCCAGGATTAGGCGGACAGGAGTTTTCCGCCGAACAATCGGCGCGCCGCACCCTCGTCGAGGTCCAGTATCCGCAGCGGCGCGGCGAGCGACGCGCCCGCCGTGCCGACGACCAGCGTGGCGAGACCGAAACCACGCTGAGTCAGGCCGCGAACCAGGGTCGCCGATTGCGCCTTGGCAAGCGGCAGGATCGTGACACGCGGCCGCCAGAATCCGCTCCGGACGAACAGCGTGCCTTCGGTGATGCAATAGCCGTGCGCGCGATATTGCAGCACCGGAGCGAGCAGGAGCGGCGGCGCCAGCAGACCCAACCACGGGGCCCCGCTCCAGAACAGTGACGCGATCGCGATCGCGGCCACCAGCCAAGCACCATCCTCGACCCAACTGCGCCATATCAGCCGCGGTGAGACCCGGGTGAACGCGCGTGCTGGCGGCGGCACCGGCATTCGGAGTTCATCGAATATCGGCTCGAGGTCGGCATATCGGGCGAGCGGCGCTATCGCGTGATGGGTGCCTGCATCGCCGTCGCTGCCGAGGCTCTGGACCGCCAGGCCATGCCAGCCGAACAGCCGTTGGACGATGCCAGTCGATATGATCGCCGCTTGGACGCGGCGGAGCGGGATCACGACGTCGGTCCGCGTAAACAGCCCGCGCCGGCGCCGCAGCCCTGTTTCCGTCCGGGTCAACCTGAAGCCGAAATCGCGCGCGACCGTCCGTGCAAGGCCGGTGACGACTCCGATGGCGAGCAGCAGCATGACGGAGGACAGGATGGAAAGCGCCGAGACGAGTCCTATCGCCTGATCGCCATAATCGTCGATCCACTGCCCGGGGTCGAGATAGCTGGCCGGCAGATAGCTGCCCATATATTGCCAGATGCCGCCAAAGATCGCGAGAAAGACCAGCGAGAAATTGAACAGACCGGCGATGACGAGCCGGCCGACATCCATCGAGAACAGCAGTGGCTCGCTGCGTTCCGCTGCCTCCTCCGGCGCCGCGGCGGCGCTGGCCGCATTGCCGGCCTTGTAGGCGCGGATCCTGTCGCGCAGCCGGTCGGCCTCGGCCCGGCTGATGCAGTTGAGCTCGCCTTCGTCGCCGCCGGAACTGCCGGTCTCGATTCGCGCGATCGAGACGCCGAACAGGCGCGCGAGCAGCTTCTGCTCAAGACTGATATCCTGGATCCGGTCGAACGGGATTGTCCGCCGGTTGCGGCTCAATATGCCGCTTTCGATCACCAGCTGCTCCTCGCCGATCCAGTAGGTGAACCGACGCCAGTAGACATAGGCGAACAGCATCGAGACGATCAGGCCGGCGAACGCCAGAAAGACGGCAACCGCCAACCCGCTGCCGCCGATGAAATAGGCCGCCGCGGGCAAACCGAGAACCAGTTCGGGCAGGCGCTCGAGACCACGGATTGCCAGCGTCGCCGGATGGAGGCGCGACCAGCTTTCCGGCTCTGCGCTCATGGCAGGTCCTCGCTGATATGGGTGCGGATTCCGTCGCGCATCCGGTTCGCGTCCTCGAGCGCGAGCCCGGGGAGATCGACCGTGCTGTTGTAGCTGCCGGCGGTGTGCAGGGTGAGCGTCGACACGCCGAAACTCCGTTCGATCGGCCCGCGCGACACGTCGATATGCTGGACCCGGTCATAGGGAACGATGGTTTCCCGGCGGACGAGCAGGCCGGATGCGATCAGAATCCCGTTGCCGCCCTGATGATAGCCCCAGCGACGGTAGCGGCGGGCGGGAAGCAGCAGCACCGTCGCGAGATAGAGCACCAGCCCCGCGCCGCCGATCCAGCCGGCGGGAAAGCCGAACTCGCCCGCCGCCACGACATCGCCGATCGCAAGCATCGCGAGGGGCGGAAGGCCGCCCAGTATCGCCCGGATCCGGAGAACGCTTTTCTGGCGTGGATCGAGCGGCGTCAGCTCCGCCGTGCGGATATCCGGCGAAGCGGCAGTATCGGTCGTGCCTATATCGGTCATGGGGGTCCTTTGCATGCGCCAGGCCGGGGCCTCCCTCCAGCTAATAACAATTCGCAAGTGAAACAATCGGCAAGGCCGCCCGTTGGTACAACAAACCGACAAAGGAGACACGAACAATGGCAGACCAGAAGATTTTCGCCCGGCTCAAGGAAGACCATGACAAGCATCGCACGATGCTCGACCTGATCGACAAGACGCAGGGGGACAGCGATGGCCGGCGCGAACTGTTCGGCCGGTTCAAGACCGAAGTGATCGCCCATGCCGCCGCCGAGGAAGAAACGCTCTACGCAACGATGCTTGCCGATCCCGACCTGCGCGACAAATCGCAGCATTCGGTGGCCGAGCACAAGGAGCTCGAAGACTATCTCGAAGAGCTGGAGGAGATGGACTATTCGTCGACCGGCTGGCTCGCCCGTTTCCGCACGATGAAGGATCGCTATCTTCATCACATCGAAGAAGAAGAGAATGAGATGTTCATCGCGGCCGCGAAGGGTCTGAGCGAGAAAACCGAGAAAGAGCTTGCCGAGAAATTCGAGCAGCGCAAACCGGACGAACTCGAACGCGCCTCCTAGCCGCCCACCGGCATCGGCCGGCATTGCCAGCGGCGCAGATTGTCGCCACTGCAGGGGCGAGGAGATGTATCGATATGCGGTACGTTCTTTTGTCCCTGCTGCTGTGTCTCGCGCCGGCCTGCGCCACGATCGCGCCCGCTCCCATGACCGGAACTCCGCTCGTCATCGCGCATCGCGGCGCGTCGGCCGAACGGCCAGAGCATACGCTCGAAGCCTATCAGCGCGCGATCGACCAGGGCGCCGACTATATCGAGCCCGATCTCGTGATGACGCGCGACGGCATATTGGTCGCGCGCCACGAGAACGAGATTTCGGGCACGACCGATGTCGCCGGGCGACCCGAATTCGCCGACCGCCGGACGACCAAGACGATCGACGGCCGCAGCGTCACCGGCTGGTTTACCGAGGACTTCACGCTGGCCGAGCTGCGCACGCTGCGGGCGCGCGAGCGGCTGCCGGAGCTACGCCCCGAAAGCGCCACGCATGACGGGCGCTACGGAGTGCCGACGCTGGCGGAAATCATCGAGCTTGTCGGACGCCAGGGCCGACCGGTCGGACTGATTCCGGAGATCAAGCATCCCGGCTATTTCGCCTCGATCGGCCTGCCGATGGAAGAGGCGCTGGCCGAACAGCTCGCCGAGGCCGGCTATCACGACGAAACGGACCTCTCGATGATCCAGTCGTTCGAGATCGCGCCCCTCGCCGCCCTCGACATATTGACCGACCTGCGCCTCGTACAGCTGATCGCACGCGCCGGCAGCCCGGCGGATGCGCCGGGAACGAGCTACGCGCATATGGCAACGCCCGAAGGGCTGCGTGCCGTGGCAAGCTATGCCGACGCCATCGGACCCGACAAAGCGCTGGTCGCGCGCTGGGACGGCCCGGCCACCGTGCCGACCGCAACGTCACTGGTCGCTGACGCACATGCTGCCGGATTGCTCGTCATTCCCTATACGTTCCGCCCGGAAAATCATTTCCTGCCCGAGACGCTCCGGCTCGGCCCCGATCCGCGCGCGCATGGCAACAGCCCCGACGAGATCGCCGCCTTCATTGCCCTCGGCATCGACGGGCTGTTCACCGACGAAACGACTGCCGCTGTTTCGGCGGTCGGCGGAGTGCCGACGATGGAAGACTGAGCCCGTGTGGGTTCTCCGAACCGCGTTTCGCCCAGTCAGAATCGGCCGATAACGGAGAAGCGGGCATTGAGAGGCGCGCCCACGCTCGCCTGATGGGTCGCGTGGGCGTTCGGGAAATAGAGTTTGTCGAACAGATTTTCGACATTGACCTGAATGCGGACATCGTCGGTCACGTCATAATAGGCCGCCGCGTCGAAACGGGTGTAGCTCGGCAGGACGGCCGTATTTCCGTTATCGATAAAGCTCTCGTCCTGATAGGTCATGCCCAAGCCGAGACCGAACCGGTTCGTCACCTGGAAACTGTTCCAGATCGAGAACATATGTTCAGGCAGTTCGCGCGGGCGGAGACCGGTCGCGCCGGCGCGATCGACCTGCTCGCCATCGAGATAGCTATAGCCGGCCGAGACGAACCACCACTCCGTCACCTGCCCCTGAAGCTGCAGCTCGAAACCCTGGATCTGCGAGTCGATCACGTCGAGCGTCGCCGGGTCGTTGTCCGAGACCTGCGGAGAGCTCTGCTCGATCTCGAAGATTGCGGCGGTGAAGCTCAGGCCGGGATTGATATCCCATTTAATGCCCGCCTCGAGATTGGTGAAGGTGTCCGGATCGAGCGCGTTGTTGGCGCCGTTGATGTCGGTAAACTGCTCGCCGCTGCGCGGCAGGAAGGTCTCGCTATAGCTCGCATAGATCGAGATGTTCTCCTGCGGCTTGAGGATCACGCCGAGGCGTGGCGATATCTCCTCGTCGCGCCGGCTCCGCGTCTCGTTGGCCGGAACGTTGAAGACCTCGATATCGAAGCTGTCGAACCGGGCGCCGACCACCAGGTTCAGCCAATCCGTGACCTCGATCTCGTCCTGGATATAGGCGGAAAAGACGTCGACATCGACGCGCGTGTCGTCGTTCAGATCGACGGTGAAATCGTTCGTCGTGGGCACGCCGGCGGCGTTGACGCCCACGCCTCCGCGAAGGTTGAGCGGCCGCGCGATCGCAAAGACCTCATTGTCGTCCATCGTCGTCGACCAGAAGGAGTTGAACCGGTCTTGGTCCGAAGACGTGTTGATATATTCGCCGCCGACTATGACGGTGTGGTGGATGCGGCCGGTGTCGAATTCTCCGACCAAGTTGCCCGACAGGATCAGGTTCTCGCGCCGGGTCGTGTCGATATAGCCGTCGAGCGTTACCTGGTTCGGCGTCGCCGCCTGATCGTAGCCCGATGCATAGAAATTCTGGTAGAGCTTGTCGTAATCGCCGTAGAACGCGCTGAAATTAGCCTTCAGATTCTCCGAGAAATCGTGCTGGAGCGAAACGCGGAACAGGTGCGCCTGCAGTTCGTTCGTGTTGAGCTCCGGGTCGGCGAAGACGATATCCTCGAAGGCTTCGACCGGACGTCCGTTGGTGCCCGTCGGAATGCCGCGATCGATGAAACGCTCATGATCGACATATTCGTATGACAGGTCGAGCGTCGTTGCCGGGCCGAACTGGAACCTGGCGGTCGGGTTGATGCCGAACCGGTCCCCATCGTAGAAATCCCGGTGATTGTTCAGATATTCGTACATCGCGTTGACGCGAAAAGCCGCGTTTTCGCTCGTCGATAGATTGGCGTCGAGCTGGACGCCGACTGCGCCGAACGTGTCGACACTCAGCTGCCCGCCGGTGAACGACTCGCCGACCACGCCGCGCTTCGTAACCCGATTCAGGATGCCACCTGTGCCGCCGCGCCCGAACAGCAGCGCATTGGGGCCACGCAGGATCTCCACCTGCTCCAGATTGTAGAGCGAACGGTAATATTGGACGTCGTCGCGGACGCCGTCGATGAAGAAATCGGCGGTCGAGCGCACGCCCCGGAACACGATCGAGTCACGATGGCCTTCGCCCTGCGAGGTGTTCACGCCCGGCGTGTAATCGATAATCTGGCGGATACTCGTAAAGCCGCGCCGGCTGATCTCGTCGGCGGTGACGATCGAAAGGCTTTGCGGGACATCAATGATCGGCGTCGGCGTTCTGAGCGCGTTGACCTGGTCGGTGTAGAGAACTCTCCCGGTGACGATGATATCGGCATCCGCCGCCGCCGTCGCCGCCGCGGTGGCCGTTGCCACCGCTCCCTGGCCGTCCTGGACATCCTCCGCCTGAACCGGGGCGGCCAGCATTGCAGCGACCACCAAGACCGAACTCGAAACAACCAGACGCACGAAACTTCCCCCTGCAAGAACGATGTCGAGGGCGCTTAGACCTACTGCGAATGACTTGCAATAACAAATCTGGCTTGCGAGCGAATTTCATTATCGCGTCGAAACGGCGCATCGATAAGGCAAAAAAACCGCCAATCCGCCGTTGCGGGGAGAATCGCCCGCTACTCGGCGGCGAGCAGGGTTTCGGCGCCGCCCAGGTCGACGGAAACGAGCCGGCTGACGCCGCGTTCGACCATCGTGACACCGTATAGCCGGTGCATGCGGGCCATGGTCACCGCATTATGGGTGACGATCAGATAGCGGGTGTCGGTCTCAGCCGCCATCTGGTCGAGCAGCTCGCAGAACCGCTCGATATTCGCATCGTCGAGCGGCGCATCCACCTCGTCGAGCACGCAGATCGGCGCGGGATTGGTGAGGAACAGCGCAAAGATCAGCGCCACCGCGGTCAAGGCCTGCTCGCCACCCGACAGCAGCGTCAGCGTCGCCAGTTTCTTGCCCGGCGGCTGCGCCATGATCTCGAGGCCGGCTTCAAGCGGATCGTCGGAATCGATGAGTGCGAGATGCGCCTGTCCGCCCTGGAACAGCGTGCCGAACAGGCGGCGGAAATGCTTGTCGACTTCCTCGAACGCCGCGAGCAGCCGCGCGCGGCCCTCACGGTTCAGATTGCCGATCGAGCCGCGCAGCCGGTTGATCGCCTGGCCGAGCTCCTCGCGCTCGGCGAGCGACGAATCGCGCTCCGTCTCCAGCTCTTCCAGTTCGCTCTCGGCAACGAGATTGACCGGTCCGATTCGTTCGCGATCCGCTTTCAGCTTGTCGAGCGCGGCCGACTCCTGTTCGGCCCCGGCAACATCTTCGGCGTCGAATTCGTATTTCGCGGCAAGACCGCGCGGTGCCGACTGGAAGCGTTCGCTCGCGACGCGTTCGAACTCGCGCCGCCGCGATTCCGCGTTTTCGAAGCGCGCCTGGCCGCCCGCGCGATGTTCGCGCGCCGCGGACAGCGTCTCGACCGCTTCGGCGGCAAGCTGTTCGGTTTCCGCCACGCGCTCCTCGCCGGCCCGTTCTTCCGCCCGGGCGCTTTCCGCGCGCTCCTCGGCTTCGGCGACTCGGCCCTGTAGCCCGCGAATCTTCGCATCGATCTCGCCCGGTGCATCGGCGAGCGCCTTGGCCTCGGCTTCGGCCTCGGTCTCGCGCCTCGTCATTTCCTGAACGCGGCGGGCGGCCTCTCCGGCCCGGCTCTTCCAGCTGTCCGCTTCGGCCTGCGCCGCCTCGAGCCGTGCCTTGTCGGCATCGATAGCCTGCCCGATGGTCGCCGCTTCGGCCCGCGCCTCGGCCAGAATGAGGCGCGCCGCCTCGCTCGCCGCTTTGAGCCGCTCGACCGACGCGTCCGTATCGCCGCCATCGGGCAGTCCGGCGACCGCAGCTTCGGCATCCTCCAGCCCGCGCTTCGCCTCTTCGAGTTCGGCGCTGGCGCGCTCGCGGCGTTCCGCCAGACCCGCCTGCTGATCCGCGAGACGTTCGATCGCGGCGCGGGCGCTGTCCTGCGCGCGGATCGCGGCACGCGCGGCGTCCTCCGCCGCGCCCAGCGCATCCCGCGAATCTTCCAGCGCCGTTCGCGCTTCGGTGACGGCCGCCACCGCTTCCGCAGCGCGCGCTGCCGCCGCTTCGACATCCGCCCGGGCCGCCGGTAGCGCCGCCTCGATCGCTTCGAGCCGATTGGCCCGCATCAGCCGGTCGGCAGCCGCTGCGCCCTCGTCGCTCGCCACATAGCCGTCCCAGCGCCGCAAAGTTCCGGCGCGCGTCACCAGCCGCTGGCCAACGGCGAGATCGATCGAACCGTCATCGGTCTCGACGACGCCGATCTGCGCCAGCCGCCGCAAAAGCTGTGCGGGCGCGGTCACATGGTCCGCCAACGGCTCGATGCCGGACGGCAGCGCCGGATCTCCATCATGCGTTTCGGACCCCGCCCAGCGGCGCGCGCTGGTTTCGCCGAGACCCGCTTCGAGATCGTCGCCGAGCGCCGCGGCCAACGCCTTTTCATAGCCCTTGGCCGCACGGACATGGCCCAAGGCCTTGTCCTCGACCGCATCCTCCATGCCCTTGGCAAGGGCCCGAGCCTCCGACTCGAGCGCGGCAAGCGCCGCCCGCGCCGCCGCCGTCTCGCTCTCCGCCGTATCGCGCGCGTCCGCCGCCGCTTCGCGCTGTCCGTCTGCGGTCTCGATCGCGGCGCGCAATTCGGTTACCCGCGCTTCGGCGGCGTCGCGCGCCGTGTCCGCTTCGGCATATGTCCGCTCCAGCGGTCCGACATCGCCGAGTTCGGCCAGTTCCGACGCGATCCTTCCAGCCTCGCCCTCGGCCCGCGCGAGGCGCTGGCGGGCGCTCTCGGCCCCGGCTTCGGCAACGCGGATATCGGCCTGTTGCGACGCCTGCGCGGCGAGCGCCCGCGCCATGGCGAGCTCGGCCTCGCGCGACACGGTTTCCGCCTCGTGCAACTTGTTTTCGCTTTCGGCGAGCCGCTCATCTGTGCCCTCGAGGCGCCCGGCGATCTCCCGTTCTTCGGCGCCCAGCCGCTCGAGCGCGGCCGCGGCATCGCTCGCCAGCGCATCTTCGCGCCCGCGATCGCGCGACAGATTTTCGCGCTGGTTCGCCAGCTCGTCGATCCGCCGTTCGAGCGCGCTGCGTTCGTTCTTGAGCGCCGCCAGTTCGTGGCCCAACGCCGAGGCGGCCTCGCGCGCTTCCTGCGCGGCATTGCGGTGTTCGGCCAGCTTGCGCGCGGCATCGGCCTGATGCATGGCCGCCGCCCGTTGCCGTTCGGCGGCTTCGGCGACCTGCGCTTCCGCCCGCTCGGCCTCCGCCTTGGCGGCTTCGGCCGCCGCCGCCGCATCGCGCCAGCGGGCGAAGACCAGCCGCGCTTCGCCCAGTTCAATCTGATCGGTAAGTTTGCGATAGCGCCGCGCGGCGTTGGCCTGCCGCTTCAGCGCCCGGATCCGTCCGTCCATATCGGCCAAAAGGTCGTCGAGCCGCGAGAGGTTGGTCTCGGTCGCGCGCAGCTTCTGTTCGGCATCCTTGCGGCGCACATGGAGCCCCGCGATCCCGGCCGCCTCCTCCAGCATCTGCCGCCGCTCGGCGGGCTTGGCCGAAACGACGGCCCCGATCTTGCCCTGGCTCACCAGCGCCGGCGAATGGGCGCCGGTTGCCGCATCGGCAAACAGCAGCGCGACGTCCTTGGCCCGCACATCGCGCCCGTTCACCCGATAGGCGGAACCCGCACCGCGCTCGATCCGGCGAACGACCTCGACCTCGCTTTCGAGCGCAACCGTGTCATTGTCAGGCCGGTCGCTCTCGTCGCGCTCGGCGAGGATGGAGACTTCGGCGAAATCGCGCGCGGGCCGGACATCCGTGCCCGCGAAGATCACGTCCTCCATGCCGCCGCCGCGCATCGATTTGGGCGAACTCTCGCCCATCGTCCAGCGCAGCGCTTCCAGCAGGTTCGATTTACCGCAACCGTTGGGCCCGACGACCCCGGTCAGGCCCGGCTCGATACGGAGCTCGGTCGGATCAACAAAGCTTTTGAAGCCCGCAAGTTTCAGGCGTTTTATCCGCATCGGCTACGCCTGTTCCGCGTTCGCGCGCAATGTGCCCCCAAAACGTTCAATCTACTGGACCATCTCCTGGAGGCGGGCGTCGAGTTGCGCCCAGCTCGAAACGCCGCTCGCCAGCTCGCCGTTGATCAGGAAAGAGGGCGTGCCGGTTATATTGTGCTGGTTGAGCGCGCGGTTGCGCATTTCCTCCAGTTCCTGGATCGCCGCCGTATCGGCGAGGCACTGGCGCGCCTGCTGGTCCGAAACGCCGAGGCTGCCGACGAGATCGATCAGGCCGGCCGCTTCGGCGAATCCGACGAACGTCCGGCCGCTCTGCAGCGCTTCGGGAGTCGCGAGCGCCTGCAGCTGCGCCTGATCGGCACCCTGGATCGTCTCGAACATCGTTTCCTGGTTCGCGAACAGCCGCTCGTTCAGCGGGAAGAAGGGCTCGGCACCGCGGCAGCGGCTCAGCAGTGCGGCGCTGAGATCGAGCGGATCGCGAACGAAATTACGCACCTCGAAACTCACCAGACCCTGCGAGATGTAGTTTTCGACGAGCGGATCGAAGCTCTCCTCGGCGAAGGTCGCGCAATGGCCGCAGGTCATCGACGCGAATTCGACGATTTTGATGGGCGCGTCGGGATTGCCCATCTGGAACCCGCCTTCTTCGGTCTTGGTGACGACTTCGACCCAGTTGCGCGACGTATCGGCTTCGACCGAACCGGTCGCCGCGCCGCCATTGGCCGACGTTTCGCCGCCGCATGCCGCAAGGGTCGCGGCCAGGGCGATCGCGGAAACCTTCCACAAATGCTTCATCACTCATTCACTCCATTCTGTGCGTCGCGGCCAATATCGCCTAGACGCTTAACCTGCAATTGCCGGGGCGGCGCGCGATCGTCGACCAGCGGCGCGCCTTCGGTCGCGACTACCGACGCCGCCAGACCTTCGAGACAGGCGCGGAGCTCGGGATCGGCAATCTCGCGCAGCGACGCGCCGAGCGCCTCGGGAACCGGGCGCAGCGACGGCGGCGCAGGCGGGCGGGCCGAGGACTTCGCCGCCCTGCCCTGCTGGATCGAAATCCGGGCCACAGCCGGATAGCCGAAAAAGCGGTTCACCCGCTCGATGATCGTCGGTTCGATATGCTGCATCATCGTCGCATGTGCGCCCGCGACATTGAGGCGCAGAACGCCGTCCGAGCGCTTGCCCGCCGGAAAGCGGATCGATTCGGGCGTCGAGACTTCGGCGTAGCGCTCGCCGACGATCTCGCGCCAGCGCGTGACGACCGAGCTCTGGACGAAGCCGAACCGGCGGAACGACGCCTTGCCGATCTGCGGCAGCATATCGCCGACGGCGCGTGCACGCCGGCTGCGCCCTTGGGCCCTGCCGGACGATTTCGCCGTGTCGCGACCGGAAATATTGCGGGTTTTCGCCATCGCACCGGTCATGCCATAGGCCCCTGATGGCTGCCATAAAAAGTTACGGTGCGATGTGGATAATCCGCCGCCCTCCGGAAACCGCCTGAATGGACGCGAAGCGGGTCAGCGAGGCGCTTCTGCGCTGGTATGACGGCGAGGCGCGCGCCCTGCCCTGGCGCGCGCCGCCCGGCGCGCCGCCGCCCGATCCCTATCGGGTCTGGCTGTCCGAGGTCATGCTCCAGCAGACGACGGTCGCTGCGGTGAAACCCTATTTCAACAGGTTCACGGAGCGCTGGCCGACAGTCGAAGCGCTGGCCGGGGCCGACAGCGCCGAGGTAATGGCGGCCTGGGCCGGGCTCGGTTATTATGCCCGGGCGCGCAATCTCCATGCCTGCGCCAAAGCCGTGGTCGCCGACCATGGCGGCCGTTTCCCCGAAACCGAAGACGAATTGCGGGCCCTGCCGGGTATCGGCGCCTATATCGGCGCGGCGGTCGCGGCGATCGCGTTCGGCGAGGCGGCAACGGTCGTCGACGCGAATGTCGAGCGTGTCATATCCCGACTCCACGCCATCGAAACTCCGCTACCGAAGGCGCGGGCCGAAATCCGCCGGCTCGCCGAACCGCTGACCCCGGACGAGCGGGCCGGCGATTTCGCACAGGCGATGATGGATCTCGGTGCGACGGTCTGCACGGTTCGCGATCCGGGCTGCCCGCAATGCCCTTTGCAGGCGATGTGCGCCGCGACGGCGAGCGACGAGCCCGCGCGTTTTCCGTTGAAAGCGCCCAGGAAAACCAAGCCGACCCGGCGCGGTACCGCCTTCTGGCTCGAGCATGAGCGGACGGTGCTGCTCGTCCGTCGACCGGCGCGCGGAATGCTCGGCGGCATGCGGGCGCTGCCCAGCGGACCATGGGCCGACAGATCGCCCGACCTCGCCGATGCCCCGGCCGATATCGACTGGAAGGCGTTCGGCACGGTCAGCCATGTCTTCACCCATTTCGCGCTCGAGCTGGACGTCGTCGCGGGTCGCGCCTTGACGGATGCGGGCGTCGAGGGCGAATGGTGGCCCGTCGATGCGATCGGGGATGCGGGATTGCCGACATTGTTCGCCAAGGCCGCCGCATTGGCGCTGGCGCAGAGGGAGAATGACGAGTGAACACGCCATTACGGCCGGGCCTGACGGGCTCGCGCCTCGACCGCGCCGACCAGATCCGGATCGATGACGAGCGGCTCGCGGATGTGCGCGGCAATCTGCGCGCCCGGCTCCTCAAGCTCCACGATCTCGATCCCGAAATCGGCCCGGACGGCGCCCTGGCCTGGGGATCGATGGCCGACCGCCCGGACGATGCCGAGCTGCTCTTCCTCGGGCTCGACGACGGAACGCCCTGCTTCGCGCCGCTGGTCGAAGATGCACCACCCGCCGGCCAACGCGCCTATGCGGTGTGGCGCTATCTCGACATCATGCCGCCGGAGGAAGCGTCCACCTACGCCGCCGCGCGGTCGCTGATCGAATGGCATCGCGGCCATCTGTTCTGCAGCCGGTGCGGCGCGCGCTCGCAAGTCGCCAAGGCGGGCTGGGGCCGGACATGCCCGGAATGCGGCGCCGACCATTTCCCGCGCGTCGACCCGGTCGTCATCATGCTCGCGACTTTCGAGGACAAGGCCCTTGTCGGACGCCAGCCGCGTTTCCCGCCGGACCGTTATTCGGCGCTCGCCGGTTTCGTCGAACCGGGCGAATCGCTCGAGGGGGCGGTCACGCGGGAGCTGTTCGAGGAGGCCGGCGTCCACGCGACTTCGGTACGCTATCTGACCAGCCAGCCCTGGCCTTTTCCCAATACGCTGATGATGGCTTGTATCGCACCGGTCGACGGCGATGCGCTGACCCTCGACGAGGAAGAGATCGAAGCGGCGAAATGGGTGTCGAAGGAAGACGTCGAGCGCGCGTTCGACGGCGCGGTCGATGCCGCCTTCATCGCGCCGCCGCACTTCGCGATCGCCCATACCCTGCTGCGCGCCTGGGTGGACGGGAAGTGATTGCCCGCTTGCGATAACGCGCGCCTCTCTCTAAAGCACCGCGCAAGCAATCCTGACAGGCGGGAATCAAATAGATGAGTCAGTTCAACACCATCGCAGGCTGGTCTTTGGCGGGCGGCATCGTGGCGCTCGGCGCGTCGATCGTCACCGGCGAAATCTTCCACAGCGAACGCCCGGAAACGATGGGCTATGTCGTCGAGGGCGTCGTCGAAGAAGGCGGCGGGGAAGAAGCCGAAATGACGATGGCCATGGCCTTTCCGTCGGTCACCGTCGAACAGGGCGAGGCGGTCTTCCGCCGCTGTGCGAGCTGCCACACGATCAATGAGGGCGGCGCGAACGGCATCGGCCCGAACCTGTGGGGCAAGATCGGCCGCGACATCGCCTCGGTGCCCGGCTTCAGCTATTCGAGCGCTCTGAGCGAGATGGAGGGCAGCTGGAACTTCGACAATATGTCGGACTGGCTCGCCCGTCCCGCGGCTTTTGCGCAGGGCACGACGATGAGCTTCGCCGGCCTTTCCGACCCGCTCGATCGCGCGGCCGTGATCCTCTACATGAACGCCAACGGCTCGAACATGCCGTTGCCCGAACCCCCGGCGCCGGAAGCCGAAGCCGAAGAGGGTGGCGAAGAAGATCTCGCGGCCGATGTCGAGGGAGCGGTCGAAAATGAAGGCGACGCCGCGGGCGCGGTCGAAGAGTAACGAGCGCTATGCGGCGCCGGGCCCGTTCGGCGCGCACTTCCACCCCCGGGGCTCGACGTAGAAGTCCGTGATCATCTCCCAGGCTTCGTCGGCGGTCTCGACGAACCGGAAGATGTTGAGGTTTTCCAGCGAAATCGTCCCCTCTTCGGCCAGCGCCTCGAAATCGACGATCCGCGTCCAGAATTCCTTGCCGAACAGCAGGATCGGCAAAGGTTTCATCTTGCCTGTCTGAACGAGCGTCAGCAGCTCGAACGTTTCATCTAACGTCCCGAAACCGCCAGGAAACACGGCCACTGCGCGCGCGCGGATCAGGAAATGCATCTTGCGCAGGGCGAAATAGTGGAACTGGAAGCTCAGGCTCGGCGTAACATATTCGTTCGGCGCCTGCTCGTGCGGCAGAACGATGTTCAGGCCGATCGATTCCGCGCCGACCTCGGCCGCGCCGCGATTCGCCGCTTCCATGATCGACGGGCCGCCGCCCGAACACACGACGAACTGGCGCTTGCCGTCCTCATCGCAATCGCACTGGCTTGCCAATCGACCGAGTTTCCGGGCCTCCTCGTAATATTTCGCTTTGGCCCGCAGACGCTCTGCGACGCGCTTCTGCTTGCCTTCCGAGGCCGCTTCGACGACCGCGTCTGCGCGATCCGGCGAGGGAATGCGGGCCGAGCCGTACATGACCAGGGTCGAGCCGATATTGGCTTCATCGAGCAGCAGTTTGGGTTTCAGCAGTTCGAGCTGGAACCGGATCGGCCGCAAGTCTTCACGCAACAGGAAATCGGTGTCCTGGAATGCCAGCCGATAGGCCGGATCCTCGGTCTGCGGTGTCGACGTGACCTTGCGGGCATAGGCCGCATCTTCGCCGGACGAATAGAAGATTTCTTCGGGGATGGTGGGGTCTTTCATGGCCCTACCCTTTAGCGACAATATGGCCCGCGGCTACCCATGTCGAAATGAAAATGGTTGCGATGATCGGCATTGGCGTCCGGCCCCAGCACGATCTCGAACCGTTCGCAGGCGCCGCGGTGCAAGTCCCTGAGGAAGCGCCGCTCGCGGCCGTCATCGTTGTTCCAGCCTTCGAGCACGGTGATCCGGCGGCCATCGGCCAGGTTGAATGCCGATATGTCGATCGCATTCGCCTTGCCATGTTCGGAAAGCCGCCCGCTCCCGGCGATATTCCGGCAACCATAGGTTCCAAACGTCTCGACCAGGGTTACCGGCTGGCCGAAATGACGCTGGGCCGCGGGTTGGAGAACCTCGCGCGTCCAGCGTGCATAACGGTCGGCCAGCGGGCATGTCATGGCGCCGAGATTGCGGGTCGGCGTGCCGACCTGAATGAGCTGTACGGCCCCTATCGCCCGGCAACCGTTCGAGAAAGTCCGATCCGGCAAACGGCGATACTGGACGTTCTGATTCGAGAGGTTCGCGAGACATTGCTGCGTCTGCGCGCTGGGGGGCGGCAGTCGCTCGACATTCTGCGACGGACGGGATCCGTCGGTGCGGCCGTCGATCATGCCACACGCGGACAGCAGGACTAGCAGGGGCAATATGAGAAGTCGCGTACGCATGGCCGAAACCCTATCCCTTCATGGTTATCAGAAGGTTAACGCCGCCCTTCGCCGATACTTATGGAGTCTGAAAAGCGGCCAGCCGAGTATTGTTACCGACGGTCTGAACCGTGGGTTCCCGGGAATTTCCGGCACAAAAAAAGGCCGCGTGGATCGCTTCAAACGTGTTGACATGCTGCGCTGCAATACGCATTGCGGCTGCGGGCCACGCTGCCCCAACGCAGCGCGTGCTCTCTGTGAGGAGAGAATATATGACGAATGAACCTACGGTCCGTCCGGGCCGCCCCTTCTTTTCATCCGGACCCACTTCCAAATTTCCCGGCTGGTCGCTCGACAAGTTGAGCACCGAATCGCTCGGCCGCTCGCATCGATCGAAGCTCGGCAAAGGCCGACTCAAATATGCGATCGATCTCAGCCGCGAGATTCTCGGCATTCCCGACGATTATCTGATCGGCATCGTTCCGGCGTCCGATACCGGCGCGGTCGAACTCGCCATGTGGAACATGCTCGGCGCGCGTCCGGCCACGGTTGCGGCCTGGGAGAGCTTCGGCAATGTCTGGATTCAGGACGCCGTAAAACAGCTCAAGCCCGAGGGCCTGAGCGTCCTCGAAGCCGATTATGGGGAGATCCCGGACCTGCGCCAGATCGATCCCGGCGACGATATCGTCTTCACCTGGAACGGCACGACCTCGGGCGCGAAAATCCCCGATACCGACTGGATTTCGGACGAACGGGAGGGCGTCACGATCAACGATGCGACCTCCGCCATCTTCGCGCAGGAAATGGACTGGCCGAAGCTCGATGCGACCACCTATAGCTGGCAGAAGGTCATGGGTTCGGAAGCCGCGCACGGCATGCTGATCCTGTCGCCCCGCGCCGTCGAACGGATCGAAAGCTACGATCCGCCCTGGCCGCTCCCGAAAATCTTCCGCGTGAAGAAGAACGGCAAACTCAACCGCGCGATCTTCGAAGGCGCGACGATCAACACGCCGTCCATGCTGGCGACCGAGGATTATATCGCGGCGCTCGAATGGGCGAAGTCGATCGGCGGGCTTCCCGAACTTCAGGCGCGCGCCGACCGCAACGCCGCCGTCGTCCATCAATGGATCGAAGCGACGCCTTGGGTCCGCAACATGGTTTCCGACCCGGCCAAGCGCACCAATACCGGCGTATGCATGGTCTTTCAGGGCGCCTGGTATGACGGCCTGTCGGCCGACGACCAGGCGGCCGTGCCGAAGCAGATCGTGGCGATGCTCGAAGAGCGCGATATCGGCTATGATTTCAACGGCTATCGCGATGCGCCGCCAAGCTTGCGCATCTGGTGCGGATCAACGGTGGAAACCGACGACGTCGCCGCGCTGCTGCCGTGGATCGAATGGGCCTACGCCGAAGTCCAGGCCGAGCTTTCCCGATAACTCCCGTTTGCCCTGAGCTTGTCGAAGGGCTGTCCTTCACTTTCTGTCGTTGAAAGAAAGGACAGGGCTTCGTGAGCGACCATCCGACGGTCGCTGGAGCCCGAACGGCTCTCTAATCTGTGAGAATGATCATGCCCAAAGTGCTTATTTCCGACAAGATGGACCCCAAGGCCGCGGAAATCTTCCGGTCGCGCGGTGTCGAGGTTGACGAGAAGACCGGCCTTTCGAAGGAAGAACTGGCCGGGATCATCGGCGAGTATGACGGCCTCGCCGTCCGCTCCTCGACCAAGGTCACGCCCAAGATTCTCGAAGCCGCAACCAACCTGAAAGTGATCGGCCGCGCCGGGATCGGGGTCGACAATATCGACGTGCCCGCCGCATCGGCGCAGGGCGTCGTCGTCATGAACACGCCATTCGGCAATTCGATCACGACCGCCGAACATGCGATTGCGATGATGTTCGCGCTCGCGCGCCAGCTGCCCGAGGCCGATGCTTCCACTCAGGCGGGCAAATGGGAAAAATCCAAATTCATGGGCGTCGAACTGACCCACAAGACGCTGGGCCTGATCGGCGCGGGCAATATCGGTTCGATCGTCGCGGATCGCGCGCACGGCCTGAAGATGAAGGTCATCGCCTACGATCCTTTCCTCACCGAGGACCGCGCAATCGAGCTCGGCATCGAGAAGGTGACGCTCGACGAACTGCTCGGCCGGGCCGACTTCATCACGCTCCACACGCCGCTGACCGACCAGACACGCGGCATCCTGTCGCGCGAGGCACTGGCGAAAACGAAGCCCGGCGTACGGATCATCAATTGCGCGCGCGGCGGGCTGATCGACGAGGCGGCGCTCAAGGAAGCGCTCGAATCGGGCCAGGTCGCGGGCGCGGCGCTCGACGTGTTCGCCGAGGAACCGGCGACCGACAACCCCCTGTTCGGGACGCCGGGCCTGATCTCCACGCCTCACCTTGGCGCCTCGACGAGCGAGGCGCAGGTCAATGTCGCGATCCAGGTCGCCGAGCAGATGGCCGACTATCTGCTCGAAGGCGGCGTTACCAATGCGCTCAACATGCCCTCGCTCTCGGCCGAGGAAGCGCCGAAGCTCAAACCCTATATGGCGCTCGCCAGAAAACTGGGTTCGCTGGTCGGCCAGCTCGCCCATGATGCGGTGCAGGGCATCTCCATCGAGGTCGAGGGCGCGGCGGCGGAACTGAACCAGAAGCCGATCACGGGCGCCGTGCTCGCCGGTTTCATGGGCGCCTATTCGGACACTGTGAACATGGTCAACGCGCCCTATCTTGCCAAGGAACGCGGGCTCGATGTCCGCGAAGTGCGGCATGACCGGGAAGGCGTCTATCATACGCTGATCCGGGTCGCGGTGATGACGGAAGAGGGCGAAAAGTCGGTGGCTGGGACACTGTTCGGCGAGGATGCGCCGCGTCTGGTCGAGATTTTCGGCATCAAGATCGAGGCCGATCTCGACGGCGCCATGCTCTACGTCGTCAATCAGGACGCGCCCGGTTTCATCGGCCGAATCGGCACGACCCTGGGCGAAGCGGACGTCAACATCGGCAACTTCCACCTCGGCCGGCGCGAAGGCGGGGGCGATGCCGTGCTGCTGCTCTCGGTCGACCAGCCGGTCGACGAACCGGTGCTCTGGAAGGTGTGCAACCTCGAAGGCGTGAAGACCGTAAAGACGCTGCGCTTCTAGCGAATCGATAATGCCGCTAAGGGCTTCGTCATGAGCAAGATACCGCCTGGCCTCCTCCCCGAAGGATTGCGCGACCGGCTTCCGCCCGAGGCGGAGGCGGCCGCGCGGCTGTTGCGCACCGTGATGGATAGCGTCGCGTCCCATGGCTATGAGCGGGTTTCGCCGCCGCTCGCCGAGTTCGAGGAAGGGCTGGTCGGCCAGCTCAAGTCGGACGGGGCGCAGGATCTGCTGCGGATCATCGACCCGGTTTCGCGCCGGACGCTGGCCCTGCGCCCGGACATCACGGCCCAGGTCGGCCGGATCGCCTCGACCCGGATGGCGGCGCGCGCCCGGCCGCTGCGACTCGCCTATGGCGGCGACATATTGAGGCTCCGCGCCACACAGCTGCGTCCCGAGCGGCAGCTGCTACAGGCGGGGGCGGAACTGATCGGCGCCGACAGCGTCGCCGCCGCAAGCGAGATACTCTCGATGGCCGTCGACACGCTGGCCGAAGCGGGCGTCGCCGACATTACGGTCGATCTGACGCTTCCGGATCTGGTGCCGACGCTGGCGGACGGTCCCTTCCCGCTCGCCGCGGATATGATCGAGCCGGTCCGGGCCGAGCTCGACGAAAAGGACGCGGGCGCGATCGCCGCCCTGGGCGCCGACGCCTATCTGCCGCTGATCCATGCCGCAGGCCCCGTCGACCGGGCGCTCGAACGGATGCGGGCGATCGACGCGGGCGGCGCGCTCAAAACGCGGCTCGACGGCATAGAAGCGATCGCCGCGGCGCTGGGAGACCGGGCGACGATCATGCTCGACCCGACCGAGCGCCATGGCTTCGAATATCAAAGCTGGCTCGGCTTTTCTTTTTTCGGCGCCGATATCGCAGGCGAGATCGGGCGCGGTGGCAGCTACACGATCTGCCCGCCGGACGGCGACGAGGAACCGGCGATTGGCTTTTCGCTCTATCTCGATCCCTTGGTCGATGCCGGCCTGGGCACCAAGGAAGAGCGGCGCCTGTTCCTTCCGCCCGGCACAAGCGGGGACACGGCCAAACGCCTGCGCGGCGAGGGCTGGCGGACCGTTGCCGCTCTCGACCCCGGAGACAGCGCCGAGGCGCTGGGCTGCGGGTACAAGCTGGCGGACGGCGAACCCAAGCGCATTTGAACGCGAAACGCCCGATATCGCGCCACAAAGTGAACAGCGACGTGGACGCGCCCGCCCGAGACAATTAGGAGCGGGCCGTAACCCGCAAGCGAAAGCAACTCCACATGGCCAATGTTACCGTAATCGGCGCCCAATGGGGCGATGAGGGCAAGGGCAAGATCGTCGACTGGCTGTCGGCCCGCGCCGACTGCGTCGTGCGCTTCCAAGGCGGGCATAATGCGGGGCACACGCTGGTCATCGGCAACACGACCTACAAGCTCTCGCTGCTCCCCTCGGGCATCGTCAGCGGCACGCCGAGCTTCATCGGCAATGGCGTGGTGCTTGATCCCTGGGCGCTGCGCGACGAGGTCGAGAAATTGCGCGGCCAGGGCGTCGAAATCACCCCCGACGTCCTGCAGGTGGCCGAGAACTGCCCGCTGATCCTGCCGATCCACCGCGATCTCGACGCGCTGCGCG
>NZ_JBQLZM010000130.1:0-7317 GCF_052168275.1 Parasphingopyxis sp. | reverse complement strand
CGTGGCGATTGATCTTCCAGGCCAGATAATCGACGCCGCCGGCATAGGTCGCGCTGGCCTTGGCCAGCCGCACGAGCGTCAGCAACTTGCCTTCGATCCGCCGCCGTGCCCATGTCCAGCGCGCGGCGGGCGTCGTGGCACGCCTGCCCAGCGCAAGGGGCGCGTCTCCATCGACGGCGACAGCGATGCCGAGCGAGGCGAGCGCGGGTGCCGTGAATCGCCGGTAGCGATCGGGATCGAAGTCGACCACGGAGGCCGCCCGGCCCTGCCGCTCGGCCCGCAGCTCCGCGCCATAGGTCAGCGCGAAGGCGCGGCGCCACAGGTCGAGCGCGGTCACTTCGCCCTCGATCATGGGAAGCGCTGCTGCGAGCAGTGCGGGCGCCGCCCGCGAGACGGACTTCGCGACGCGTTCCGCCGCTTCGGGATCGCGGCTCCAGACGAGGCGCGAGGGCTGCGCGAACCGCGCCCAGACGGACACGTTGCGCGTGCGCGACGAGGCGAGCCGTGCGAAATCGCTTTCGCTGAGAACCGCATATTTGGCCTGCAGCCCGCCATGCTGGACGGGGAAGACGTTGGGCGGGATCAGCCGGTTCGCAACCGTCAGCCAGCGCCGGTCATAGGCCGCGCGATAGTCGGACACGATGACGTAGAAATCGAGCATCTGGCCGTCGAGCTCGGTCGACCGGAGGCACGACCCGTAGAAGAGGACGGCCCGCGCGGAGTCGCCGAACAGGCCGGCGACATGACGGGCAAAGCTCGTCACGCGCGGATCGACCGGAGCCTCCAGCTCCGCCCGGACCAGTTCTTGGAGCTTGGTCACGCCGCCAGCGAGAGAAACGGCACGGGCATCGTCGGGGTCAGGACGATCGGCCGTTCGTTCTGCGCCTCGAACAGCTCGCCGTCGAGAATCACGCTGGACCGGTCGCCCTCGATCCGGATCTCGTTACCATGGCTCAGATGGACGCCCGACATTTGCGTGGTGTCGAGCTTGCCGAGGAAGCTCGCCCAGGCGGCGCGGACGAGGGCGAGCGGCTTCTGCTCGACCATCATCAGCTTGAGCGACCCGGACGCCGCCGAACCCATGCTGGTCTGGCTCTTCAGCAACAGGCGTTCGAGCGTCGTCACCATCAGCAGCGCGAACTTGCCCTGAATTTCGCCCTGATGGACGACCGACACGCTGATCGGCCGCGCCTGGGGCGGCAGGAACCGTGCCTTGATCCCGAACAGCGCGGAAAAAAGGACGGCGATTGCGGTGATCAGGTGGCTGAAACCGTTGGGCAGGCCGAGCGGATATATTTTGTGCCGGCAATAGAGGATCGAATCGGCGAGGCCCGCCCCGCCGAGGAACATGCCGAGTACCGGCCTGCCATTGGCGTCGCCGCCGGTCAGCGCGATCAGCTCGCGGCGGACGATATGGTCGGACAGGTCGGTGCGGACGATCTCCATGATCCGTTCGAGCGCCTTGATCGGATCACCCTCGGCGCCGAGATCGAGCGCGATGAGATTGGTCTTGCCGTTGGGCAGAACCGCGACCGGCGGCGGCGTATCCGAGAAATGCCGGCCATGATGCAATTCGGTCAGCGTCGCCTGCACCGTGCCGTCGCCGCCGTTGATCACCAGTATCTGCGGATTGACGCGCGCGATCGTCTGCAGCGCATCGCCGATCTGGCTCACATCCTCGACCTCGTAATGGAATATGTCGGACCGCTGCGCGCAAAATTTGCGAATCCGCGGCAGCATCGCGACATTTCCCGTCGATCGGGGATTGGAGAGAAGGGCGACGCAGACCATCGGCTAGCCGATCGGCTCCACCGAGGTGCCCTGCATGTAGTTGAGGACGACGGTGATCCGCGTCACGCCCGCGCCGGCCCGGAACGCGACTTCGTCATAATCCGGCTCGAGGTTGAACGGGAAGGACAGGTCGGGATTGCCCGAAAAGCCGCCGCCGTCGCGCCGGTCGGACCGGTTGTTGCCGTTGCTGTCATGGCGCACCGCGATTCCGTACGTGCCGGGGCCCGGCAGTGGCAGGCACACGGTCATGTTGCGATTGCGGGACTGCACGGGGATATCGACCCGGTGCAGCCACCGGCCGCGTTCGAGCCAGTTGCTGTCCCCCTGATAGGACTGGACGCGGACCCGGCCGTTATTGTCGCGGAAACCGACGACGCGCACCAGCGCCGCCGACCCCGAGGCCCCGGCGCGGCATTGCGAGAGATCGTTCGGAACGCGCGTACCGGCATCGGCCGCGGTCGCGAAGGCGGCCATGGACAGGGCAGCGGCCGCAGGGATAATCGTGCTTTTCAGCATTGAAACCAACTCCAACATATTCGCCACGGCCTGTTTGCCCGGATCAGGCATGGCAAAATTCAAACTAATCCCCTATTTCCGTCAGATATCCCCAATGCTTGCGGCCAAATTATGGTCACGGAGCGTCTGAACTTTGCAAATTTTCACTGCCACCGACCGCTATATGTTCCGGCTGATCATCGTCCCGCTCGTCGCGACGCTGGTCATCGCGGCCATGCTGCTGGTGCTCGACAAGATGCTGCGATTGTTCGATTTCGTCGCGCGCGAGGGCGGGCCGGTGAATGTCGTGTGGCAGATGCTGGCCAATCTCGTGCCGGAATACCTCTCGCTGGCGATCCCGGTCGGGCTGATGCTCGGCATCCTGTTCGCCTTCCGCAAGCTCGCGCTCTCCTCCGAACTCGACGTGTTTCGCGCGGTCGGCATCGGCTATCGCCGGCTGCTGCTCGTGCCCTATATCTTCACGGTCGGCTTCGTGCTGCTCAACCTGCTGATCGTCAGCTATTTCCAGCCGATCGCGCGTTATTCCTACGAAAACCTCCAATTCGAGCTGCGCTCGGGCGCGCTCGGCGCATCAATCAATGTCGGCGAGTTCAACAATCTGGGCAGCAACATGACGCTCCGGGTCGAAGAGAGTACGAATGACGGGCGCGACCTGTCGGGCATTTTCGTGCGCACGACCTCGCCCCAAGGACGGCAGCTCTCGGTCTCCGCCGAGCAGGGCACTTTCATGGCGACCGACGAACAGGACACGATCCTGCTGCGTCTCACCAACGGCCGGCTGATCCACAACCAGGCGGATTTCGAAAGCCCGCGGGTGCTGAGCTTCGAAAGCCACGACCTGCCGATCGACCTGCCGCGAATCGAGCAATTCAGGGGGCGCGGCGGCGAGCATCGCGAACTCACGCTGTTCGAGCTGGCGCGCGTGGGCAGCGACAGCACCGCGCCCACCGAATTGCGGCTCGCGAGCCGGGCCAATTTCCATTACCGGATGGCCGAGATTGCGATGATGTTCCTGCTGCCGCTGCTGGCGGTGGCGCTCGCCGTTCCGCCCAAACGCTCGACCTCGGCGCTCGGCGTGTTCCTGTCCGTCGTGATGATCACGACCTATCACAAGATCTGCCAATATGGCGAAGACCTCGCGGCGCTCGGCCGGGTCGATCCGCTGATTTCGCTGTGGGTGCCCTTCGCGCTGTTCGCCGCGCTGATCGTCTGGATGTATTACCACATCGCCTATGTGCCGGGCGGCCAGCCGATCGGCGCGCTCGAAAAGGGGTTTTCCAAGATGGCGGGATTCGTGCGGCGGCTGTTCCTCCGCCGGCGCCGACCGGTCGGGAGCTGATCCGTGGACGCACCGCAATTCCAGTTTTTCCCGTCGCGGACGATCTCGCTCTACATGGCGAAGATGTTCCTGACCCGCACATTCGCGGTGCTGGGCGGGCTCGTAGTCATCCTGATGACGCTCGACCTGCTCGGCGAATCGGGAAAAATACTCGCGCCCGAGGGCAATGGCGAAGCCGAGCTCTGGTTCTACGTGTCGCTCCGCGTGCCGCAGCTGATCGAACGGTTTCTCCCGTTCGCCGCCCTGCTCGGCACGCTGATCGCGCTCAGTTCGATGAACGCGAACAGCGAGATCATCTCGATGAAGGCGGCCGGTGCGTCGGCGCACCAGATTCTCGCGCCGCTGATCCTGACGAGCTTCATCGTCGGCATCGGCCTGTTCATCTTCAACGAGCGCGTCGTCACCCCCGCCTACGGCACGCTCAGCGCATGGGAGTCGGTCGATTACGGCCCGATGCCCGAACAGCGTGCCGGCGCGACCAATGTGTGGGTGCGCGAAGGCAACGACCTGATCAATGCGCGCAGCGTATCCGGCCGGGGCGACGCCACCATACTCGAGGGCGTGACCGTCTACGACCGCACCGGCGGCGTGATCGAATTCCTCGTCAGCGCCGAGCGCGCCACCTATACCGGCAGCGGCTGGCGGCTGGAAAACCCCCAGCAATTCGACGTTTCGGCGGTCGAGCAGAGCAATCTGGAGTCGCTGGTCATCGCCGAAGGCGTGACGCCGGACCAGTTCACGCTGGCCAATGTGGAGGCGCGGTCGCTCGACTTTTTCGAGCTGCGCCGGGCGATCGCCGACCTCCAGGCGGCAGGCCGGCCAACCACCGCGCTCGAGGCCGGGCTCTGGCACAAGATATCGGGCCCCCTGTCCACCCTGCTGATGCCGCTGCTCGGCGCCGTGGCGGGTTTCGGGCTTGCCCGCTCCGGTCAGCTCTTCATCCGCGCGATCATCGGCATGGCGCTGGGTTTCACCTATTTCGTCGCCGACAATTTCGCGCTCGCCATGGGCAATATCGGCGCCTATCCGCCGCTGCTGGCCGCCTGGGCGCCTTTCTTCCTGTTCCTGCTGATCGGCGAGGCGGTCCTGATCCGAACCGAGGAATGAAGCGATAGCGCAACCGGCCAATAACGGCGGAACCGCCGCCGGAAAAACCGTCGAACGCGGCGACGTGGCCCATGGCGCGGCAATGGCGGCGCTGGCCCGGCTCGGCGCGCTGATCGAGGTTATCGCGCAGCCGCTCTACACATGGCTGTTCGGGATCGCGACCTACGGCCTCTATATCGTCCTGTGGTCGGCCGTGAACATGGCCGAGAAGATCGTCGACCTGTCGCTGACCCAGGCGCTGCAACGGATCGTGCCGGTCGAGAGCGAGGAAGCCGCGCATGGCGCGGTCAAGTTCGCGCTGCTGGTCACGACGATACCGGCCGTGCTGATCGCCGCGCTCGTCGCCCTGTCCGCGCCGCAGATCGCGGGCTTCGTCTCGGCCGCGCCCGAGGATGCCGCGCAGCTGCCCGAGATGATTGCGCTGTTCGCCTGGGCGCTGCCGCTCTGGACGTTCATCGAGGTGGCGACCTCGGCGGCGCGCGCCCGCCGGGCGTTCGGCCCGGAAATCCGGCTGCGGATATTCTGGGAGCAGTGCGCCCGGCTCGTCTTCGCGGTCGGTTTCTTTTTCGCCGGCTGGACGAGTACGGGCCTGCTCCTCGCCCATCTGCTGTCGCTGCTGCTCGTCGCCATTCTCGCGGCGCGGCTGCTGGGCCGCTATTACGACATGCGCCTCATGCTGCGCGCCCCGGTGCCGGCGCCGCTGCGCGCCAATGTTCTGGTTTCGGGCATCGCCCTGTCGCCGAGCGCGATCGCCCGGCGGACGCTGAACGACCTGCCGCCGATCATCCTCAACCTGATGCTGCCCGGCGCCCAGGGCGCAACCGCGGCCGGCCTGTTCGGCATCGCGCGCAAGGTCGCGTCGGTCCCGCTCATCGTGCGCCAGGCTTTCCTGTACGTCCTCGCGCCGCTCAGCTCGGCCCAGGCGGCGCTGGACCGGGCCCGGATCGCGCCGATCTACGCCTTTTCCTCGCGCCTTTCGGCGGCGCTCGTGCTGCCGCTGGGCGGGCTGCTGATCCTGCTTGCATCCGACATATTGAGCCTGTTCGGCCCGGGCGCGGACGCGGCGCTCGCGGCGCTGGTCATCCTGACCCTGGGGCGGATGGTCGAGGCGATCGTCGGCCCGGCGACGCCGATCGTCGAAATGACCGGCCATCGCCTCCTGCCCTTCTTCAACAGCCTGGCCGGGATCGCCGTCTGGGTGGTACTCGCCGGCATGTACGCGCCGGAACGCGGCGCCGAAGGTATGGCGATCGCGGTGAGCGTCGGCGCGGTCGTGATCGCCGTGGCCGCGGTCGTCGAACTGAAGGTCAGCGACGGCCTCCAGCCGTTCGACCTGCCCTTCCTGCGCGGGCTGCTGACCGGCGGCGCTGGGCTTGCGGCCCTCGCCCTGCTCGGCGTCGTCCTCGAACCGTTGGGCGCGCCGGCCCGAGCCGTCGCCCTGCTCCTCGCCTTCGTCCCGCTGTGCTGGGTAACACTACGGCTCGGCCTCGATCAGGACGACCGCGCCGCGCTCGGCGCTTTTGCCAGACGCACCCGGCTGGCTTAAATAGGGCCGTTTCGGCGGATTGCGGCACAAGAACCGCACGATTTTCGTCGCAAAGCTGCCTCATTACCCGTTCATATACGGCGGCTTAGAACCGTCGACCCAATTGCCGACGAATCCGAAAGATACATGATTAAAGGAAGTTAGACGTGAGAGTCGCAGCCACCGCGCGCCCCGGGATCTGGAATCGGTCGCATTATCTGGACAAGATGACGTTCAAGGAACTGGTCGTCGCCTATCTCCAGTATCCGGCGATCATCGCCTATCTCGTTCTGTCCGTCATCTCGTTCGGCGTCTGGCTCTGGCAGCCGGCGACGCTGGCGCAGACCGTCGTCAGCCTCGCCGTCGCCGTGATGGCCTATCCGCTCGCCTGGTACATGCTGCACCGCTGGGTGCTGCACAGCCAGTGGATGTACAAGGTCAAGATCCTTGCGCCGGTCTGGAAGCGCATCCATTACGATCACCACCAGGATCCGAACCATCTCGAAGTGCTGTTCGGTTCGCTCACCACGACGCTGCCGACGATCGTCGTCATCCTGGCGCCGATCGGCTGGGCAATCGGCGGCGTGGGCGGCGCGGCGGCAGCGGTGGGCGCCGGTCTCCTGACGACTTGCTTCTACGAGTTCTGCCACTGCGTGCAGCATCTGAAATACAAGCCGCGCAACAAGTGGCTCGCCCAGATGAAGGCCCGCCACATGGCGCACCACTTCCATGACGAGAGCGGCAATTTCGGCATCACCAACTTCTTCTGGGACAAGGTGTTCGGCACGTTCTACGAGCGCCCCGACCGCAAGGAGAAGAGCGAGACCGTGTTCAATCTCGGCTACACGCCCGAAACGGCGAAGCGCTATCCTTGGGTCGCGGAGCTTTCGGGCGGCGTGGCCACCGGTCATCCGACCCAGCGCGCCAAGGACTAGCCGGGACCGTCACCGCGACCATGACCGCAGACATTGCCGTCCGCCCGGTTGCCGGCAAGGCGGAACTCAGGACGTTCGTCGATCTGGCGTATCGGCTGAATGCC
>NZ_JBQLZM010000129.1:0-8285 GCF_052168275.1 Parasphingopyxis sp. | reverse complement strand
ATGACCGCGGCCGCCGCCGGATTCCCGCCCGGCAGGATGAAACTGGTGAGCGGCGCCAGCGCGTCGTTCATCTCGTCGATTTCGGTTTCGAGGCGCGTCACCTGATCGGCCGTCACGCGCAACACCATGTCCGACGGCGCGAAATCTTCGCCGGGCGTCGCCAGATCGGCGCCGAGATCGAACAGCTCGTTCTGGATCTTCGCCAGCATGGCGCGAAAGGGCTCGGCGACACCCGCAGACAGCGCGACGCCGATGGCGCTGTTGGCCTCGTCGACATCGCCGATCGCCGCCATGCGCCGATCGGCCTTGGACACGCGCGACCCGTCGACCAGGCCGGTCTCGCCGTCATCGCCGGTGCGCGTATAGATCTTGGTGAGCTTGACCATGGCGTGTCAGAATTTTCCCGGCGTGAAATGGCGAAGACCCGGCAAGGAAGGCCTCTACCGACCCATCAGCAACAGCAGCAGCACGACGATCCCGACCGCGACGGCCTGCATGATGATCCGGCCCTGCATCGCCTTGTTCTGTTTGACGCCCGACTGGTTCATGCCGTCGCCCATCAGGTCCGCCTCGGTCGTCCTGAGAAAGGCGACGATTCCGCGAATCAGAAAGAAGACGGTCGCCGCCATCGCCGCGACGAGGAGTATGGTGAGGATGATCTGCATGCGTGCAATGTAGGCTTCTGCCGCGGCAAATCCACCCCGATCTTGCGATCGCCCGATGGCGGCGGTCAATCTGCGCCTCGCAGGCTCCCGATGTCCGGCGGATCGGCGCGCAGGGCCGCGGCTATCCGATCCGCGGACATGCCGGCCTCGCGCAGCGCCGCCAGGGATAGCGCATCATCCCGCTTGGCGAGGCGCCTGCCTGCCTCGTCGGCGATCAGCCGGTGATGATGGTAGCGCGGAACGGGCAGGCCGAGCAGGTGCTGGAGCAGCCGGTGGACATGGGTCGCCGGGAACAGATCGGCGCCGCGGACGATATCGGTCACGCCCTGCGCGGCGTCGTCGACCGTTACGGCGAGATGATAGGATGTCGGCACGTCCTTGCGCGCGAGGACAACGTCGCCGTGAATCCCCGGCGCGGCTTCGATACGCCCCGCCTCCGCGTCCTCCCAGAAGAGCGGGCCGGCCAGCGCCGAGGCCCTCGCCATATCGATCCGCCAGGCATGGGGTTCGGTCCCGAGACGCCGCTCGCGCTCGGCGGGATCGATCAAGCGGCAGATTCCCGGATAGAGCGGGCCATCGGGGCCGTGCGGCGCCGACGCGCTCGCGGCAATCTCGGCCGAAATCTCCTTGCGCGTGCAGAAACAGGGATAGACGAGATCGCGCGCCATCAGGGCGCCCAGCGCTCCACGATAAGCCGAAAAACGATCCGACTGCCGCAGCGGTTCGCCGTCCCACGCGATGCCCAGCCAGGCCAGGTCGCGCTCGATCGCCGCATAATATTCGGCGCGCACGCGCCCCGTATCGATGTCCTCGAAGCGCAGCAGAAACCGCCCGCCCGCTTCGCGGGCCAGGTCGAATGCCCGGAGCGCGGAATAGGCATGGCCGAGATGGAGCAGGCCGGTCGGGCTCGGCGCAAATCGCGTGACGAAGGTCTCGGTCATCCAGAAAATCCTGAAACCGGCTCTTGACCACGAGTCGGGACTGGTGTTGTCATCATCGCGTCACGGTAATCTGTCTAATGGCGTGGCAACAGATGAAAGAGCCGGCAGGCCGGTTTCTTTCGTCCTGGGTGGCGACAGGTCGAAGGGCGCTGGCTGTGCGGGTTCGCAGAGCTGGAGACGTGTCGGCCCATGTATCACCCCGATCTCATCCGCCATCCGGATAGCTGCCCGGCGCTCGTCCTCAACGCCGACTATACGCCGCTGTCCTATTATCCGCTGAGCCTTTGGCCCTGGCAGACGGCGATCAAGGCGATGTTCCTCGACCGGGTGAATGTCGTCGAGAATTACGAGCGCGAAGTGCACAGCGCTTCGCTGACGATGAAGATCCCGAGCGTCATCGCGCTCAAGCAATATGTGCGGCCGAGCGAATATCCGGCCTTCACCCGGTTCAACCTGTTCCTGCGCGATCATTTCACCTGCCAATATTGCGGCCGGCCGGACGATCTCACCTTCGATCATGTCGTGCCGCGGCGGCTGGGCGGCAAGACGACCTGGCAGAATGTCGCGACCGCCTGCGCGCCGTGCAATCTCAAGAAAGGCGGCCGCACGCCCAAACAGGCCAATATGCGCCTGACCGTGCCGCCGCACCGGCCCACCACCTGGCAGCTCCAGCAGCATGGCAAGCAGTTTCCGCCCAACTATCTGCACGAAAGCTGGCGCGACTGGCTCTACTGGGACGTCGAACTGGAGGCGTAGGCGGCCCGAACTGTTGGGATCGTTTCAGCGGCCGCGCCCCGCGCGCGTCGCCGCATGAAAATCGGGCGGCTTGTTTGCGAGCCAACGTACGAATTTCCCGATATCGGGATGCGCCCTCAGCGCCTCGGCATCGCCGCCACGCCGGACCAGTTCCGCGTTGGTGAAATGGCAGTGGATCGTGCGGTGGCAGATCGGATGGACGGGAACCCGGTCGCGCCCGCCCTTCGATTTCGGCACCGGATGATGCCATTCGACCCGGCGGCCGAAGGGCCGCTCACAGAGGAAGCAGCGCCAGGGCGATGCGGTCATTCGACGGGCGTCACCGTCACAAACACCGAAAGGCCCGGTCCCGGGTCGTCCGGCAGTTCGGCCGCCGTGATACGCTGCGCATCCGCCCGGGCGCGGTTGGAGATCGCCTGGGGGACGCCGGGCGCGAGATAGAGCCGGTCGGCGCGGCCGAGCAGCAGCATCTCGCCGATCGTCAGGTCGTGCGGATCGGCCGAGCGCAGCTGGACGATTTCCAGCTGATCGTGGCGCCCCGCTGCATCGCCATCATCCCCGTCAAGCCAATGGTCGACGTCGCGCGGGCCGTGCGGAACGAGCGGATCGAGCGCGCCGCCCTCGTCGAACGCGGCATCGATTGCATGGCGCCGCGCGGCGCCGTCGGGCCATTTGGCCTTGATATCGCCGCGCTTGTCGCGGAGCCTGCGAGCGATCGCCCCGAGCCGCGCTGGCAGCAGCTGTTCGAACCGCTGCCGCAGCGCCTTGGCCATCCCGGCCGAGGCGCCACCCGTACCGATCGCGACGATGACCGGATCCCGATCGACGATCGCGGGCAAGGTAAAGTCGCACAATGACGGCCGGTCCACGGCGTTGACGAGAATCCCCCGTGCCTTGAGCCGTTCGACCGCCGCTTCGGCCGCCGCGTCATCTTCCAGCGCGACGATCGCCAGCGCGGCCGCGCCATCCTCGCCGACGATATCGGCACCGGCCCGCTCGAGAATCCGCCGCTTCGCGTCCGCCGCCTCGCCCTCGCCGAGCAGGATGACGGTTCGGTTCCGGAGCCGGACGAAAATCGGAAGACTCTGCATGACGGAAATCATAGCAGGATGGCGGAACGGGGCGAAGCGATTTTGACGGGAGAGAATATCCGGGCGCCTGCGGGCGCCTGGCGCGCTAGAGACCGGAAATGAATGCCCGCACCTCGGCGGCGATATCCGCATGATCGAGCGCCAGCGCGATATTCGCGTTGATGAATCCGGCCTTGCTCCCGCAATCGAAGCGCCGCCCGCCGAACCGATAGGCGTGGAACGGCTGATCGCCGATCATCTGCGCCATGGCGTCGGTCAGCTGAATTTCGTTGCCCGCGCCGCGCTCCTGGTTCTCGAGCACCCGCATCACTTCGGGCTGGAGGATGTAGCGGCCCGGGATCATCAGGTTCGACGGCGCGCTGCCCTGGGGCGGCTTTTCGACCAGCCCTTTCACCTCGACCAGTGCGCCCTTTTCCTCGCCCGGATCGACAACGCCATAATGGTGCGTCTGGTCGCTCGGGACTTCGTAGCCGCACACGATATTGCCGCCCACCTCGTGATAGGCCTCGACCATCTGCTTCATGCAGCCGGGCTCGCCGACCATCAGCTCGTCCGGCAGGAAGATCGCGAAGGGTTCGTCGCCGACGATATGGCGCGCGCACCAGATCGCGTGGCCCAGCCCGATCGGTTCCTGTTGGCGGACATAGCTGACATTGCCGGGGAGAAACCGGGTGCCTTCGATCGCCGCCAGCGACTTGCCCCTTTCGTTCATCGTCGACTCGAGTTCATGCGCGACATCGAAATGATCCTCGATCGCTGCCTTGCCGCGCCCGGTGACGAAGATCATCTGCTCGATTCCCGCCTCGCGCGCTTCGTCGACCGCATATTGGATGAGCGGCCGGTCGACGACCGGGAGCATTTCCTTCGGGATCGCCTTGGTCGCGGGCAGGAACCGGGTGCCGAGACCGCCGACCGGGAAAACGGCTTTG
Organism: Parasphingopyxis sp.; assembly: GCF_052168275.1. Lineage (GTDB taxonomy): Bacteria > Pseudomonadota > Alphaproteobacteria > Sphingomonadales > Sphingomonadaceae > Parasphingopyxis. The sequence goes on along the minus strand of NZ_JBQLZM010000129.1, from coordinate 3,903 downwards.
CGAACGGGTTTCATGATGCGATTCCCCTTTGGAATTCCGATTGAAACGGCGCGCGGGGCACTTTCAATCCTTCAAAAAATCCGGCACATGCTCGGCCGCGATCAGCGCTTCGGGCATGACCCGCTCCGCGACGATGGCGAATGCGTCGCCGTCGACCATCACCTCGGGCACCAGCGCACGGCTGTTATAGGTGCTGGCCATGGTCGCGCCATAGGCGCCGGCGGTGCGGAAGACGGCGAGATCGCCGGCCTTCACCGCGTCGATCTCGCGGCCCATCGCGAAGGTATCGCCGCTCTCGCAGACCGGACCGGCGATATTGGCGACCATGCGCTCCCCGGTCGGCACGACCGCTTCGAAATCATGCCAGGCATCGTACAGCGCGGGGCGGGCCAGGTCGTTCATCGCGGCGTCGACAATGACAAAAGGCCGGACGACGCCCGGTTTCACCCAGATGACGCGCGTCAGCAGGACGCCCGCATTGCCGACGATGACGCGGCCGGGCTCGAACATCAGCGTGACGTCCCATCCTTTCGTCACCCGCGCGACCATCTGGCCATAGACGGCCGGCGAGGGCGGCACCTTGTCGCGTTCATAGGGCACCCCGAGGCCCCCGCCGAGATCGACCCGGTCGATCGTGTGGCCCGCGGCGCGCAGCTGCATCACGAGCGCGCCGACCTTCGAATAGGCGCGCTCGATCGGATCGAGATCGAATATCTGGCTGCCGATGTGCAGGGCGAGGCCCCGCATCGTCAATCCGTCGAGCGCCGCGAGACGCGCGAAAATCTCGGGCGCCTGATCGATCGGCACGCCGAACTTGTTCTCTTTCATGCCGGTCGAGATCTTGGCGTGCGTGCCGGCGTCGACGTCCGGATTGACGCGCAGCACGGCGGTCGCGGTCTTGCCCATGTTCGCCGCGAATTCGGCAATGGCGACACCCTCCTCCTCCAGCTCGATATTGAACTGGCCGATGCCGGCATCGAGCGCCTCGCGCAGCTCCGCGCGCGTCTTGCCGACCCCGGAGAAGACGATGTCCGCCGCCTTGATCCCCGCCGCCAGCGCGCGCTTCATCTCGCCGATCGACACGATGTCGGCGCCGAAACCCTCGCGCGAGAGCACGCGCAGCACGGCGAGATTGGGATTGGCCTTGATCGCGAACGCGATGTGAACGCGCGCCAGACCGGACAGCGCCTCGCGGAAGACGCGGGCGTGGCGCTCGAGCGTCGCGCGCGAATAGACGTAGACGGGCGTGCCGACTTCCTCGGCGATGCGCGCCAGCGGCACATCCTCGGCATGCATGACGCCGTCCCGGATCGAGAAATGATCCATGCTCAGCCGGGCGGCGGCAGATCGAAAGGATCGTCTTCGCGCTCCTGCGAGCGGCGCAGCAGCTCGTCGACCCGCTCGGGCCGCTGCTGCGTCGTCGGCTCGAGCAGATCGTCGGTCGTCGGCTGGCTCTGGGCCATGGCGGGGGCGACGGGCATGCCTTCGCCCTGCGCCGGCTGGAGCGGCTCGCGCCCGCCGCAGGCGGCGATCAACAGCGCGCACGCAAGCGCAACGGACATTCGGCTTTTCATGCGCCCTTCTCCAAGCTGGCCTTCGCTTCGGCGATCCGGGCGCGGACCTGATCCGGCGCCGTCCCTCCGTGGCTGGTCCGGCTCGCAACCGAAGAATCGACCGTGAGGATGTCATAGACGCTTTGGGCGATGCGGTCATCGATTGCCTGCAGATCGGCCAGCGGCAGATCGGCCAGCGCGACGCCGCGCTCGTCGGCGAGCTTCACCGCGCTGCCGACGATGTGATGCGCCTCGCGGAAGGGCACGTTCGCCTCGCGCACCAGCCAGTCGGCCAGGTCGGTCGCCGTCGCATGACCCGTTTCGGCCAGTGACCGCATGCGCTCCGGAACGAAGGTCATGGTCTCGACCATGCCCGTCATCGCGGCGAGCGACAGCGCGAGCAGGTCGTGCGCCTCGAACACCGGCGGCTTGTCGTCCTGCGTGTCCTTCGCATAGGCGAGCGGCAGGCCCTTCATCGTTATCACCAGGGCCGTCATGCAGCCGGCGATGCGCCCCGCATGACCGCGCACCAGTTCGGCGGCATCGGGATTGCGCTTCTGCGGCATGATCGACGAACCGGTCGAATAGGCATCGGGCAGGGTGACGAATCCGAAAGGCTGGCTTGCCCAGATCACGAATTCCTCGGCCAGCCGGGAGAGGTGCAGCGCGCATTGCGTCGCCGCCATCAGATAGTCGAGCGCGAAATCGCGGTCGGATACGGCATCGAGCGAATTGTCCGTCGGTTTGTCGAAATCGAGCGCCTTTGCCGTCGCATCCCGGTCGATCGCAAAGCCGGTGCCGGCAAGCGCGGCGCTGCCGAGCGGGCATTCGTTGAGCCGGGCGCGTGCGTCGGCGAAGCGGCTGCGGTCGCGCCGCGCCATTTCGCAATAGGCCATCAGGTGATGACCGAGCGTGACCGGCTGGGCTGATTGCAGATGGGTGAAGCCCGGCATCAGCGTATCGGCATGTTCCTCCGCACGCATCACCAGCGCGGACTGGAAAGCGGCCAGCCCGGCATCGACCGCGTCGATCGCATCGCGCACCCAGAGCCGGAAATCCGTCGCCACCTGGTCGTTGCGCGAGCGCGCCGTGTGCAGCCGCCCGGCGACCGGTCCGATCAGCTCGGCCAGCCGGCTTTCGACATGCATGTGAATGTCTTCGAGATCGAGATTTTCGGGAACGCCATCCGCTTCATATTCGGCCGCGATCGTCGCGAGTCCTCCGTCGATCGCCTGCACATCCTCGGCATCGATAATGCCCTGCGCGCCGAGCATCGCGACATGGGCGCGGCTCGCGGCGATATCCTGCCGCCAGAGCCGCTTGTCGAACGGGATCGAGGCATTTATCTCGCGCATGACGGACGCCGGGCCTTCGGCGAAGCGCCCGCCCCACATCTGATTGGAATTGCCCGTGCGCATGTTGATTGCCCTGCTCCTCGGTTTTGCGCCGTTGTTCGCCGCTTGCGATAGGCAAAGCGACGGGGCCCCGCAAGAAGCCTTGTCGGCACCCGGGACGAACGGCGCCACGGTCGAGAGCTATGGCGGATCGGAAACCATGGGCCGGGTCAGCGTCGAACACCGCGGCATGGCGGCGCCCGATCTGGAGTTCTCCAACGCCGGGGGACAGGCGATCAGGCTCTCGGATTTCGAAGGTCAGCCGCTGCTCGTCAACCTCTGGGCGACCTGGTGTGCCCCCTGTATCCGCGAGATGCCGACGCTCGACGCTCTCGCGGACCGCGAGGACGGCAATCTCAAGGTACTGACGATCAGCCAGGACATCCAGGGGGCCGAGGTCGTCGGGCCGTTCTTCGCCGAGAACAGCTTCGATCATCTCGAACAATGGCTCGACGAAGAAAATGCGATGATGATGACGCTCGCGCTCGATACGCTGCCGGTCACGATCCTCTACGACGAGGACGGACGCGAACTGTTCCGCGTCATCGGTGGAATGGACTGGGCCGGCGAGCGCGCCGATACGCTGATCTCGGGCGCGCTCGGAGACTAGCCGCGCAGCAGCTCGTTGACGCTGGTCTTGGAGCGCGTCTTCTCGTCGACACGTTTGATGATCACGGCGCAATAGAGGCTCGGCGCGGCATCGCCGTCGACCGTCTGGCGATTGGCCGTCGATCCCGCCACGACCACCGAATAGGCGGGCACGCGGCCGGTAAAGGTCTCCCCCGTATAGCGGTCGATGATCTTGGTCGAGGCGGTGATGAAAACGCCCATGCCGAGCACCGCGCCCTCCTCGACGATCACGCCTTCGACGACCTCGGAACGCGCGCCGATGAAGCAATTGTCCTCGATGATCGTCGGGTTCGCCTGGAGCGGCTCGAGCACGCCGCCGATCCCGG
>NZ_JBQLZM010000128.1:0-4493 GCF_052168275.1 Parasphingopyxis sp. | reverse complement strand
CGATTGCGGGCGGCAGGGCATCGGGGTCGTCGGGCACCGTGGCGATGAAGTTCGTCGCCTGGTCCGCGGCCAGCCGGCACAGTTCCCAGACATGGATCGCGCCGTGCCGCAAACCGGCGTCATGCGCCGCGCGCCAGTGATCGGCGAAAGCCGGATCGCGATCGGTATCGCCTTGGGTCGCGTGGACATAGGCGAAATCCGCGCCCGCCGCCCGCAGCGTCGGCCAGTGCACGACGCCCTGTTCGGCGCCGATCGTCACACCCTGGACCGGATACTGGCTGGTCACCGGCTGCCAGCGGATGGCCACCTGCCAAAGCACGGCCGCCGCGATCGCCGCAAGCAGCAGCCAGAACGCCCCCCATTTGATCGCCTTCATCATTCCCCCGGTTCGAAATTCCTGGATTTCAGCCCTTGATATGCAGGACGCAGATCAGCGTGAACAGGCGGCGGGCCGTGTCGAAATCGACCTCGATCTTGCCGTCGAGCCTGTCCTTGAGCAGTTCGGCCGCATCGTTGTGGATCGCGCGGCGGGCCATGTCGATGGTCTCGATCTGCTGCGGCGTCGCCTGGCGGATGGCCTGGAAATAGCTGTCGCAGATCGCGAAATATTCGCGGATCGGCCGGCGGAAACGCGTAAGGCCGATGATGATCGTCTCGAGCAGTTCGCCGCTTTCCGCCGCGATATCGAGCGCCAGCCGGCCTTCCTCGACGCGCAGCGTCAGCCTGTACGGCCCCGCATAGCCGTTCGGATAGTCCCTGGCCGGCTCGAAATGATTGCCCTCCAGCAGGTCGAAAATGGCTATGCGCCGCTCCTGCTCGATATCGGCATTGCGCCAGATGATCGTGTGCTCGTCGAGTTCGACGTCTATGATCCGCGGATCGGCCATGGCCCCGCTTAGGGGCTTGGGTTGCATAAAATCAATGCGTGGATTGCGGTCCCCAGACATATCCACAAGGTTGATGGCTTGAGGCGGAGGCCGATCCGCGCGAGAAGGGGGCATGGCAGAACCCGTCCAGCTCGTCAGCGCCAACGAAAACGGCGTCACGGCGCTCCCGCACAATGTCGAGGCCGAGGCGGCGCTGCTCGGCGCGCTGCTGATCGACAACCGGCTGGTCGACGATGTCCAGCGGATGCTGCGCGAGGACCATTTCTTCGATCCCGTGCACGGCCGGATCTATCAGGCGATCATCAAGATGGTCGTCGATAAGAACATGGTCGCCAATCCGGTGACGCTGAAGCCCATGTTCGAGGCCGACGAGGGTCTGAAGGAACTGGGCGGGGTCGGCTATCTGGTGAAGATCACCGAAAGCGGCGTCGCGCTGATCGGCGCCCGCGATTTCGCGACGCAGATCTACGAGCTGGCGCTGCTCCGCGCGCTGATCGGCGTCGGGCGCGAGATGGTCGAGAAGGCCGTCGACACCAGCGATTCGGTCGATCCCAAGAGCCAGATCGAGGAAGCCGAGGTCGAACTCTACAAGGTGGCCGAAGCCGGCGGCGAGAGCGGTTCGACCAAGACCTTCGCGTCCGCCGCGGCCGAGGCCGTCACCATGGCTCAGCGGGCGCTGAATTCGGGCGGCAACGTGTCGGGCTATACGACGGGCTTTTCGAGCCTCAACCATCATTTCGGCGGGCTGCACAAATCGGACCTCATCATCCTCGCGGCGCGCCCCGGCATGGGCAAGACGGCGCTGGCGACCAATATCGCGTTCGAAACGGCGCTCCGCTACCAGCGCGACCAGGAGGACGGGATCGAGGAATCGATCGGCGCGCCGGTCGCCTTTTTCAGCCTCGAAATGTCGGCCGACCAGCTGGCGACGCGTATCCTGTCCGAACGCTCGCGGATCAGTTCGGAAAAGCTCCGCAAAGGCGCGATCAGCCAAGAGGAGTTCCGCAATCTCGCGCGCGCCGCGGCGGAACTGGAAAGCCTGCCTTTTTTCATCGACGATACGCCGGGCCTTACGATCGCGGCGCTGCGGACGCGGGCGCGGCGGCTCAAGCGCCAGCGCGGCATCTCGATGATCGTCGTCGACTATCTCCAGCTGCTCCAGGGTTCGGGCAAGGCCAACGACAATCGCGTCAACGAGATTTCGGAGATCAGCCGCGGCCTGAAGACGCTGGCCAAGGAACTGGAAGTGCCGGTGCTCGCGCTCTCCCAGCTCAGCCGCGCGGTCGAGCAGCGCGAGGACAAGAAGCCGCAGCTCTCGGACCTGCGCGAATCGGGCTCGATCGAGCAGGACGCCGATATCGTCCTCTTCATCTATCGCGAGGACTATTATCACGGTTTCGCCGAACCCCCGATGATCAGCGAGCAGAGTTCGCCCGAGGACCGCGAGAAACGGTCGGCCTGGGAGCTGAAGAACGCCGAGATTTCGGGCCAGGCGCAGGTCATTATCGCCAAGCAGCGCCATGGCGCGACGGGCACGGTGACGCTCCGCTTCGATCGCGAATTCACCCGGTTCAGCGACATGGCCTATGAGGATCGCCGGCCCGACTATTAGGGCCGGGCCACGGCTTTTGCAGACGCGCCGCTTCGACTAGACCCGCGCCATGCACCTTCGCACCCGCGCCCTTGTCTGCGCCATTCGCCCACATGGCGAACATGGCGCCATCGCCCGCCTGATGACGCCCGACAACGGGCTGGTGGCCGGCTATGTGCGCGGCGGGCGGTCTCGCCGGATTCGCCCGATCCTGCTGCCGGGCAATATCGTGGAGGCCGAATTCCGCGCACGGACCGACGAGCAGCTGGCGGGGCTCACCGTGGAGCTGGTGGCGAGCCGGAGCGGGCTTTACGCCGAACCGCTCGCGGCCGCCGCCATCGAATGGGCCTGCGCGCTGACGGCCGCCGTCCTGCCCGAAGGCCATCGCTATCCGCATGTCCATGCGGCGCTCGACGGTGTGCTGGGCGCGATCGAGGCGGCGCCGAGCGCGCGGCGCTGGGCGGCGTCTCTCGTGCGCTACGAAGTGCTGATCCTCCGCGAACTCGGTTTCGGTCTCGATCCCGGGAAGATCGCAATTCCGGAGGCGATGGACGATTGGGACGCGATTTTCGACGGTTTCCGCCTGACCGGCCATTTTCTCGGCAGAGACCTGTTGGACGAGCGGCGCAATGATGTAATGGCGGCACGCGAAAGACTCGTCGAACGCCTCAAGCGTGCGGCCTGAACGAGAAGGACATCGAGATGCTGGTCGCCCTGCTGCCCGGAGACGGGATCGGACCCGAAGTTGTGGTCGAAGCCGTGCGCGTGCTCGATGCGCTGGAAATCGACGGCCTGGTGTTCGAGGAAGCGCCGATCGGCGGCGCGGCCTACAAGCAAAGCGGCCATCCGCTGCCCGAGGCGACGCTGGCGCTTGCGAAAAGCGCGGATGCGATCCTGTTCGGCGCGGTCGGCGATCCCGATTGCGATGCGCTGGAGCGGCATCTGCGCCCGGAGCAGGCGATCCTCGGCCTGCGAAAGGAACTCGGTCTGTTCGCCAATCTGCGGCCGGCCAATCTGTTTCCCGAACTGGCCGACGCCTCGGCGCTGCGCCCGGAGATTGCGCGCGACATCGATGTGATGATCGTCCGCGAACTGACCGGCGACGTCTATTTCGGCGAGAAGGGGATGCGGACAACCGAGGAGGGGCTGCGCCAGGGCTATGACGTCATGGCCTATGACGAGGCGGAGATCGCCCGCATCGCCCGGTCCGGCTTCGAGACGGCGCGGGCGCGGCGCGGCAGGCTCTGCTCGGTCGACAAGGCCAATGTGCTCGAAACCTCGCAGCTCTGGCGCGACGTCGTGATCGAGGTGTCGGCCGACTATCCGGATGTCGAGCTCAGCCATCTCTATGTCGACAATGCCGCGATGCAGCTGGTGCGCGATCCCGGTCAGTTCGACACGATCGTCACCGGCAACCTGTTCGGCGATATCCTCTCGGATCTCGCCAGCATGTGCGCGGGATCGATCGGCATGCTGCCCTCGGCCTCGCTCGATAGGGACGGGAAAGGGCTGTACGAACCGATCCACGGCTCCGCGCCCGATATCGCCGGGCAGGGCAAGGCCAACCCGCTCGCGACGATCCTCTCGGCGGCGATGATGCTGCGCTATTCGCTGGGGCAAGCGGACGCTGCGGACCGGATCGAAGCCGCCGTCGGCAAGGCCTTGGCGGCCGGCCTGCGCACCGCCGATCTCGGCGGAAACGCGACGACGCGGGAAGCCGGCGACGCGGTGATCGCGGCGCTTTAGCCGGTCGGGACTTCGCTCGCGCGCGATCGACGGCCGAATCTGACAAGAAGATGCCAGCCCTCAGACCGGTTCGGGGCAATCGGAATTTGTCCGCAGCGTCTACAGTTTCGACAGCACCGCAATCTGCAGCCCGCCGGGCGCTTCGCTGAAATAGATGCGCTCGCCGTGCATATCCATCGGGCCGTTCACGGTGACGCCGTTCGACCTGGCCCGTTTGGCATAGGCGTCGGCATCGTCGACGATCACGTGCAGCATGGTGGTTTCGGGCA
>NZ_JBQLZM010000127.1:0-5407 GCF_052168275.1 Parasphingopyxis sp. | reverse complement strand
CGCGCGGCGCTGGCCGAGGCCGAGATTTTCGTGCTGTCGGACACCGAGATCGAGGGCGAGGCGGAGACCTGGCTGTCCGAGCATTTCCACACGCATATCTTCCCGGTGCTGACGCCCCAGGCGCTCGATCCCGCGCATCCCTTTCCGTTCATCCCCAACAAGGGGTTCAGCCTCGTCTTCGATCTCGAGCGCAAGAGCGACGGCGCGCCGATCCGCGAACTGCTGATGGTGCCGACGACCTTGCCACGCTTCGTCCGGGTGCCGGGCGAGACGGCGCGCTATGTGGCGATCGAGACGATCATCCGCCGCTTCACCCATATCCTGTTTCCCGGATACGACATGGTCGGGCAGGGCGCGTTCCGGATCATCCGCGACAGCGATATCGAAGTCGAGGAAGAGGCCGAGGACCTGGTCCGCTATTTCCGGAGCGCGATCAAGCGCCGCCGCCGCGGGCGCGTGATCCGGCTGAAGCTCGAAACCGATATTCCCGACGATATCGAAGAGATGATCCGCCGCGAGATGGGCGGCGACGATTCGATCGTGGCCGAATCGAGCGGCTTCCTGGGCGTGGCCGATCTCGAGCAGCTGGTCGAGGAGGACCGGCCGGACCTCAAATTCCCGCCTTTCAGCCCGCGCTTTCCCGAGCGGATCCGCGAACATGGCGGGGACTGTTTCGCCGCGATCAAGACCAAGGACATCGTCGTCCACCACCCGTACGAGACGTTCGACGTCGTCGTAGCGCTGCTCAAACAGGCAGCCGACGACCCCGATGTCGTGGCGATCAAGCAGACGCTCTATCGCGCGGGCAAGCAGTCCGCCGTCATCCGCGCGCTGATCGACGCCGCCGAGGCGGGCAAGTCGGTCACCGCCGTGGTCGAACTCAAGGCGCGGTTCGACGAGGAGCAGAACCTGCTCTGGGCCAACGCGCTCGAACGCGCCGGCGTGCAGGTCGTCTACGGCTTCATCGAGTGGAAGACCCACGCCAAGGTGACCATGGTCGTCCGCAAGGAAGAGGATGGCTACCGGACCTACTGCCATTTCGGGACGGGCAACTACCATCCGGTGACGGCGAAGATTTACACCGATCTGAGCTTCTTCACCGCGGACCCCCGCGCCGGGCGCGACGCCGCGCAGCTGTTCAACTACATCACCGGCTATGTGCAGCCCGAGGGGCTCGAGCTGATCTCGATGTCGCCGCGCGACATGCGCAACGACCTGATGAAGCTGATCGACGCCGAGATCGCGAACGAGCGGGCCGGCAAGGACGGCGCGGTCTGGGCCAAGATGAACTCGCTCGTCGACCCGGCGATCATCGAGAAGCTGTACGAAGCCAGCAATGCCGGGGTCGAGATCGACCTGATCATCCGCGGCATCTGCTGCCTCAAGCCCGGCGTTCCCGGCATGTCGGAGAATATCCGGGTGCGCTCGGTCATCGGCCGGTTCCTCGAACACAGCCGGATCGCCTGTTTCGGCAACGGCGCGGCGCTGCCCAACAAGAAAGCGCATGTCCTGATCAGCTCGGCCGACTGGATGCCGCGCAATTTCGACCGCCGCGTCGAATATATGATGCCGATCGAGAACCCGACCGTGCACGCGCAGATCCTCGATCAGGTGATGGTCGCCAACCTGATCGACAACGAGCAGAGCTGGCAACTCAATCCCGACGGCAGCTATACGCGGATCGTGCCCGAGGGCCAGCCGTTCAACCTCCATCGCTATTTCATGACCAACCCGTCGCTGTCCGGCCGCGGCGCCGCGCTCAGCGAACAGGGATCGATGCCGAAGAAGCTGCGCGTCAAGCGGCGTGGATAATCCGGTTCCCAGCGGCCGACCGACCGTCTAGAAGCTTCCGCCGATGGCCGTGCTTTCTCTTTTCCGCTCGGGAGAGGCTTCTCCCGCCGCGCAGGCCGGACGCACGGCGGTCATCGATATCGGCTCCAACTCGATCCGCCTCGTCGTGTTCGACGGCCATGGCCGGCTGCCGGCCTTTCTCTTCAACGAAAAGGTCATGGTCGGGCTCGGCGGACGCCGGGACGAGGACGGCAACCTGAACGCCGACGCCATCGCCGACGCGCTGGAAATCCTGCGGCGCTTCCGGTCGCTCGCGACCGCGATGAACGTCACCGATCTCCGGGCGGTGGCCACCGCCGCGGTCCGCGAGGCGAACAACCGCGACGACCTGCTCGGCCCGCTGGCGGATATCGGCATGCCGGTGCGCCTGTTGTCCGGCGGGGACGAGGCGAAACTCGCCGCGATGGGCGTCCTTTCGGCCATACCCCAGGCCGAGGGTCTGGTCGGTGATCTCGGCGGGGGCAGTTTGGAGCTGGCCCGGATCGGCGGCGGCCAGGTCAAGGACTGCGCGTCGTTCCCGCTCGGCGTGCTGCGGGTCGCCGAACTGCGGGCGTCCGGCAAGAAGGGCGCGCTCAAGCGGGCGGTCGCCAAGGCGCTCAAATCCGCCGACTGGATATCCGAATGCGAAGGCCGGCCCTTCTACCTGGTCGGCGGCTCATGGCGGGCGCTTGCCCGCGTCGACATGCAGCGCACCAGTTTTCCGCTGCCGATCGTCCATCACTATACGATGCAGCCGGACCGCGCGGCGAAACTCGTCCGGCTGCTGGCGCGGATCGACAAGTCCAAGCTCGACTGCGTCCCGTCGATGGCCTCGCAACGCATACCGAACCTGCCCGACGGGGCGGCGATCCTGTCCCAGCTGGTCAAGCAGGCCGGCCTCGGCGAGCTCGTCGTATCGGCCTACGGGCTGCGCGAAGGGCTGCTCTACGAGCGGCTCGACGACGATACGCGGACGATCGATCCGCTGATCGCGGCGACGCGCGAGGAGGGCGAACGCCAGGGCCGGTTTCCCGAACATGGCGATCTGCTCGACCGCTGGATCGCACCGCTGTTTGCCGACGAATCGGATACCGACAAGCGCATCCGGCTCGCCGCCTGTCTGCTCGCCGATACCGGCTGGCGCGCCCATCCCGAGTTCCGCGCCGAACGCGGGCTCGAGATGGCGCTGCACGGGAACTGGGTCGGGATCGAGAGCAACGGCCGGGGCAAGATGGCGCAGGCGCTCTTCACCAATTTCGGCGGCGGCGTCGGCGTGGTCGAGGAGCTCGTCAAGCTGTGCAGCACGAAGGAGCTGGAACAGGCGGCGCGCTGGGGCCTCGCCATGCGGTTCGGCCAGCGGTTGAGCGGCGGCGTCGCCGGACCGCTCGAGCTGAGCAATGTCGCGGTCGAGGACAACAGGCTGGTCCTCGCGCTCGATAAAGGCGATGCGGAACTCTACAGCCAGCCCGTCGCGAAGCGCCACGACCAGCTGGCGGAGGCGTTCGGCAAGGAGCCGGAAATGCGGTTGCTGTAAACGGAAATACCCCTGGTTCAATCGTCATTGCGAGCAAAGCGAAGCAATCCGGAGCTGCAAATGGCAACGCCGGCTGCTCTGGATCGCCGCGGGCCTCCGGCCCTCGCAATGACGTTTCGTTTAGCCTGAAGAGATTGTTCTACGACGAAGGTCAGCCGCAGCGGATTGCGGCGACGACCGAGCTCTCGTCATATTCGATATTGAGCCGGGTAGGCCGGTAATCCATCGTCACCGCGCTGTTGGGCGGTATCCAGCGCAGCTCCCGAGCGCCGGACAGCCGCATCGCGGTGGCGGCCAGTTCCTGGCTTGCCGGCTGGCCGATCAGCGATTGCGCCGCATCGGCGTCGCAGGGCCCGCTGCCGGCCATGGGCGGCGCGGCGTCGGGCGCATCGTCCGGCGCCGTCGCGCACGCCCCCAGCGTGATCAGGATAGCCGCCGACGCGATGCCAGGCCTAATCGTCATCCTCGTCCTCCGCCTCGTCCTTCGCATGCGTCACCTTCAGCTTGCCGTCGCGGACCGCGAACGCCACGCGGCCCTCGACCAGGTCGAGCGCGTCGCGGCCGAATTCCTCATAGCGCCATCCGGCGAGCAGGCCCAGCTCCTCGCGCGCGCCCGCGGCGAGCTGTTCGAGCTCGTCGGCCTTGGCGATCAGGCGCGATGCGACGCCGATCTCGCGCGAACGGATCTTGAGCAGCAGCTTGAGCAGGTCGGCGACCAGCGCGCCCTCCTTGCCCAGTCCCGGCTTGCGGCTCTTGCGGTCGGGCATTTCGTCGTCCGGCAGCGGTTCGGCATGCTCGATGACCTGCATCAGCCGGCCGCCGATATCGTTGCCGGCCCAGCTCGACGGCAGGCCCCTGATCTTGGCGAGCGCCTGCTGGTGCTTGGGCGGATGCGACGCGATGTCGGCCAGCGTCTCGTCGCGCAGCAACCGGCCGCGCGGCAGATTCTTGTCCTGCGCCTCGCGCTCGCGCCAGGCGGCGATCGCCTTCAGCCGCCCGAGCACATCGGCCTTGCGGCTCTGGATGCGCACGCGCTTCCAGCTCTGCTCCGGCACGTTGGCATAGTTTGCGGGATCGGCGAGCCGCTCCATCTCGGCATCGATCCAGGCGCCGCGCCCGGTCTCGCGCAGCCGGTCGAGCATCTTCGGAAACAGCTCGGCCAGATGGGTCACGTCGCCGACCGCATAATCGAGCTGGCGCTTGTCGAGCGGGCGGCGGGCCCAGTCGGTAAAACGGGCGCCCTTGTCGAGGCTCCGGCCGAGCAGCGCGTCGACAAGGTTCGAGTAGCCGATCTGTTCGCCGAGGCCGAGCGCCATCGCCGCGATCTGGGTGTCGAAGATCGGGTGCGGCGTCTTGCCGGTCAGGTTGTAGACGATCTCGACATCCTGGCCGCCGGCGTGGAACACTTTCAGCACATCCTCATTGTCGACCATCAGGTCGAGCAGCGGCGCCAGGTCGATGCCGCTGGCCTTCGGATCGATGGCGGCCGCCTCTTCGTGATCGCCGATCTGGATCAGGCACAGCTCCGGCCAATAGGTGCTTTCGCGCATGAACTCCGTGTCGACGGCGACAAAGTCCGATTTCGCGAGGCGCGCGCAAAGATCTGCAAGGGAATCGCTGTCGTCGATCAGCGGATGGATATGCATGAAGCCCGTCTATAGAAGCTGGCGCGCCATCGGCAATGCGAACCGCCAACAACAATGTGAACAGCGGGAAGCCGTTTCGCCCGCAAAATCCGATCTAGAAGGTGACGAACGGCTCTCGACCAACTAAAGGGAGCCCCTTTCTTTCCACCCCTCGATCGATTGACCCGAAATGACCATGCACGCCTATCGCACTCACACCTGTTCCGAGCTTCGCAGCCACAATGTGGGGGAAGAGGTCCGCCTGTCCGGCTGGGTCCACCGCAAGCGCGATCACGGCGATCTGGTGTTCGTCGACCTGCGCGACAATTTCGGCATTACCCAGATCGTGACCGAGGTCGACGGACCGGCCTTCGCGACGCTGGAGAGCCTGCGTTCGGAATCGGTGATCACCGTGACC
>NZ_JBQLZM010000126.1:0-25676 GCF_052168275.1 Parasphingopyxis sp. | reverse complement strand
CGCGCCGGTGGTTTCACGAACTTGGCCAACCGGTCGGACACGCTGGTGATCCATCCGGACGGCAGCGTCCAGCGTGGCGGTGCGGTGCGGGCAGGCGATCGGATCCTCGTTCCGCCGAAAGCGCCCGGACAGACGCTCCAGTTCATCAGGGACATCACGCAGGTATTTGCCCAGGTCGGTATCGCGGCGGCCGCGGTCTTCCGCTAGGGTCTGCGTCCTCCTGGCCACGCACAGCCGCCGGGAGCGGAGCTTCCATCCGGCGGCGGACCACGGACGTGGATAGGCCCGAACCGCGCGCGCCTGCTCTGCCGGCCGAGGTCAGGATTTCCACGCACAGCGTTGCCGCGATCGGCGGACCGGGCGGATAAATTCCGGGCATATGTATTGGTCGATGCGGCCGGGCCTGGTTGCCGGCGGCGCGGCGTCCCGAGCTAGCCGGCGTCTTCTTCGGCTATCTTGCCGCGCGTCCAGTCGATACCGGCCAGCGTGCCGGGAATGTTGATACGCCGATAGAAATTGCCGTTGAGCTGCGTCCGGTAGATCAGCTGACGCCTGAAATTGCGGTAGAGATCGGGATGGACCGGGAAATCTTCGGCTTTGGACCAGAACTCATCGAGATCGACAGACGCCGTCAGCCCGTCGATGCGGTAGATAGCGTCGCCCAGCGCCAAGGTCGGCTTGCCGTGATGAATGGCCGACATCCCGGTCGTGCTGTTGATCGTGACCAGCCCCTTGGCGTTGTTGATCAGCGTCGGCAGGTGCGGGTCGTGGACGTAAACGAGGCGCTCGCCGAGGCCCGTTTCATTCTGCAGGCGACGGATCAGGCGCGTATAGTCGGTATAGGGCCGATCCATCGGGTGATGCTTGAAGACGAGCACGGTCTCACGGGGCGCATGCTCGACGAACGAATGTACCGTATGCTGAATGAAATGTTCGATCGTGTCGAATTCCGAATGGACTCCGATCTGGGCGTCGTTGTGCACCTGCAGCGGTACGAGGAAGAAGGGCGGATGATCGTCCGCCGTTAGCCGCCGCACATCCCGGCGATTCGTCCAGCGGTACCAGTATTTGCGGGCGGCGCCCCGCACCCAGGCAAGTCCTTCGAACCAGCTGAGCGGGCGATGGTGTCGATAGCGGGGGAAGAAGGGCCAGAGGACGATCGCCCAGAAATAATAGGTGAAGGCCCAACCCGTCGCATGCCAGATCGTCTGGCCGACATTGTTAGTCACGGGGGGCTCGGGGGCGGGCGCGTTCAGATAGAATATGCCCGCGCGCGGCATCGTGCTACGGCCGTTTACGCCGTGACACTCCATCGTGATATAGTCGGGGCGGATATACCCTTCTTCGAATACATAGACGTCGATATCGCGCTTGGCGGCGATTTCGCTCGCTATGCGGTGCATCTGGCGGCAATCGCCGAACAGCATGATCGTATCGATCCGCTTTTCGTCGCAGATGCGGTTCAGAAACGGCGGAAATTCGTCGATCGTGTCGGCGAAGCTCGTCGCACCGGTCGGATAGTAGAACCAGTCGCCGCCGTTGAAGTTGATCTTGTGGATATTGGCGCCTGCCCATTGCAGGTCGCTGGCCAGCCGCGCGAAGAACGGGCCGACGGGACCCTGAAGCATCAGGATATTGCAGCCGCGAAAACAATAGGGCGCATCGTCTGGTATGGCGGGGAGGCCATCGGGGCGATCTTGGCGATCGAGCGGTTTCACGCGATTGTCGGAGACGAGCCTAGCGGGCAGCACCGGGCTGTTCATAAAATCTTCACTCCCTCTGCGCCCGTGAACGTCATGTACTATTGTTGCGCAACGGCAAAGTCACCACTAGAAGCAGGAAAAGTCAGTAAAATCGTAAAGAGACCGGTATATTGTGGCGAAAATGCTGCAGACTGGTCGCCAAAGGGGCCCGAATGACCGATTCTATAATGCGTCCGCGTATCGATTCCGATGATCGACTCTCGAGTCCGATCAGGGCAGCCGCCCACGCACTCTCGATAAACGCTGCTGCCGTCGCCACCTTGGCGAGCCGAATCGACGGCAGTTTCGGCGACGCCGTGAACCTTATTCTCGGTCGCGACGGCCGGGTCGTCGTCTCCGGCATGGGGAAATCCGGGCTGGTTGCGCGCAAAGTCAGCGCGACTCTGGCCTCGCTCGGGACTCCCAGCATCTTCGTCCATAGCGCCGATGCCGGGCATGGCGATCTCGGCATGATCACGCGCGGCGACACGGCGGTGCTGATTTCGGCGAGCGGGGAAACGGACGAAGTCCTCGGTCTCATTCCCTATCTGCGTACGCTCCAGGTTCCGATCATCTCGATCACGGGCAATATGCGCTCGACCCTCGGGCGCCAGTCGGACATCGCGCTCGACGGTTCGATCGAGCGCGAGGCCTGTCTCCATAATCTCGCGCCCACGACATCTACGATCGTCGCGATGGCTATGGGCGACGCGCTCGCCATCGCCCTGTGCGAGGCGAGCGGTTTCCAGGCGGCTGATTTCGCGCAATATCATCCGGGTGGAAAGCTCGGAAAGCGGCTGAAGACGCCGGTGCGCGACGCGATGCACAAGGCGGACCTTCCGATCTGCGCGCCCGATACATCGCTCAAGGACATGTTGCCGATCATGTCGGACGGCCGGCTGGGCCTGGTCCTCGTGATGTCCGGCCAGACGCTCAGCGGCATCGTCACCGATGGCGATCTTCGCCGCGGGCTGGAGCAGGCCGACGAGCTCGGCAATCTTCACGCCCGCGACATCATGACCCCCGACCCGCTGACGATCGGCCCGGATGCGACCTTGTACGAAGCCGATACCAAAATGCACGATGCCCGCGTGACCGCGCTCGTCGTGGCCGATCCGGCAAAAAAGGTTCTCGGCGTCATCCAGATTCATGACTGATTCCATCCCTTCGCCCTGGGCGGGGGGGGATCTGTTCGTTCTGGCCGGCCCGTGCGCGATCGAATCGCGCGATTTTGCGCTCAGAACCGCCGAACGATTGCGCGATATCTTTGCCGCAGCCGGGGTCGGGCTCGTCTACAAATCGTCCTTCGACAAGGCGAACCGGACTTCGGCGGCGAGTTTTCGGGGCGTGGGGCTCGATGCCGGCCTCGACATCCTCGCGGAAGTACGGGACCAGATCGGCGTCCCGGTGATTACCGATGTGCACGATGCGTCGCAGGTCGCCCCGGCGGCGGAAGTCGTCGACATGCTCCAGACGCCGGCGTTCCTGTGCCGCCAGTCCGATTTCATCGCGGCGGTGGCGGCCGCGGGCAAGCCGGTCAATATCAAGAAGGGGCAGTTCCTGGCGCCGTGGGACATGGCCAAGGTGATCGAAAAGGCCCGGATATCCGCCGATGACGCGGGCGTTTCGACCGATTTCTTCGTCTGCGAACGCGGCTCGACATTCGGCTACGGCAATCTCGTCGTCGACATGCGCGGATTGACGATCATGCGGGAAACGAGCGGCTGCCCGGTCGTTTTCGACGCCACCCATTCCGTGCAGCTGCCCGGAGCCAAGGGGGAGAGCAGCGGCGGCGAGAGGCGGCATGCCCCGGCACTGGCACGCGCCGCCGTCGCGACCGGCGCGGTCTCCGGCGTGTTCATGGAGACCCATCCGGACCCGGACAATGCGCCGTGCGACGGACCCAATATGCTGCCCTTCGAATGGCTGCCCGGCCTGTTGGCGGAGCTGAAGGCGATCGCCGCGATTTCGCGCGGCGCATGAAACCGGGCCGGCCGGAGTCCCGATAATGCGGATCGTGGCAATCATACCGACGCGGTGGGGTTCGACCCGATTCCCCGGCAAGGCCCTGGTCGAGATAGCCGGAAAACCGATGATCGAGCGCGTCTGGGAAAAGGCGTCGGCCGCCGGGGAAATCGACGGGGTCATCGTCGCGACCGACGACGACCGGATCGCCGATGTCGTCCGGGGTTTCGGCGGTCATGTCGAAATGACGCGCGACGATCATGACAGCGGGAGCGACCGGATCGCAGAGGTTGCGGCGCGGCTGGAGGCCGATGCCGTCGTCAACGTGCAGGGCGACGAACCGCTCGTCCGGTCGTCGGACCTGGACCGGCTGGCGGCACTTATGCGGGACGAGCCGGCGGTCGACGTCGCGAGCCTGTGCCATGCGATCTCGGCGGACGAAGCGGCCAATCCCAACCGCGTGAAAGTGGTCCGCAATGCGGCGGGCGACGCCCTCTATTTCAGCCGTGCCCGCATCCCGCATCCGCGCGAGGCGAAAAGCGCGCGCTACTTCCAGCATGCGGGCGTCTACGCCTATCGGCGCAACGCGCTGCTGGCCTTTCCCGATCTGCCGGTTCCGGCCGAGGAACGTGCCGAGGCGCTCGAACAGCTTCGCTTCCTGGCGGCCGGCTACACGATCCGGCTGATCGAAACCGATCCCAGCGGTCCCGGCGTCGACACGCCCGAAGACGTTGCGACGGTCGAGCGGCTGTTCGACGCCTAGCGCGTCCAGCGCTCGCTGTGCCGCCAACCGTCCTTGCGGCGATGCGCATATCCGGCGCGGCGTTCACCTCGTTCTTCCGATCGTACAATGTCTTGGGCGCCCTATAGCCGCCCGGGGGTGGAAAATGCCATATAGGAACTTCGCTGATTTCTTGTCCCGTCGATACTTCCAACCGCAGGAGACCCAAGATGCGCTCAATCTTCCTCGTACCGGCAAGCGGATTGCCGTTCGCCCTGATCGCGTGCGCGCCGGTTGCGGATGCGCCCGTTTCGCCGCCGCCGCAAGCGGCGGAAGTTGCCGAGGCGGTGCTGCGCGATGCGTCGGGGGCGCCGCGCGGGGAGGCGATGCTGACCCAGCTCGATCAGGGAATCCGGCTGGTGCTGCGTGTCGAGAATATGGAGCCGGGCGTCAGGGCCGCGCACGTCCACATGACGGGGCGGTGCGACGCGCCGGACTTCACGAGCGCGGGCGGGCACTGGAACCCGTTCGGGCGCGAGCATGGCCGGGACAATCCGGCCGGGCAGCATATGGGCGACATGCCGAACCTGATCGTCGGACAGAATGGCACGGGCCTGCTCGAAGTCACGATCACCGGCGGGCGGATCGAGGGCGGCGATGCGGCGCTGCTCGACGAAGACGGCGCCGCGGTGATGATCCATGCCGGGCCCGACGACTATCGCAGCGATCCCACGGGCAATGCCGGGCCGCGCATCGCCTGCGGCGTGATCGAGCCTAGATAGGCTCCCCGGCCGCCCGGGCGCGCTCGACGACGGTGCGCTCGGCCTCCGGCACCGTCCGATAGGCGAGGACCAGCAAGATCGTGCCGATCGGCGCGGCGACGAGGATCGACAGGATGCCGGCCGACAGGTTGTCGCCCAGCGCCGTCGAGACCTGCCCGGCCAGATACGGGCCGAGCGCGAGCCCGACCAGCGTCGTCGCGAGGAAGAAGGTCGCCGTCGCGGTGCCGCGCATGCGGGGCAGGACCAGATCCTGCGTCGTCGCGGCGGCGGCGCCGAGCGCGGTGCTGCCGAGCAGCGAAAGCAGGAAATTGAGGAAGTAGAAGAGCGGGATGCTGTCGGTCGTGAAAGCGATGATCAGCGGCACGATCGGCGAGAGGACGCCGAACAGGATCACGAGGATCCGCCCGGCGGGATTGCGCTCGCGCAGCCAGTCCGAAATCCGGCCGCCGATGATGACGCCGAGAAAGCCGCCGGCCGCGCCGCCGCCGCCGATCCAGAAACCGAGCACGCTTTTCGATTCGCCCAGAACGCGCTCGGCATAGGGCGCCGCCCAGAAGGCGACGGCGTAGGCGGCGAAGGCGACCATGCCATAGCCGAGGATCGTGTAGAGAAAGGCCGGAGATCCCCAGATCAGCCGGAAGGTCGGGAGATCGCGGTGACGCAGCGAATGCGCCCAGGAAAAGATCGCATAATAGCCGATGGCGATCGCGACCCATTGCTGGATATTGCCCGTGAGCTGGATCAGCGCGGCGGCGGTCGCCATGACCGCGATTGCCGCGGTAACGTTGACGGCCAGCGCCTTTTGTCCGCGCTGCGCCGCGGAGACCAATGTGAAGGGCGGGACGACCGCGAACAGTTCCTGAAAGAAGCCGCGGAACGGCCGGTCGGGCAATTTGGTCTCGATGCCGTCTGCCTGGCCGCGCACCGGCTCGCGAAGCGTATAGACCCAGATCGCGAGCAACAGGCCCGGGATGCCGACCGCGAGGAAGGCCGCCTGCCAGCCGACCAGGCCGAGCGGTCCGCCGCCCGGATAGGCGCCGTTCCAGCGCTCGACGATCAGTCCGCCGATCAGCAGCGATATGCCGCCGCCGATGTAGAGGCCCGAGGAATAGATGGCGAGCGCGGTGCCCCGCATCTTCTTGGGAAACCAGTCCGAGAGCAGCGAATAGGCGCTCGGGCTCGCCGTCGCCTCGCCGATGCCGACGCCGATCCGCGCCGCGCTGAGCGCCAGTCCGTTTTTCGCAAAGCCCGAAACCGCCGTCATCAGCGACCAGAGCGACAGGCCGATCGTCAGCAGCTTCGTGCGATTCCAGCTGTCCGCAAGCCGGCCGAGCGGGATACCGAACAGCGCGTAGAAAACGCCGAACGCCGTACCGTAGAGGAAGCCCAGATCGGCGTCAGACAGGCCGAGATCGGCCTTGATGTCGTTGGCGAGGATGCTCAGGATGTTCCGGTCGATGAAATTGAGCATGTAGACGATGACGAGAACGCCCAGCACATACCAGCTGTAACCGGTGGCCTTATGCTCTTCCGTGGCGGCTTCTTCCGCCGGCTGCGCATCCGCTGTTGCGCCGCCGCGCCCGTCGACCGTATCTGTCATGAAGCAATCCCACTCTTACGCTTTTCTTTTTGGTGTAACAGCGTGAGCGGCATTGGCAAAAGCTTTATGAGGATCGTACGGCGATGGCCCACTCCCTGCTGTTCGTGTGCCTCGGCAATATCTGTCGTTCGCCGATGGCCGAGGGGGCGATGCGGGAGGCGAGCGGGCGGCGCGGGATGAACATCCGCATCGATTCCGCGGGGATGGGGAGCTGGCATGTCGGCAATCCGCCCGACGCGAGGGCGCAGGCGACCGCGCTCGAGAACGGCGTCGATATCTCGGGCCAGCGCGCGCGCCAGATAGCGGCGCCGGACTTCGACCGCTTCGCGCATATCGTCGCGATGGACCGTTCCGTGCTTGCGGATATCGATGCGATCCGGCCGCAAAACGCGCCGGCCCGGCTGTCGCTCTTCCTGGATCATGTCGCGGGGAGGGAAGGGCAGGACGTCGCCGATCCCTATTATGGCGACGAGGACGGTTTTGCGGCGGCCTGGGCCGATGTCACGGCCGGCGCCGAAGCCCTGCTGGAGATGCTTCGCCGCGGATAGCCCTTAGCGCAGCGGATAGCGCGCGATGCTGTCATAGCGGGCGCCTCCGGTTCCGAGGGCGCTCTCGAACAGGTCGAAATGGGCGACCGGGAAGGGCGCGCTCGTCAAACCCGCGTTGCGCGCCATGAAATCGGCCACCGGTCCGCTGCCGCTGTTCGGCCGGGCGATCGTGATATGCGGCAGGAACGCCCGGTGATCGGGTTCCACGCCGAGCGGCCGTAGGGCGCGCTCGACCTTGTCGCGGAGCCGTTTGAGCGGCTCGGAGGGCGCAATTCCGGCCCAGATCGTCCCGGGTCTCCCGTTTTTCTCGAACGATCCGACGCCGTCGAGCGCGATTTCGAAGGCCGGCGCGACGACTTGGCCGAGTGCGGTCGCGATATCCTCGGCCAGAGGACGCTCGACCTCCCCGATAAACCGCAATGTCAGGTGCAGCTGGCCGTCATCCTGCCAGCGGGCGGCCGCGATGCCGTGCATCCGCTCCAACAGCTGCTCGCGGATGGCCCGTGGCGGCCGAATGGCGACGAAAAGCCTGTGCATCTATGCCTTTGATAGCTATTTTCTATCCAGTTGTTAGGGCCTATTTGCCTTGAAAAATCGCCGCCAATACCCGATATTGTCGGGAAATCGGCGGTTTATGCCGGTCTTACAAGGAGATGTATTCCCATGGCCAACTGGTCCGATCAGAATACCGGCCTGCAGGGTCAAGCCCGCGCCAGGCTCGATACCGGGGCCCGCGACGTCGCATTCGACGCCGGTCTCCGCTCGTACATGCTCAAAGTCTACAATTATATGGCTTCGGGCATTCTGCTCACCGGCATCGTGGCGATGCTGTTCGCGCAGGGCGGCGCCGCATCGCCTGCCGCAACCCTCATCATGGCCGGCGGGCCGCTCGCATGGATCATCATGCTGTCGCCGCTCGCCTTCGTGCTGGTGATGAGCTTCGGCCTCAACCGCCTGTCGACCGGCGCGCTCCAGGCCTGTTTCTGGGCGTTCGCGGTGGTGATGGGCCTGTCGCTGTCGACGATCTTCCTCCGCTACACCGGCATTTCGATCGCGCAGACCTTCTTCGCGACGTCGGCGGCGTTCGTCAGCCTCAGCCTGTGGGGCTATACGACGAAGAAGGATCTCTCCGGCTGGGGCACCTTCCTGATCATGGGCGTTGTCGGCCTGATCGTTGCGATGGTGATCAACATCTTCCTGCAGTCGGCGGCGATGACCTTCGTCATCAGCGGCATCGGCGTGCTGATCTTCGCCGGCCTGACCGCCTATGACACGCAGAAGATCAAGTCGATGTACGCCTATGTCGCGGGCACGGACATGATGGGCAAGACGGTCATCATGGGCGCGCTCAACCTGTATCTCGACTTCATCAACATGTTCCTGTTCCTGCTGCAGTTCATGGGTAGCCGCGAATAGAAACACCGGAATCGGCGAGAATGAAGGCCCGGCGGGGAAACCTGCCGGGCCTTTTTCTGTGTTTCCGGGCTTCTTTTTTGACGGCGTCTCAGCTCGCCGCCGGCTGTTCGGGCATCAGTTTCTGGTCGATCTCCTTGGCGCGTTTGTACGCGTCGCGCTCCGCCAGCCGGCCGGCATAGGCCTCGAAGGCGTCGCGCTTGGGCAGGGTGCCGAACTGGACGCCCCAGCCGATCTGCGAACCGACATAGACGTCGGCGGCGGTAAACCGGTCGCCGCAGATATGGTCGCGGCCCGTTACCGCCTTCTCCAGCGTGTCGACGACCAGATCGTAGCTGCCATAGCCGGCCATGCGCTGCTGTTCCTCGTTCGGGTCGGCGTTGAGCACCGTATGATCGATGATCGCCTGTTCGGTCGGGCCGGCCGCGAAGAACATCCAGCGATAATAATCGGCGCGCTCGGCGTCGTTTTGCGGCGCGAGGCCGGCTTCCGGAAAGGCGTCGGCGAGATAGGCGCAGATCGCCGCGCATTCGGTCACGACATGGCCGTCGTGCCGGATCGCCGGCACCTTGCCCATCGGGTTGATCGCGAGATAGTCGTCCGCTTTCATCGTCGTGTCATAGTCGAGCAGCACCTGTTCGTAGGGCGCGCCGACCTCTTCGAGCATCCAGCGGACAATCTGCCCGCGCGACATGGGGTTGGTGTAGAAGGTCAGGCCGGTCATCGTTCGTTTCCCTATTGGCTGTTGACATGAGCATCGATCCTATCGTTTCGCGCGCGCGGGAGGAATGCCGGCGGCCCGGCTAACGGCCGGTCGGTTCGTCCCCGTCGGTAGCGCGTTCGATCTGCTCGCCGACGCGCTCCAGTTCGTCGAGCCGGCGCCGCGTTTCCTCGCTCGGTTCAAGGTCGATTCGGTCGCCATCGGCCGCGATGCGGGCGCTGCCGACCTGCGTGTCGATCGTGATATTGCCGTCCGGATCCACGCTGATATCGGGTTTTTCCGGTTCGGCGGTCTCGGGCGGCGGCGCGCGCCTCGGCCGCGGCCGCGGGGCGGCGTCGGGGATCGCGCCGCTCATGAACGTCCGCCAGATCCGCGCCGGCGCGCCGCCGCCGCTGGCATTGCCGAGCGGGCTGTTGTCGTCGTTGCCGATCCACACGCCGACGACGAGATCGCCGGCAAAGCCGACGAACAGCGCGTCGCGGCTGTCCTGGGTTGTCCCGGTCTTGCCGAACGCCGGAATCGCCAGCCGGGCGGCTGTCCCCGTGCCGTCGTCGATCGCCGTTTCGAGCATGTCGAGCAACTGGTCGCGATGGCGGCCCGAAAGCACCGGCCGGCTGTCGAACAGCCATTCGAAAAAGCCGCGGCGCGGCCGTTCGAGGCCGTGGGGTTCGACCGGCTCCTCGCCATTGGCGACCGCCGCATAGGCCGAGACGAGCTCGATCAGCGTCATTTCGGCGCTGCCCAGCGCGACGCTGGCATTGGCCGGGAATTCGCGCTCGATCCCCAGGGTGCGCGCCGCTTCGGCGATCGCCTCGCTGCCGAGCTGCTGATAGAGCCGGACGGCGACGACATTGCTCGATCGGGCGAAGGCTTCGCGCAGCGTCATCTCGCCGCGATACCGCCCGCCGGCATTTTCCGGCCGGTATTCGCCGGTCTCGATCGGGCTGTCGTCGACCAGCGTTTCGGGCGTCATCCCGCTCTGCAGCGCCGCGAGATAGACGACGAGCTTGAACGTCGATCCCGGCTGGCGCGCCGCCTGGGTCGCGCGGTTGAAGGGCGAGGCCGCATAGTCGCGCCCGCCGACCATCGCGACGACCTCGCCATTGGTGCGCATCGCCACCAGGGCCACCTGCGCGCCGGGCGGAGCGCCGTTGCGCGTGGCCCGCTCGGCCAGCGCCTGAAGTTCCCAATCGAGCGTCGTGGCGACCTCCACGCTCTCATAGCCGCTGCCATAGGCGGCGCGGGCCTCCTCGATCACCCATTCGGCGAAATGGCTGCCGCGCGGCATGGGCGGGGGCGGGCGATGATCGACCGTCGCCAGCTCGACGCGGTCGGCTTCCTCCTGCGTCAGATATCCGGCGTCGACCATCGCGGCGAGCACGACGCGCTCGCGCTGTTGCGCGCCCTCCAGGTTGCGCGTCGGGGCGAGGCGGGACGGGGCCTTGACGAGCCCCGCCAGCATCGCGGCCTGGGTCAGCGTCAGATTTTCCGGATGGCGGTAGAAATAGTGGAGCGAGGCCGCGCGCAGGCCGTAGACATTGTCGCCGAAATAGACGTTGGACAGATAGCGTTCGAGTATCTCGTCCTTGCTGAGCCAGATTTCGAGCCAGAGCGCGATCGGCACTTCCTGGATCTTGCGGAACAGCGTCCGGTCCGATTCGAGATAGGTGAGCTTGGCGAGCTGCTGGGTGATCGTGCTGCCGCCATGCGTCGCGTCCGACGTCAGGTTGGTCCACAGCGCGCGGGCGATGCCGCGCGGGTCGATGCCCCAATGGTCCTCGAACCGCCGGTCCTCGATCGCGAGAAAGGCGTGGATGACATGGTCGGGCAGTTCGGCCACGCGGACCGGACGATCCATCACCGGCCCCATGCGCGCGATCGGATTGCCGTTCGACGCGGTCAGCACGATCGGCGGCGGCACCAGCGGTTCGGCCGTGCGCGAGATCGGCGCGGCGATGATCAGCCAGAGGAGCAGCAGGGTGAACAGCCCGAGCGCGATGCGGGCCGCCCATTTGAGGATTTTCCAGCGGCGTTTCGGTCGGGCGGGGGCGGCGCCGTCCCCGTCGGGCGGCGCCGGCGGATAGTCGGCAAAATCCGGATAATCGGGCTCGCGGGCATATTCGGTATAGCCCGGATAGTCGGGATCGATCGGCCGGAACGGGTCCCGGTCCGCCGCGCGGCGCGGATCGCTGCGATAATAGGGGTCGAACGCCGGGTCGTCCGCATAGGGGCCGATCAACCGGGAATGGCGGTCTTCATAGCTTCTGCGCCTGAACGGGTCGTCAAGATCGGCCATAGTGTATTAGTCATATACTACACAAAGAGGCGATACGCCAGTCCGTGCTGCCCCAGAACGCGACCCTTGGGAAGCAATAATGTGCAACCATGAAGCGGGGCTGTACGGTTTTCCTCGCCGCG
Source organism: Parasphingopyxis sp. (assembly GCF_052168275.1). Lineage (GTDB taxonomy): Bacteria > Pseudomonadota > Alphaproteobacteria > Sphingomonadales > Sphingomonadaceae > Parasphingopyxis. Next base: position 13,766 of record NZ_JBQLZM010000126.1, on the reverse strand, counting down.
GCGTCAGCCGTCCGCCAGCGCGGCCTCGATCGTCGCTACGTCGAGCTTTCGCATCTCCATCATCGCTTCGAAGGCCCGCTTGGCCGCGGCCGGGTCGGGGTTCGCCATCGCCTCGGTCAGCACCCGGGGCGTGATCTGCCAGCTGATCCCCCATTTGTCCTTGCACCAGCCGCACATGCTCTCCTCGCCGCCATTGCCGACGATCGCGTTCCAGTAGCGGTCCGTCTCCGCCTGGTCGTCGGTCGCGATCTGGAACGAGAAGGCCTCGCTGTGCGCGAAGGCCGGCCCGCCGTTGAGGCCGATGCAGGGGATGCCGAACACCGTGAACTCGACCACCAGCACATCGCCTTCCCGGTTCGACGGATTGTCGGCCGGCGCGCGCCGGATGCCGGTCACCGCGCTGTCGGGAAAGGTTTCGGCATAGAAACGGGCCGCCTCCTCGGCATCGCCATTGTACCACAGGCAGACGGTGTTCTTCGCTGTCATGTCCCGTCGGTCCTATTTGCGCTTGCCGACGAGCGCGAAGGGCGCGCCCTGCGGATCGATGCCGTTCATCTGAAATTCGCCGCCCGGTATTTCGTCCGGTTCGAGCGTCACCTGGCCGCCCTTGTCGCGCACGGTCTGGGTTGCGGCGTCGATATCGGGCACCCGGAAATAATAGGTCCACATGGACATCGGCACCTCGTCCGGCTTGGACATCATCGCGCCGATCATGAAATCGTGGCGCAGCATCTCATAGGCCCCCATCGGGCCCATATCCATTTCGCCGTCCTTCTCCCAGCCGAACTGGGTCGTGTAGAATTTCATCGCCGCGGCGCGATCGCTCGTCATGAGCTCGTTCCAGGCGCAATGGCCGTCGCGCGCTTCGGTGGCCGCGAAGCTGTGGCTTTCCTCATCCGACGCGCCCCGCATGATGTAAAAGAACGCGCCCTGCGGATCGGCGACCATCGCGAAGCGGCCGACATCGGAAATGTCGGTGGGCGGGATATGCACGGCGCCGCCGGCCGCCTCGATCGCTTCGGCGCTTTTATCGACATCGTCGACGCCGATATAGCCGAGCCAGCAGGGCCGGGCGCCGCCCTGTTCCATCTCGTCGGTCAGCTCCATCATCCCGCCGACCTGCTCCTTGCCGGCCGAGAAAAGGTGGTAGGGCATGTCGGGCTGGCCTTCGGACGTCTCCCATGTCCAGCCGATCACCGCGCCGTAAAAGTCCTTCGCGGCCTCGGCATCCGATGTGTTCAGTTCGTACCAGATGAAATCGCCATGTTTGTTGGGCATTCGGACTCTCCTCAGGAAACGGGTTCGGGGGCGTTGCGGGCGAACGTCGCCAGCTGGTCGGCATGCGCCTTCTGGAAACCGGCCCGTGAAAGGCAGCGGTCGAGATAGGCGGAGAGGGCGGGACGGCTCGATACAAGATCGGTGTCGCCGGCCTCGCGCAGCACCGTCGCCATCGCGATATCGGCGACTGTGAACCGGCCCGCGAGAAAGTCGTTCTCGCCGAGCGCGTCGGCGAGCCTGTCCAGCCTGTTGCCGATCGTTTGCAACAGGCTTGGCCGGCGCAGCTTCGCCCATTCTTCGCCTGTCGCGAAGATATCGACCGTCGCCAGCTCGAACATCCACGGTTCGATGCTGTTGAACGCCGCGAACAGCCAGCTCAGCGTGCTTGCGCGGCCTTGCGCATCGCGTGGCATCAGCCGCTCGTCCTTTTCGGCAAGGTGCAGCAGAATGGCGCCGCTTTCGAACAGATGGACGCCATCATCGTCGAGCACGGGTACCTGACCCCAAGGCTGCTCCGAAAAATAATCGTCTGGCTTCGGATCTCCGTCGATCAGCCGCTCCTCATAAGGACGCCCGATTTCCTCGCAGGCCCAGCGCGGGCGGAGATCGCGGACATAGCCCTGGGCGAAACCGGGCACCCATTTGAACGTGGTGATGGTGACATTCATTCGCCTACCCTTGTTTCTCGAGCGTCACGACCGGCGTGAATCCGCCGAAAATCAGCCGCGTGCCGTCGAACGGCATCGGGTTCTTTTCCGGGTCCATGCGGGGGTCGGCGCTCGGATTTTCCATCATCTCTCCCATCTTCTTCATCGCCGCGTCGCGCGTCGCCTTGTCCGGCCATGCGATCCAGGAGAAGATGACGGCCTCGCCGTCCTCGGCCTTCACGGCGCGGAAGAAGTCGGTCGTCTTTCCCTTGGAGACGTCATCCTGCCAGCATTCGAGAATGCGCGTGGCCCCCAGGTCCATAAAGACCTGGTCGGCCGTTTCCGCATGGCGGATGAAAGCATCCTTGTTGCCTTCCGGGCAGGCGATCACGAATCCGTCAATATAGCTCATCCTGTCTCTCCCATAACGTTGTTGGTTTGCAGTTCCGGGTCAGCGGGCGGCCGCTGGATTAGGCGTCGACACCCATCTTCTCGCACAGCGTGGCGAGTTGGTCGGCAACCGTGTTCCAGCCCTCCTCGAAGCCCATTTCTTCGTGACGTTTCTTGCCATCTTCGGTCCAGTGCCGCGCCCGGCCGGTATAGCGTGTGCCCCCATCTTCGGGTTCGATCTCCCAGATCCCGATCATGAACGGTTCCTGCGGGACGAGGCTGGCGGTTATCGCGTCCGTCGAGGCGAAACGGCGGTTGGGCGTGACGTCGAGGAAGATGCCGTCGCCGGGAAACTCTTCGCCATCCGGCCCCTTCATCACCATCGCAGTGCGTCCGCCGGGGCGAAAATCCCATTCGATGATTTCCATCCGCCAGGGTTTCGGGCACCACCACTCTTCCATCCGTTCGGTCATGATTTTCCAGACCGTTTCCACCGGCGCGGCGATGTGGCGGGTAACGGACAGTTCGATGGGCTGCTCGGTCGTCATGGGCTTCTCCTGCGACTCACTGTTTGATTCGGATGCATCTAACGGTTATAAAAAGCAACTGTGAAGTTACAAAAAGAAACCAAAACGGGTCAAAGTGAGCGAAAACGCTGGTATGACGATGCGTGCGGAACGGCGTTCGCGCTCGATCTGATCGGCGAACGCTGGTCGATCCTGATCATCCGCGAGTTGATGTTCGGGCCGCGGCGCTTCGGCGAATTGCGCGCCGGGCTGCCCGGGATCAGCGCCAATATCCTGACCCAGCGGCTCGAGGGGCTCGAGGCGAACCGGATCCTCGTCAGGCGCCGGCTGCCGCCGCCCGCCTCGGCCCGGGTCTACGAGTTGACCGAATGGGGCTATGAATCCGAACCGATCGTTCAGATGCTCGGCCGCTGGGCGACGCGGCATCCCGAACATGATCCGACCCTGCCGCTCAGCGCCGCCTCGATCATGATGTCGTTCCGCACGATGATCGATGCGAAACGGGCAGGGGAGATGGACGCGCGGCTCGGATTCCGGCTCGGCGAGGATGCGTTCGTCGCGCATGTGCATGGCGGGCAGATCGACATCCAGCGCGGCGATCCGGCAACGGCCGAGGCGCAGGTATCCGGCGCGGCGACCATGCTCGCCGCGGTCGTCTATGGCGGCGAGGCGCTGGCGGATCTGGAAGCGCAGGGCCTGCTGACGGTCGACGGCGATCGCGCGCTGTTCGAACGGTTCGTGACGCTGTTCGTGCTGCCGCCGAAACTGGCGGAGCCGGCCGGCTGATCGCCTGACCGGTATGCAGGCGGCGGCATCGCCATGTCAGGCGGTGATATTATCGGCTTCCAGTAGGTCCCTGAAGTCGAAAGGCCGGTGCACAAGATCGGCGATAGTGAACTGGTCGAGATGCGCGAGGAAGCGCTCGACCGCACCTTCCAGGGCGTGTTTCAGCCCGCACACGGGCGATACGACGCAGCGACTTGTGTCGGGATCGAAACATTCCACGAACTGGCCGGTTTCCTCCATCTGCCGGACGACCTCGCCTACATTGATCGCATCCTGCGGGCGCGCGAGACGCAGCCCGCCGTTCCGGCCGCGCAGACTGTCGACATAGCCCAGGGCAGCCAGCTGCTGGACGACCTTCATCACATGGTTGCGGGATATGCCATAAGCGCCGGCGATCGCGTCGATCGTGATCCGGTCTTCCGCCACCGCGAGCTGCATCAGCACGCGCAGTGCGTAATCGGTGTGGATAGTCATCCGCATAAAAGATGCATATGACATATTGCTTTTAACGGCAAGCGCGGTAAAAGAAGTATATAAAATACTTCATATAGGATTCGATTGCCATGCCGACCACCGAATATGCGCTCGATGCACGAGCGGAGAAGTCCCGGCGGGCCGCGAGTATCGGCATTGACGACGCGCTGATATCCGATCTCGTCGAGACGTTCTACGCCCGCGTCCGGGCGGATGAGGGGCTCGGGCCGATATTCGACGCGCATGTCGCCGACTGGCCCCGGCATCTGGCGCGGATGAAGGATTTCTGGGCGTCGATCGCACTCGAATCCGGTCGCTTCCACGGCAATCCGATGCACAAGCATATCGCCATCGGTTTCCTGGAACGCGCGCATTTCGACGCCTGGCTCGACCTGTTCTCCGATACGCTGGACGATGTCGTGCCGCAGGACGAGGCGCGCCGATTCTTTCGCGAACGGGCCGAGCGGATCGCGGAAAGCCTGCGCATCGGCATCGAAATCGAGCGCTCCGGACTTCGCAGGAACCGCATGGGAGAGACGCGCAATGCCGATGGATGAAATCGATGTCGCGGCGGCAACCGGAATGGACGGGCCCGCCGGACGGGAAACAGCCGATGACCGCGGCGCGCCGGTGCACGAGGATCGCACCTTCGAATTGCCGGGTTCGATCTGGGCGATGATGCTGCTGAGCTACGCCGTGTTCTTCGCGGCCCTCGCCATCGCGGTCGGCGGCACGTTCGACGCCGTCGGAATGGTGGTCATCAGCGTCTGTTTCGCGATCATGTATTTCGGAACCGCGGCGGTGATGACACGCATGGCAAAAGCCCATCGCCGGGCGGATCGGGGCGCCGGCCGCCCGTCCACGGAGATAGAGACGCTGACCGGTCCGCTCGATTATCGAGCGGCCGCGGCGCAGATACTGTCGGTGCCCGCGCTGTTCGCCTTTTTCGCCGTCTGCGTCGCGGTCATCGCGGGATTCACGCTTCCCGGCTGACCTGAATCCGCGCCCGGCCGCAAAAAATGGCGGACGGCCCGGAGGCCGCCCGCCCTTGGTGATCCCTACGCCTCGGGTTCGGGCGCCTTCTTTTTCTTCTTTTTCGGCGGCTTGCGCTTGGGCGGGGCCGGGGTGAGCTGGAAGTCGAGCGCGTCGTCCTTCACCGTCACATTCACCTCGCCACCATTGACGAGCTTGCCGAACAACAGCTCTTCGGCGAGCGGCTGCTTGACCTTTTCCTGGATCAGCCGACCCATCGGGCGCGCGCCGTAGAGCTTGTCATAGCCGCGTTCAGTGAGCCAGGCCTTCGCCTCGTCGTCGAGCTTGATATGCACCTCGCGGTCGGCGAGCTGCAGTTCGAGTTCGAGGATGAACTTGTCGACGACCCGCGCGACTACGGCCGGCGGCAGATAGCCGAACGGCACGATCGCATCGAGGCGGTTGCGGAACTCGGGGGTGAACATCTTCTTCACCGCCTCTTCGCTCGCATCCTCTTTCGAGATGTCGCCGAAGCCGATGCCCTCGCTCGCCATGTCGGCGGCGCCGGCATTGGTCGTCATGATCAGGATCACGTTGCGGAAATCGACCGTCTTTCCGTGATGATCGGTAAGCTTGCCGTTATCCATGACCTGCAACAGCACGTTGAAGAGGTCGGGATGGGCTTTCTCGATCTCGTCGAGCAGCAGCACGCAATGCGGATGCTGGTCGACGGCATCGGTGAGAAGCCCGCCCTGGTCGTAGCCGACATAGCCCGGAGGCGCGCCGATCAGGCGACTGACGCTGTGCCGCTCCATATATTCGCTCATGTCGAACCGCTCGAGCGGAATGCCCATGATCGCGCTGAGCTGGCGCGCGACCTCGGTCTTGCCGACGCCGGTCGGGCCGGTGAACAGATAGTTGCCGATCGGCTTGTGCGGCTCGCGCAGACCCGCGCGGCTCAGCTTGATCGCCGAGGACAGCGTCTCGATCGCCAGATCCTGGCCGAACACGACGCGTTTCAGGTCGGTATCCAGCGATTCCAGCGCCTGCTTGTCGTCGCTCGACACCTGTTTCGGCGGGATGCGCGCCATCATCGAGATGACCTGTTCGATCTCGTTCGGGGTGATCATCTTGCGGCGCTTGGACGGCGCGACGAGCATCTGGCTCGCACCGCTCTCGTCGATCACGTCGATCGCCTTGTCGGGCAGCTTGCGGTCGTTGATATAGCGCGACGAAAGCTCGACCGCCGCCTTGATCGCATCCGCCGTATATTTGACCTTGTGATGCTCCTCGTAATGCGGGCGGAGGCCCTGGAGGATCTTGATCGTATCCTCGACCGTCGGCTCGTTGATGTCGATTTTCTGGAAGCGCCGGAGCAGGGCCCGGTCCTTCTCGAAATGGTTGCGGAACTCCTTGTAGGTCGTCGAGCCGATGCAGCGGATCGCGCCGCTGGAGAGCGCCGGCTTCAGCAGGTTCGACGCGTCCATCGCGCCGCCCGAGGTGGCGCCGGCGCCGATGACGGTATGGATCTCGTCGATGAACAGGATCGCGTCGGGCTTTTTCTCGAGTTCGGAGACGACCGCTTTCAGCCGCTCCTCGAAATCGCCGCGATAGCGCGTGCCGGCGAGCAGCGCGCCCATGTCGAGCGCATAGATCACCGCGGGCTTCAGCACCTCCGGCACGTCTTCCTCGACGATGCGCCGGGCCAGGCCCTCGGCGATGGCGGTCTTCCCGACGCCGGGTTCTCCCACATAGAGCGGGTTGTTCTTCGAACGGCGGCAGAGGATCTGGACCGTGCGGTCGACTTCGGTGCTGCGCCCGATCAGCGGGTCGATCTTCCCGGCTTCGGCCTTCTCGTTCAGGTTGACGCAGAACTGCTTGAGCGCGCTCTCGCTCTTCTTCTTGCCGCCCGTCGTCGGTTCGGCCTGTTCCTCTTCCTCGGTGCCGCTGATTTCGCGGCTTTCGCTGATCGCTTCGCCCTTGCCGACGCCGTGCGAGATATAGCTCACCGCGTCGAGCCGGCTCATGTCCTGCTGCTGGAGGAAATAGACGGCATAGCTTTCGCGCTCGGAAAACAGGGCCACGAGCACATTGGCGCCCGTGACTTCGTCGCGGCCCGAGGATTGCACGTGGAGGATCGCGCGCTGGACGACGCGCTGGAAACCGCTGGTGGGCGAGGGGTCGGTCGCCCCGTCTATGCGCAGCGCCTCGAGCTCGTTGTCGAGATAGACGGCGACCGCTTCCTGCAGTTCGGAAATCTCGACGCCGCACGCGGTCATCACCTGCGCGGCGTGATCGTCGTCGGTCAGCGCGAGCAGCAGATGTTCGAGCGTCGCATATTCGTGCTTGCGGTTCGCGGCTTCCGCGAGCGCGTTGTGCAGCGTCTGTTCCAGTTCACGAGCAAAAGAGGGCATTAGTTAACTCCTTGCCGGTCTCTACACGGGTGAGACACGGTATATCCTATATGGGAATGGTTAACGAAAAAGTTAACAAAAGGAATATTTTCGACCGCGAAAGGCCCGGATATCGCCGGTTTCAGCGAGATTCGGGCCGCACATATCATCGCTTGAACAGCTCGTCGGCGGCCTTGCGATGCGTCACCGCGCCGTCGATCTTGGCGCGGACCCTTCGTATTTCGCCTTCCAGAGCCTCGATCCGCTTTTCCAGTTCTTCGACGGACAACGGGTCGAGATCCTCCTTGCACAGCTGGGTCAGGGGGTCTCCGGGCTCTTTGGCGAAAAGTTCGTCCAAATCCATGTCTCTAACGTTGACCCTCGACCCCCGTCTGTCAATAAGGCGGCGCGTTTCCGTGGGGCAAAAAAGGGGGATGAGCATGCCGGACGTGCCCGACCAGATGACCGCTATCGACATGGACGAGCCCGGCGGGCCGGAGGTCCTGCAGCCCGTCACGCGTCCGGTGCCCGAACCGGGGCCCGGCTACGTGCTGGTCAGGGTCGCCGCGGCGGGCGTCAATCGTCCCGATATCGTGCAGCGGCGCGGCTTCTATCCGCCGCCGCCGGGCGCGCCGTCCATCCCCGGACTCGAGATCGCCGGTGAAGTCGTCCGCCTGGGCGAGGGCGTCGACGAGGCGCTGATCGGCCAGCCTGTCTGCGCGCTGGTCGCGGGCGGCGGCTATGCCGAATATTGCGCGGCGCCGGTCGCCCAGTGCCTGCCGGTTCCCGACGGCCTGTCGCTGGCGGAGGCCGCGGCGCTGCCCGAAACTCTGTTCACCGTCTGGCACAACCTGTTCGAGCGCGCCTATGCGCGCGAGGGCGAGACCGTGCTCGTCCATGGCGGGACCAGCGGGATCGGCACGATGGCGATCATGCTCGGCCGGCTGTTCGGCCTGACCGTCATCGTGACCTGCGGCAGCGACGAGAAATGCGCGGCGGCCGGGAAGGTCGGCGCGGCGCACGCAATCAACTACAAGACGCAGGATTTCGTCGAGGAGGTAAGGCGGATCACCGACGGCGCCGGGGTCGAGATCGTCATCGACATGGTCGCCGGCGACTATGTCGCGCGCAACCTCCAGTGCCTGAAGGAAGACGGCCGCCACGTGACGATCGCCGTGCAGGGCGGGCTCGAGGCGACGATCAACATGGCGCAGGTGATGAGCCGGCGGCTGACCCTCACCGGATCGACGCTCCGCGCGCGCAGCGTGGAATTCAAGGGGCTGCTCGCCGACGAGATCGAACGCAATGCCTGGCCCTTCGTCGAACAGGGCAAGCTGCGCCCGGTCATGGACAGGAGCTTCCCGCTGGCCAAGGCGGCCGCCGCGCACGAGCGGATGGAGGCCGGCGACCATATCGGCAAGATCGTGCTGGAAGTCTGATGGCCGATCCGCTCATCCTCCATGAAGACGCGCGCAGCGGCAATTGCTACAAGATCCGGCTGACGGCCGCGCATCTCGGCATCCCGATCGAGCGCCGCGCCTATGACGTCATGAAAGGCGAAACGCGGACTCCCGAATTTCTCGGCAGGATCAACGCCAACGGCAAGATACCGGTGCTCGAGATCGGCGACCGGTTCCTCCCCGAAAGCAATGCCGCCTGCCACTGGCTCGCCGACGGCAGCGCGCTCATTCCGGAGGACCGCTTCGACCATGCGGACATGCTGCGCTGGATGTTCTGGGAGCAGCATCGCCACGAACCCAATGTCGCCGAGATGCGGTTCCTCTATCTCTATGTCGGGCGCGACAATCTGACGGAGAAGCAGCGGGCCTCGATCCCGGACAAGGTCGCCAATGGCGAAGCCGCGCTCACCCTGATGGACGAACATTTGCAGGATCGGGATTTCATGCTGCGGTCGGGTTTCAGCCTCGCCGATATCGCGCTCTACGCCTACACCCATGTCGCCGAAGAGGGCGGGTTCGATCTCGCCCGCTGGCCTGCGCTCGGCCGCTGGCTGGAGCGCGTCGCCGCGCTGCCCGGCCACCTACCGATGGACGCCTGAACAGCCGGCGCTGGCCTCGCTTAGTCTTCGGCGAGCTTCTTCCGGGACCGCTCGACCAGTATTCGGGCGACCTTCTCCTGGTTCGGATTGTCCGCATCGAAACCGCGTAACGTCTCGATCGCCTCGGCCGGTTGGCCGCACTGGAGCAGGCACCGCGCATATTCGAGCATGGCCCTGCCGGTGGATTGGGGATCGTCGGCGGCCCGTTCGAGGCGGTCGAGGGCGGCCGCGAGAAAGCCGCTCTTGCGCATCGCCATGCCGCAATGGAGCCACACCGTGTGTGGCGAACCGGGCGCGGCGGCGAGCCAGTCGGCCTCGACGCTTTCCAGTTCCTCCTGGGACGCGCCGCGCCCGGTCAACGCGTCTAGCAGCAACCGCCATTGCGGCGCGCCCTTGTGTCCGGATGCGCATATCCTGGCGGCCTCGATCGCCGCGGTCTCGAAATCCCGCTTGCCGAGCAGGCACTGCACGGCCAGCAGCCGAACCTCTATGCCATCGTGCGGCGCGAGGACCGCGAGCGCGTCGTCATAGGCCTCGCGCTCGAAGAGGTGCCGGCCATGCTCGACGGCGAAGGTTTCCGACGTGGCGCTTTTCGCGCCATGTTCCTCGAAAAAGGCGGTGTCGCCGCGAGCCCGCGCATGCCGGGCCTCGTCCGCGAGGAACGCCGCTTCGACGTCGACCGCGGCCGGGCGCCGCCGCGTGGGCTGCTCGATTTCCGCGCGCTTCCCGGTGCCGGAGAACGCGTTGACCATGCGCTCGACATTGAACGCGACCATCTCGTCCCGGACATGGACGAGGTCGTCCATCCAGGCCAGTTGCCGGTCGCTGATGGTCACGGTCTCGTAGCTCGGGAAATAGGTGACCTGGTCATGTTTCTCGACGACATATTCGGAAACGACGCGGAGCACGGATTTGGAATAGGAATTGGCCGTCATCACGTCGACGGGCCGATGGGTCGCGGTCATCGGCACCGGAGAAACGGTCAGGACGATATGGAGATCGTCGCGCCCGTGACGGAAGATGATTTCGAGCGCCCGTTCGAGATAATCGAGGCACTGCTCGACGCCCAGGACGTGAAGCGAGAAGCGCTCCGGAGCCTTGCGCAGTACCGCGCGCGGCGGCTGGGTGTTCAGATATAGCTGCGTCTCTTCATCCCACCATATCTCCACCAGACCCAGCGTCATGATGAGCACGCGGCACTCGGCCAGCGACCGGGTCGCCTCGAACAGCCCCGCGCGCCTCGCCTGCAGCGTCTCGAGCGGCGCCGGACGCAGGCTCGCCACCATGTGAAGGTCGGTATATCTGTTCCGGCCCAGCCTGAGAAAGGCCGTGTCCTCGTCGAACGGCTGTTCGCCGAACGCCCAGGCGATCTCGTTGTAGATGGACGGCGTGCCGAAATTGTTGACGATCTCGGGCTCGAGGTTCGCGAAGGCGGGCGTGCTGAACAGGCGGCGCATCGGCAGTTCGAAACCGCGGCGGATCAGCGCGGTCTCGACGTTGCGCGCGAAGCAGGACCCGATCGTGTATATCCGTTCTCCCGGCTCCAGCCGGAACGGCACGTCGAAAGCCGGGGTGGCGATCGGTTCCACGCGATTGGCGATCGAGCGGTTGCCCCAGGTTGCGGCCTTGTTGTTCTTGAGAAAGCGCAGCGCGTCTTTCCCGGCTATTTCGACGATCGCCATTGGCGCATTGCTATGGATGCGGCCGGCCGATGGCAAGCAGCCCGAAAACCCCCGGTTCCGTCGCTTAGCTGTAACAATAAAACGTCATAGGCTTCCAGGCGGAGCGACCGACAAGGGGTTCGTCATGGATGCACCGCAGGATTTCCTCAAAGACGCCGCGATCTTCAACCTGGCGGACAAGCGCCTGTCGGGGCCGGAGCCGGACCGCAAGCGCCAGCGCTACCGCACGATCTGGGTGTCCGACATCCATCTCGGCACCAAGGGCTGCAACACCGATCTCCTGATCGATTTCCTCGACAGCACCGACAGCGAGACGATGTACCTGGTCGGCGACATCATCGACGGCTGGCGGATGAAGAAGAAATTCTACTGGCCGCCCGAACATAACGACGTGATCTGGCGCGTGCTGAAGCGGGCGCGGCGCGGCACGCGGATCGTCTATATTCCCGGCAATCACGACGAGATGTTCCGGCAGTTTACCGGGCTGAACTTCGGGCGCGTCGAGATCCGGCGCAAGGCGATCCACGAGACCGCCGACGGGCGGCGGCTGCTCGTCCTGCATGGCGACGAGTTCGACGCGATCATGCTCTCGCATCGCTGGCTCGCCCATCTCGGCGACATGGCCTATACCGGGATGATGGTGCTCAACCGCTGGGTCAACGCGATCCGCGGATGGCTGGGGCGGCCCTATTGGTCGCTCTCGAAACACGCCAAGCACAAGGTGAAGAACGCGGTCGAATTCATCTCGAAGTTCGAGGAGATCGTCGCCGACGAGGCGGGCCGGCGCGGCGTCGACGGCGTGGTGTGCGGCCATATCCATACCGCCGAGATCCGCACCATCGAGGGCGTCGAATATTATAATGACGGCGACTGGGTCGAAGGCTGCACGGCGCTGGTCGAGCATTTCGACGGGCGGATGGAAATCCTCCACTGGGCCGACGAGGTCGCCGCGCGGGAAGCCGGCGCAACGCTGATCCCGGCCGCGGCGTGAAATCGGGCGGGAAGGGAAGCCGATGCGCATAGCGATCGTCACCGATGCCTGGGAGCCGCAGGTCAACGGCGTCGTCCGCACGCTGAAGGCCGTTCGCGACGAGCTCCGGAAGATGGGGCACGACGTCCATATCCTTTCGCCCGACCGGTTCCGGTCGATCCCGTGCCCGACCTATGCCGAAATCCGGCTGGCGCTCGTCACCGGCGAAGGGCTCGGCAGGGCGCTGGCGGAGATCGCGCCCGATGCGATCCATATCGCCACCGAAGGCCCGCTCGGTTTCGCCGCGCGGCGCTGGTGCCGGCGCAACGGCCATCCGTTCACCACCGCCTATCACACGCAATTTCCCGATTATGTAGCGAAGCGGACGGGGCTTCCGTCGGACTGGATCTGGCCGCTGATCCGCCGTTTCCACGCCCCGTCGAGCGCCGTGCTGACGGCGACGGAATCGATCCGCCGCGAGTTGCGCGCCCATGGGATCACGCACGTCGCGCCCTGGGGCAGGGGCGTCGATCTCGGCAGTTTCTCGCCCGCCGCGCCGCCGCATCCCGCCTATCGCACGATGCCCGGGCCGATCCTGCTCTATGTCGGCCGGATCGCGGTCGAGAAGAATATCGGCGCCTTTCTCGAAAGCCGCCATCCGGGTTCGAAGGTGATCGTGGGCGACGGCCCCGCGCGCGCCGCGCTCGAGAGCCGCTATCCCGACGCCCATTTTCTCGGCGCCTTGTCGGGAGACGCGCTGGCGGGCGCCTATGCCGGCGCCGACGTCTTCGTCTTTCCCAGCCGAACCGATACGTTCGGCCTGGTGATGATCGAGGCGCTGGCGTCGGGGACGCCGGTCGCCGGCTATCCGGTCGCGGGCCCGGTCGATGTCGTGACAGACGAGGTCGCCTGTCTCGACCCCGATCTCGATACCGCCATCAGCCGCGCGCTGACCCGCGACCGGGCGGCCTGCGCGCGCTACGCGGCGGCGTTCACCTGGCAACGGAGCGCGCGGGAATTCCTGGCCGCGCTGGTGCCGACCGGACGCGCATTCGACCAGGCGGCCTAGGCCGCGTTCCCGGACCCGTCGATCGCGCTGCGCTCTTGCTCTTGGCGCGCTGCTCGCCTAGATAGAGACCATGTTCGGCCGTCCCGCAGGGGCGGCCCTTTTAATTTCCGGAGTTCACCATGGCCCATCCCCTGATGCCGCACGCGACCGCAAGCTGGCTGGTCGACAACACCGCGCTGTCCTTCGAGCAGATCGCCGAATTTTGCGGCCTGCACATTCTCGAAGTGCAGGCGATCGCCGACGATACTGCGGCCACCAAGCTGACCGGCCGCGATCCGATCGCCGCGCACGAAGTGACGATGGAGGAGATCGAGAAGGGCCAGGCCGATCCCGATTACCGGCTCGAAATGCTCAAGGGCCCCGAACAGATCCGGCGCACCAAGGGCCCTCGCTACACGCCGGTTTCGAAGCGGCAGGACAAGCCCGACGGCATCGCCTGGTTGCTCCGCAACCATCCCGAAATATCCGACGCGCAGATCGGCAAGCTGATCGGCACGACGCGCAACACGATCAACGCGA
>NZ_JBQLZM010000125.1:0-38162 GCF_052168275.1 Parasphingopyxis sp. | reverse complement strand
CCCCTATGTCACCGACGGCACAACCAATGCGACGATCCCCAAGACTGTGGACAAGGACGAGCTGACGCTCGAGGAGGCCGCTCAGCTGATCGACGAGCGGGCGGCGAAGGGTCCGGCGAAGAAGAAGCGCAAGGCTCCGGCCAAGAAGAAAAAGGCGCCGGCGAAGAAGAAGCCCGCCGCGAAAAAGAAGGCGAAGAACTAAGCGATGCAGGAGCTATCCGGTTTCAAACTGCTGGATGGCGATTGGGACAAGGAACTCGCGATCGCAGTGACTCGTTCACCAGATCGTATCCGAATCATATGCCCGTTCATAAAACTGCGAACAGCTCGGCGGATCAAAGCCCAGTCGAGCAATGTTCTCGAGGTGATAACGCGGTTTGATTTGAATGGGTTTTACAAGGGCGTAAGCGACATTAGTGCGTTGATGTATTTCTTGGATTCGGGGGCCGAAGTTCGCGGGATCAAAAACCTCCACTCCAAGCTTTTCATATTTTCGAATGATTGTGCGATTGCAGGCAGCGCTAACCTTACCGAAGCTGCGATCACGCGTAATCACGAATTTGGCTTTGTTACGGAGCGCTTGTCGATAGTTAAACACTGCCACGAATATTTCGAAACTTTATGGACGGCTGCAAAACGCGGAATCTCCACCGCTGATCTGGAGAGATGGTTGGCAAAAATCGAATCTGCCAGCCAAAAAGCAAATTCGACTTCTGTTATTTTGCCCGATTACGGCGAAAAGTATGGCGGTCGCCAAAGCAGTTTTGCCGGACAGCAGTCTGCTGCTCCGCGCGGCGAACCCCTTGTTCAGCATTTCGTCAAATTTTTCGGTCGAGCCACAGATCGAGCTGAACTCTCCGACACCGTTGAATTTCACGTTCGAAGGAGCGGATGCAACTGGGCGTGCACGTATCCGAAAGGAAGGCGTCCTCGACAGGTAGAAGACGGCGCACGAATGTTTATGTGCCGGATGACCGCTCAACCCAATGATTACAGGATATTCGGAAAAGCGCTTGGGCGCTCCTATCGCGACGGGATTGATGATGCCACGGCGGCGGAGATTGCCCGACGGCCATGGAAAGCCGACTGGCCGCATTACATCCGCGTTTGGGACGGCAAATTTTTGAACTCCAACTTAGCTCATGGAATATCTTTGGAGGAAATGATGTACGAGCTTGGGCCTCAGAGCTTCTTGCCGACCTATCGAAACTATCTGCTTGGCGAAGGGAACACCGACCCTCGAAGATCGCTGATGCGAAAGCCCCATATGCAGTTGACGCCGCAGGCGGCGATATGGTTGGAAGAGCGCCTTGAACAGGCGTTTCTAAGGCACGGGACTTTGGATCTTGCGGATCCAAAGTTCGATCAGCCAAAAAATCCGGCTATTTGGACCCAATAAACGTTAGCTCAGATGTCCCGATAGCAGCCAGAGCGTCCAGCCGATCAGCGCGGCCATCACGATCCACGTCAGGATAACGCCCAGCGCGCGGGTGAGCGGCGGGCCGCCTTCGGGCTTGGGATTGTAAAGCCCGTGAACGTGCAGCAGGCGGGCGACGATGAACACGCCCGAAGCGATCATCAGCCCCATATGGTCGGCGCGGCTCAGTTCCAGCAGCGCGACGAGAATGATGACGATCGGCGCATGTTCGGCGAGATTGCCGTGCGACCGGCAGGCGCTGGTCAGCCGTTGATCGTCCCCGAAGCCGTGCGCCGTGAGTGTCCGGAAGCGCTGGCGCACGGTGTCGATCGCGAGCAGCAGCAGGAGCGCGCCCATCGCGGCGGCCAGAGCGGCGGTAACGGGCAAGGTCATGGCGTTTCTCCCCCTAGAGAGTGACGAGCCGATCGTCCCCGAGGCTCGTCATCAGCCCGACCAGTCCGCCGGCTTCCACGTCCGGTCCCAGCTGGCCGATTTCCAATCCTGACAGCGCAATGCCGCCCTGACAAGCGATCAGCCGGACGCCGAGGTGGGTAGATTCCGTGCGAATTTCGGCGAGCGTCGGCAGGCCGCAGGCATGGCGATCGGCGTCGCGCGGCGCGGGCGAGCGTTCGGCGAGCAGGGCGACGGACCGGCCTTCGAGGAAAATGCGTGCGCCCGCGCCGGTCGCGGCATGCGCCGCGGCGATCGACAGGGCCGAAAACAGCCGCTCGGGATCGTCGCTCGTCAGGATGATCGTCAGGCCGCGCATATCGGGCACCCCGGGTCCTTGGGAAGCGCGAGCGTTCGCGCGCGCAGGCTCAGCGCGTCGAACAGCAGCAGCTTGCCGGCCGTGTCCTCGCCGAAGCCGGTGATCTGGCGGATCGCCTCCATCGCCGCCATGCTGCCCATAATCCCGGCCAGCGCGCCGAGCACGCCCTGGTCGGCGCAGCTGATATCGGACCGGTGGGGATCGCCCCCGACGAAGCAGCGATAGCAGGGCTTGCCCGGCTCCCAGCCGCGAAAGGTGCCGAGCTGTCCCTCGAACTGGCCGATTGCAGCCGAAACGAGAGGAATGTGTCGGCGGCAGGCTTCGTCGGCAACGAGCAGGCGGGTCGCGAAATTGTCGGAGCCGTCGACGACGACGTCAGCGCCATCGAGGAAGCTCCCGATATTCTCGGCGGTCAGCCGCCGGTCGAGCGTTTCCACCGCGGTGTCGGGGTTGAGACGCGCAACCGCCTTGGCGGCGCGCGCGACTTTCCCGGCGCCGATATCGTCGGTTCCGAACAGCGTTTGCCGCTGGAGGTTGGACAGGGCCACGACATCGTCGTCGATGATCCGCAGCCGGCCGATACCGGCGGCCGCGAGATACTGGATCAGCGGCGAACCGATTCCGCCCGCGCCGACGATCGCGACCATCGCTTCGAGCAGCGTCTTCTGCCCTTCGCCGCCAATCTCCTTGAGAACGATATGGCGGGCGTAGCGCTCCAGCTGGCCGTCGGAGAGCGTCATCTGCCGGTGGAGCCGAACCCGCCTGATCCCCTTTCGGTATCGTCGAGCGTGTCGACTTCGGTCAGCGCCGCGCGCTGGACGGGCGCGGGAACGAGCTGGGCGACGCGCTCGCCGCGCAGGGCGGAAAAGGGTTCGGATCCCAGATTGGCGAGGATGATCTTCACCTCGCCGCGATAGTCGCAGTCGATCGTGCCGGGCGTGTTGAGGCAGGTCACGCCGTGCTTGAGCGCCAGCCCCGAACGCGGGCGCACCTGCACCTCATATCCTTCGGGGATCGCGATCGCGAAACCGCTGGGCACGGCCATCCGTTCGCCCGGCTCCAGCGTGAAATCCTCCGCCGCCACGACGTCCATTCCCGCGGCGCCGGCGCTGGCATAGGCGGGCATCGGGAGGCCCTCGCCATGCTCCAGGCGTTTGAGCCGGATGGCGATATCAGGCAAGCGCATCGGCGATCCTTTCGGCGAGTTTGCGGGCGACGTCGCGCTTGGGCATCTGCGCCCAGCTTTCGACGCCCTCGGCGGTGATCACATGGACGCTGTTGTCGCTGCCGCCCATCACGTCTCCGGAGACGTCGTTGGCGACGATCCAGTCGCATCCCTTGCGATCGAGCTTGGCCTTGGCGTAGCCAACGACCTTGTCGGTCTCGGCGGCGAAGCCGATCAGCAGTCCGGGGCGTTGTTCGTGCCGACTCAGGCCGATGAGTATGTCGGGATTCTCGATGAGGTCGAGGTGCGGCGCGCCGCCCGTTTCGCCCTTTTTGATCTTGCGCGGCGACGCCTCCGCCCGCCAGTCGGCGACGGCCGCGACCAGTATCGCGACATCGGCCGGCAGTGCCGCGTCGACGGCCGCGTTCATCTCCCGCGCGGTCTCGACATCGATCCTTTTCACGCCGCGCGGCGTTTCCAGCGACACCGGGCCGGAGACGAGCGTGACGTTCGCGCCGAGCCGGGCCAGCGCACCGGCGATCGCATAGCCCTGCTGCCCCGAGGAGCGGTTGGCGATGTAGCGGACCGGGTCGATCGGTTCATGGGTCGGCCCGGCGGTGACGAGCGCATGTTTGCCGGCGAGTGGCTGTACGGCGTTCGAACCGCTACCCTCGAGCATGTGCTCGATCTCGGCGAAGACGGCTTCCGGCTCCGGCAGCCGCCCTTCGCCATATTCGCCGCAGGCCATCGGACCCTCGTCGGGATGGAGCACGATCACGCCGTCTTCCCGTAGCCGCTCGACATTGCGTCGCGTGGCGGCATGCTCCCACATGCGCACGTTCATCGCGGGCACGATCATTACCTGCGTGTCAGTGGCGAGCAGAAGCGTCGTCGCCAGATCGTCGGCGATGCCCGCGGCCATCTTGGCCATCAGATCGGCGGTAGCCGGGCAGACGACGATGAGATCGGCCTCGCGCGAAAGCTGGATATGCCCCATCTCGGCCTCGTTCTTGAGGTCCCAGAGGCTCGTATGGACCTGTTCCTCGGACAGCGCGGCCAGCGTCATCGGCGTGACGAACTGCGCGCCGCCATCGGTGAGCACGCAACTCACTGCGCCGCCGGCCTTACGGATCAGCCGGATCAGCTCGCAGGACTTGTACGCGGCGATGCCGCCGCCGATCACGAGCAGGACGCGTTTGCCGTTCATGCCGGACGATGTGCGCATTCGAAGCGATATTGTCGAGTCATCGCGGCGATGGCGAGCCCCATTCCACGGCGTCGATCTCGTCCAGCGTCAGCGGGTGTTCGAGCTTGAAATCCATCGTCGCATATTTGCGATCGACCGTCGCACCATGCTTTTCCGCCAGATCGACGAGCGGCCAGTAGAATTCCTCGGTACCGGTCGGTCCGTCGGACTTGTTGAGGCCGATGAACAGCTCTCCCGGATAGTTGAGATGATGGGCGCAAAGATAGCGAATGAGGCCTGCCCATTCCGGCAGTTTCCAGCGCTTCGAGCGATCCTTGAACACATCGAAGACCTGGCCGTTGATGACGATGAGGTCGAACTTGCCGATCGCGGCTGGTAACGGCTTGCCGAGTTCGACCGCTCCCTCGACCCGATCGATCCCGAACAGCGCGAGCAGATCGCGATAATGATCGGGCTCCGGCATGTCGAAAGCGAGCGTTTGGTGGCCATGAGCCTTGGCGATCGCTAGGAACTGGCCGCCGCCCGATCCGATATCGAGGATGGAGCAAGGCGGACGGCGGTCGAGGTCGAGCAGCCTCGCCAGGCGCGAGTGGATCATGAACCAGGGCGCCAGGTCGATATATTTCGTCGTCGCGCGCTGTTCGTTTTCGCGGATCTGCGCGGCATATTTCTCCTGAAGCGCCACATAGCGTTCTGCATCGACGCTTTCGGCCACACGGTCGTAAATCGCCATCTGGCGGGCGTCCTCGATGACGGTCCGCCATGCCTGGAGACGCTCGCCCAGCGGTTCGAGCGGTTTGTAGATGACGCCGTCCTTGTCCGGCCTTGGCGGCTTCTCCGGCTGGTCTTTGCGCAGCTTGCGAAACCCACTTACCCCGAAAACCAAAACCAGCTCCCTGCTATTCCAAGGCCGGCGCCCAACATCGCGACCAGCCCGTATTTCCATCCATTGCCGATCGTCACGACCTCGACTTCCCGCAAGGGCGGAGCCGGGGGCGCGGCCCCGCGCTCCGGTATCTCGGCTTCCAGTCGCCGGACCAGTTGGGGCAGGCGCGCAAGCGTGTTCAGATCGTCCCGGATGCGGTCCGCGATCGCCGCCTCCGGCCCCAATTCGCTGCGCAGCCATTCACCAACGAAAGGCTTGGCCGTTTCCCACATGTTGATATCGGGATCGAGGCTCGTTGCCACGCCCTCCACCATCACCATCGTCTTCTGCAGCAGCAGCAGGTGCGGCTGGGTCGGCATGTCGAAGTCGCGGGTGATGCCGAACAGGCCGTCCAGCATCTGCCCGATCGAGATGTCCTTGACCGGCAGCCCGCGGATCGGCTCGCCGACCGCGCGAAGCGCCGTCGCAAATTCCGCGACATTGTGATGCGGCGGGACATAGCCGGCCTCGAAATGGATTTCGGCGACGCGTCGATAATTGCCGGTGATCAGACCGTAGAGAATTTCCGCCAGCCAGAGGCGGGCGCGGCGGTCGACCCGGCCCATGATCCCGAAATCGATCGCGCCGATCTTGCCGTCGGGCAGCACGAAGAGATTGCCCTGGTGAAGATCGGCGTGGAAAAAGCCCTCCGAGATCGCCTGCCGCAAAAAGGCGCGGACGAGTTTCGTCGCCAGTGCCTTGCGGTCGTGGCCGGCGGCGTCGAGCGCGTCGCGGTCGGATATCTTGATCCCGTCGAACCATTCGAGCGTCATCACTCGCCCGCCGGTTCGCTGCCAATCTATCCGGGGGATGATGAAATCGGGCTCGGCTTCCATGCCGTCGGCCAGTTCCGACGCCGATGCCGCTTCGCGCCGGAGATCGAGTTCGCGCGCGGTCCAGCGCTTGAAGGTTTCGATGGTCAGGCGGGGACGGAGCCGCGCCAGCTCGCCGCCCATCGCCTCGACCTGCGCCGCGGCCCATTCATAGGTTTCGATATCGCGTGCGAATATCTTCTCGATACCGGGGCGCAACACCTTGATCGCCACGGTCCGGCCATCGGTCGTTACGGCCTTGTGGACTTGCGCGATCGAAGCCGCGCCGACGGATTCGGGGTCGATGCTGGAAAACAACTGGTCGATCGGCCGGTCGAACGAGCGGGCGATGGTCTCCTCGATCTGCGCGAACGGGACGGGCGGCAATCGGTCCTGGAGCCGCAGCAGGTCGTGCGTTGCCTCCTCGCCGACGAGGTCCGGGCGGGTCGCCAGCGTCTGGCCGAGCTTGATCGCCGCTGGCCCGATCGCCTGCAATGCGTCTGCATAGGCCGGCTGTTTGGGCACCCGGGCACCGAAGCGCGCAATGCGGATCATGCGCCGGACCGGCACCGGCGTGAGCGGATCGCGTTCGATTCCGCTCAGCGCGCCATGCCGCGCGAGCGTCCGGCCCCATTTCAGCAGCCGCCAGATATGCGTGCGGGGACGGGTCAAATCCGATAGCCGCTATGGATGGCGACCAGTCCGCCCAGCATCGGCTCGACCGCGCATTGGACGAACCCAGCCTCTTCGATCATCGCCCTGAACTGTTGCATGTCGGGGAAGCGGCGAATCGATTCGATCAGATAGCGATAGCTGTCCTCGTCCTTGGCCAGCGCCTCGCCGATCTTGGGCACGATCTTGTGCGAATAGAGGTCATAGGCCTCGGCGAATCCCGGCCAGAGCGTCGTCGAAAATTCGAGGCAGAAAAACCGGCCGCCGCGTTTGAGGACGCGATGCGCTTCTTCCAGCGCCTGCTGGATGTGGGTGACGTTCCGGATTCCGAAGGCGATGGTGTATGCGTCGAAGCTCCTGTCGGCGAAGCTCAGCTCCTCGGCATTCTCCTGCGCCCAGACCAGGCCCTCGATCCCGCGCTTCTTCGCCCGGTCCAATCCGACCTGCAGCATTTCGGCATTGATGTCCGCGACCGTTACCGCGGCGCCCGATTTCGCGAGGCGGAAGGCGATGTCGCCCGTCCCCCCGGCCATGTCGAGAATCGCCTCGCCGGCGCGGGGCTTCATCCGGCGGACGAACCGGTCCTTCCACAGCCGGTGCATGCCGCCCGACATCGCGTCGTTCATCAGGTCGTAGCGCGCGGCGACGCTGGAGAAGACTCCGCCGACGCGGCGCGTCTTTTCGTCGGGCGCCACGTCCTGATAGCCGAAGGAGACGTTTTTTTCGTTCATGCTTGTCCGCCAGATGGGAAGGCCTGTTCCTCTAGCCAAGCCTTGCCGTGCCCGCAAACGCATCTTAGCTGAAAACGATGCCCGAGCTGCCCGAAGTCGAGACGACCGTCCGCGGTCTGGATCCCGTGTTGCGGGGACAGCGGCTCGTATTGATCGAACCGCGGCGGGCCGATCTGCGGCGGCCGATCCCGCCGGACCTGCGCCAGCGGATGACCGGTGCCACGGTAACGGGGCTCGGGCGCCGCGCAAAATACGGCCTTATCGAAACGGACCGGGGCGATACGCTGATCTTCCATCTCGGCATGTCGGGCCGCTGGCGGCTCGAGCCGGACGAGATCGGCGCGCACGATCACCTGCTGATCGAAACGGCGTCGGGACGGCGGCTGACGCTGAACGATCCGCGGCGGTTCGGTTCGCTCGATCTGGTGCCGACCGATTCGCTCGCCGCGTTCCCGCCCTTTGGGAAGCTTGGGCCGGAGCCGCTCGGCCCGGACTTCACGGCACCCTATCTGGCCGCCGCCTTTGCCGGTCGGTCCGGTCCGGTCAAATCGCTGCTGCTCGATCAGCATATCGTCGCGGGTCTTGGCAACATCTATGTCTGCGAAGCGCTGCATCAGGCGCGTATCGCGCCAGGCACCGCGGGGCGGCGAATCCGGCCGGCGCGACTGGAGCGGCTGGTGTCGGCCGTTCGCGAGATCATCGCGGCGGCGATCGAAGCCGGCGGGTCGAGCCTGCGCGACTACGCCCAGCCCGATGGCGAACTGGGCTACTTCTTCAAACGCTGGCGCGCCTATGGCCGGGAAGGGGAATCCTGCGGTTGCGGCGGCCGGATCAGGCGGCGCGTCGATAGCGGTCGGTCGACCTTCTACTGCCCCCGATGCCAGCGTTGAAATCTCGCTCCTCCACTTGACCTGAGGCGCGGTCATGGCTAGGTGCCATGCGCTTTCGGTGCGGCGGATGCTGCGCCTTTTTATTTTGACATGATCGAGGTTCATTATGGCCAACACGCCGCAGGCCAAGAAACGTATTCGCCGTAACAACCGGCGCTCTGTTGTTAACACCAATCGGGTGAGCCGCATTCGCACGTTCATCAAGCAGGTGGAGTCGGCCGTCGAAGCCGGCGACAAGCAGCAGGCGACGCAGGCGCTGCAGGCGATGCAGCCGGAATTGGCGCGTGGCGTTTCCAAGGGCATCTTCCACAAGAACACCGCCGCGCGGAAACTGTCGCGCCTCTCGAAGCGCATCGCCGCGCTCAAATAATCGCGTTTCGCGAACGCGACCCCGGGTCCGCTCATTCGGACGGCGGGCAGGAAATTTTTTTCAGAATAGTTACACTTGGAATCTCAACGAGTCGCACGATTCGAGAATCGTTTGTGCAGCGTAATAATTCGAAAAAAATATAATGAAAACAAAGTATTAACAGTCGATCCGACAGGATCGGCAGCTCTCCGTGTCAACCCCAATTATTTCATTTTTTTGACGGTCGGCCCCCTTGCCTTGGGCGCGTTAACAATTCATCAAACAGCCTCTCGGTCGGTAGCGATTCTTCCCGGCCGACACAGTCGCCAGGAAAGAGTGCGATGCGAAAATGGGGATTTTCGCAAGGCCTTCTTTGTGTCCGGTGACCGGCGAGACCCAGGCTGACATGACAGGGCCCGGCTCGATGAGGATAGAGATGCTTAAGGGGAGGGTTGTTGCGTGCGGCATGATACAGGTCTCGAAAACACTGACACCGAAACCGTGAATGCGCGACAGCCTTTCGAAGCCGCCTGGGAAGCGATCCGAAACGGGCTGCGCCGGGATCTCGGCGCGCGGACGTTCGATCACTGGCTGAAACCGATGAAGATGATCGGCTTCGAAGAAAAGGCCGGCCGGATTCAACTCGAGCTGCCCTCGCATTTCATGGCGGACTGGGTTCGCGAACATTACTCCGATCGCCTTCGCTATGCGTGGCGCGCGACCGTGCCGAGCGTTCGCGAAATCGATATCGCGGCCGCCGAGGGCGCTTCGCGTCCGGCGCTGTTCATCGTCGGCGAGGAAGATGTCCTGCCGCCGACGGAACAGCTCTCCGGCACCAGCGGCGACAGTATCGGGACGCCGCTCGAAAACCGCTACGTCTTTTCGAACTTCGTCACCGGGACGGCGAACGAGGTGGCCTTCAACGCCGCCCGGATGATGGCCGATGCCGGCGTGCCGATGTTCAGTTCGCTCTACATCCATGCCGGAACCGGTCTCGGCAAGACGCATCTGCTTCATGCGATCGGTCACGAGTTCCTACGGCAGAAGCCGCGCTCCAACGTTCTCTACATGTCTGCCGAAAAGTTCATGTACGAGTTCGTCTCGGCCATGCGCGAGAAGGATACGATCGGCTTCAAGCAGAAGCTGCGCTCGGCGGACCTGCTGCTTGTCGACGACGTCCAGTTCATCGCCGGCAAGGAAGCGACGCAGGAAGAATTTTTCCATACGATCAACGAGATAATCGCGACCGGCCATCGGCTCGTGATCAGCGCCGACCGGCCGCCGCACGAACTCGGCGCCGTCGACAAGCGGATTGCGTCGCGGCTGGCCGGCGGCCTGGTCACCGACCTGCGGCAGCCTGATCTCGATCATCGCCGCCGCATCGTCTCGCACAAGCTCGCGCAGATGCCGCAGGCCGACATGCCGCAGGACGTTGCCGATTTTCTCGCCCAGCGTTTCTCGGCGAGCATCCGCGAACTGGAAGGCGCTCTGACCCGGGTGGTTGCCTATTCTCTGCTTTCCAAGCGGCCGATCGATCTCGCCTTCGCGCAGGAAACACTCGCCGACCTGTTGCGGCATTCGCAGCGCCGGATCACGATCGACGAGATCCAGCGCAGCGTCTGCGAGCATTACGGCATCCGCCACGCCGAAATGACGTCGGCACGCCGTGCCCGCGAAGTCGCGCGGCCGCGCCAGGTCGCCATGTATCTGGCGAAACGGCTGACGCCCCGGTCGCTGCCCGAGATCGGCAGGCGCTTCGGCGGCCGCGATCACACGACGGTGATCCACGCGATCAAGCGGATCAAGGAATTGCGCGCCGCGGACAGCGAACTCGATTCGGACGTCCGCTCACTGCTGCGCAAGCTTGAAAACTAGGCCACTGTTGCCAAAGCGGCGTTTTGGTCATTTTTCGACAAGCCAATCGTCTAGACCGTTTTCGGATAAATAGCGCCTAGCCTCCTTCGGATTCGAAAAGCGATCAAGCATGATGTCGGAATTGCGTTTCCGTGTCCGAAACTCGTCAAGTTTGTCCGGGTCTAGCTTGAGGAAAGACGCGATACGCCCGATTCCGACGCGCGTTCGGGCCTCGGTGTAATCAATCATCATATAAGGCGCGCTGCTTTTCTCGACTTCGGCCGTCCAGTGAGCGTAGACCGCATCCCACCACTGCACATGATAGCTGAATTCCAGCGCATCGAATTCGACTTTCGCCTCGCGCTTGTGCTGACCGGCCGATAGGGCGCCCTGACCGGTTGCCTTTGCGATTAGGCCTGACGAAAAGGCTGCCAGCGCGTTGCGTCGCGTCAGAATTACCGACTTCAGTTTCATCCCGATTATCCGCGCGGTCACCGCGCGATCCACCGGGCCCATATGATGCTTGAATCCGACCTGCTTTCGGTCGGAAAAAAGCGTCATTACCGCCTCGTGAAACTCCGCGATATCAGCGATGCGCCGATCCGCATCGTCCCATTTCGCCGGCAGGCTGGCCATGCGGCCTGCAATTTTGTCGTCCGGCGATCGTTTTGCGCGCGCACGCCAATCGAGCCAGCCTCTGGGCGTGAATATGGCGGAAAGGCAGACCGCGTCCGGATGCGTATCCAGCCTGGTTTGAACCATGGTCGAGCCAGTGCGCGGCATGGAAAAAAGAACGAACGGCTCGGCCAGATTGACCTCCGGTCAGCATTGTCCGCCAGTCCGTCCGACTGGCATACTTACTTTGGACGGTCCCAAGAGGGATTGGCAATGGTGAACCAAGCCGACGGTGCGGAGCTTTTCATTCCCCGATCTATCGACGCCACCAGGATCGGTGGGCGGCGAATTCGTTCATGGGCTGTTTGCGGATCTTGCGGGCGGGTTTATCACCCGTCTTCGCGCGGCAGCACCGTGATCCGTACTTCCTCGCCCGAATTGCCGGGGAAGTTGGTGAACATCGCCTCGACCAAGTTGGGCACGAGTTCGGTCAGCGCGTCGTCGCGCGACCGGGCCCGCGCCCGGCCTTCGAACACCGGCTCACCGTCCGCTATGCGCGCGATCCGGAGATCGAGTTCGCTCGTGTAAAGCGTGTAGCTGCGGATCTCGGGATAGCCGAAACCGCTGTCGAAGAACGGGTCGTACCAGCCGTAATAATAGGGCGAGCGCCATCCCAGCCGGCTGTAATAGGGGCTGTAGAAGAGCGACCGATGCCCCCAATATCCGCGATGGAAGCCCGGTGTCGTTACGATCCGCTCGCGTCCGTCATCGACGCCATAGTCCATCGTGACGACGAGCGTCGCATCCTGTGGCGAGCTTGCCGGCGTATAGCCATATTGACTGAGTTCGGCCGAAACGAGATTGGCATAAGTCGCGAATTCGAGGCTGTCGGCTTTGCCTTCCTCGGCCGGCTGGATGAAGAAGCTCTGGCCCTGCGGGGCGGGCATCTGCTGGAAGCGGGCCACATCGGCCCGGAACGGAGTCGTGCAGGCCGCGAGCGCGAGCAGCGCCAGCGGCGCGGCCAAAGCGAGAATTTTCCGTGACATGGCGAGTCTCCGAAAGCGATTACACAAATAACATAATAGCTTGCGAGAATATACCAAGCCGCCTGAACCGGAATTGAACGTTTGGTGAACGTCCGCGCCTAGCGCCCGCTCAGCAGTCCGAGCGCCCGATAGGCGTCCGAAAGGATCGGTGCGCCCATCGTCGCCGCCCTTTCGGCCCCGGCCTCGAGGATCGCATCGAGCGCCGCATGATCGTCTTTCAGCGCCTTGAAACGGCTCGATATGGGCGCGAGCACGGATACCGTCAGATCGGCGAGCGCCGGCTTGAAGTCGCCGAAACCCTTGCCGGAAAATTCGTTCAGCACGGCGTCCGGCGCGACATTCGAGAGGGCCGCGTAGATCGTTACCAGGTTCTGCGCTTCGGGTCGGCCCTCCAGCCCGTCCATCGTTTCGGGCAGGGGGTCGGGGTCCGTCTTCGCCTTGCGCACCTTCTTCGCGATCGCGTCGGCATCGTCGGCAAGATTGATCCGGCTCATGTCGGACGGATCGGACTTGGACATTTTCGCAGACCCGTCGCGGAGCGACATGATCCGCGCTGCGGTCTTGCCGATATAGGGTTCGGGCAGGGTGAAGGTTTCGGTGCCGGTGTCGAAGTTGAACTTTTCGGCGATGTCGCGCGCGAGTTCGAGATGCTGCTTCTGGTCCTCGCCGACCGGCACATGGGTCGCGCGATAGAGCAGGACGTCAGCCGCCTGGAGCACCGGATAGGCGAACAGCGCGATCGACGCGCCTTCGCGATTCTTGCCGGACTTGTCCTTGAACTGGGTCATGCGGTTGAGCCAGCCCATCCGCGCCGTTCCCGAGAGCAGCCATTGGAGTTCGGCATGAGCGGGGACGCGCGCCTGGTTGAACAGGATCGCGCGGTCGGGATCGATGCCGGAAGCGATCAGCGCGGCCGCCATCTCGCGGGTGCTCGCGCTGAGCTCGGCGGCGTCGACGGGCATCGAGATCGCGTGAAGATCGGCGAGGAAGAACAGGCATTCCCCCTCGTCCTGCATCTTCACCCAGTTGACGATCGCGCCGAGATAGTTGCCGAGATGGAGATTGCCGGTGGGCTGGATGCCGGAAACGACGCGCATCAGGGTATGGCCTTTCGCTTGAGGAGCAAGGCGATCTTGGATCGATCGATGGCGCCGGTGAGCGCCGCGGCGCCGAAATAGACGAGCATTCCGGCGCTGACCAGTGCGGCGATGGAGAGTATCCGCTCGATCACGCTGCCGCCGAACCAGTCGCTGAGTGGCGGCACGAGATGGAAGAGGAGGGCGGCCATGACGCCGGTGGCGAGCAACTGGCTGATCAGTCGGCGGACCAGCGCCGTTTCGAGCTGGTAATGGCCGCGTTTCCACAGGATCGTATACAGCATGGCGACGTTGAGCCAGGCGCCGATAGCGGTCGCCGAAGCGATGCCGACGATACCGAGCCGGTCGATCAGCAGCGCGTTGAAAGTGATGAAGAAGACGAGCACGATCGCCGCCGCATAGACCGGGGTACGGGTATCCTTGCGGGAGAAGAAGGCCGGGGTCAGCACCTTGATCAGCACATAGGCCGGCAGTCCGGCGACCAGCGCGGTCAGGACGTTGCTCGTGATCCGGGCGTCTTCGGCGTCGAACTGCCCGCCGAGAAAGAAAGCGTTCACGAAGGCCGGCGCGCAGATCATCAGCGCGGCAGCCGCCGGAAGGGTCAGCAGCATCGCGAGCTCGATCGCGTTGGACTGGACCCGGTCGGCCTGCGCCTTGTCGTCGGCGCCGATATGGCGGGACAGCGCCGGCAGGATCGCCGTGCCGAGCGCAATGCCGATCACGCCGAGCGGCAGCTGGTTCAGCCGGTCGGCGAAATTGAGATGGCTGACCGATCCGCTGGGTAGCTGGGTCGCGAAAAACAGCTGGACGAGCTGGCTGATCTGATAGACGCCCGCGCCGAACGTCGCCGGCAGGATGATGACGCCGAGTTCGCGGACGTCCTTGGTCAGGCGCGGACGGTGAAGCCGAAGCTTGAAGCCGCTGCGTTTCATCCAGAACCACAGCCAGAGCAGCTGGACGACGCCGCCCAGCGCCACGCCGCCGGCGAGAAAATAGGCGACCACGATATCCTCGCCGTCCCTGCCGCGAACATAATCTCCGATCAGGATCGAGGCGTCGTCGCCGATCAGCAGCGCCGCGATCAGCACGATATTGAGCAGGATCGGAAAGCTCGCGCCGGCCGCGAAGCGCGACATGGAGTTGAGGATCGCCGCGAGCAGCGCGACCATGCTGATCAAGAAGAGATAGGGAAAGGTGATCCGCGCCAGCGCGACGGTCAGTTCGAACTTGCCGGGCACGTCCTGAAAGCCGCTCGCCATCAGCCAGATGATGGCCGGCATCGCGATCTCGAACAGCGCCACGAACAGGATGAGCACCGGCACGAAGACCGAGACGACTTCGCTCGAAAACCGCTCGGCGTCTTCGAGCTCGCCGTCCTTGCCAAGCTTGCGGCTGAACAGCGGGACGAAGGCCGCCGCGAACGCGCCTTCGGCGAACAGGCGCCGGAAGATATTGGGCAGCTGGAAGGCGACGAAGAAGCTGTCCGCCGCCATGCCCGGCCCGAGAATCCGGGCCAGCAGCATGTCCCGCACGAACCCGGCGATGCGGCTGACCAAGGTCAGTCCGCCGATCGTCCCGGTTGCCCGGATCAAGTTCATGGCGTCCGGCCGGTCCCCGCGTCTGGCCCGCTCATCGTCGGATCAGGCCTGGCCGAGCTGCGAATCGATATCGACATTGTCCGAGCCGCCCTGTGCCAGCTGGGCCTTTTGCTGCATGTACAGCGCGGCGAAGTCGATCGGCTCGAGCATCAGCGGCGGGAAGTTTCCGTCGCGAACGGTGTCCGCCAGGATCCGGCGGGCGAAGGGAAAGAGGATCCGCGGCGCCTCGACGAGGAGGAAGGCCTCGCGCTGCTGATCGGGCACGTTGGAGAGCGCGAACAGCCCGGCATAGACGAGCTCGACATGAAACGCCGTGCCCTTTTCGAGCTTGGCGCTGACATCCATTTTCAGCATGACCTCCCACACGCCTTCGCCGGCCGCATCGCTGCCGATGTTGAACTGGACGTCTATCTTCGGCGTTTCGTTGGCCTGATAGATTCCCGGCGAGTTCGGGTTTTCGAAGGACAGGTCCTTCACATATTGCGCCAGGATATTCGCGCTGGGCGCGTCTCCGGCGGCGGATTGTTCGGGAGCGACCCCCTGTTCGTCGGCCATAGTCGTGAACCTCACATAATAGACTGGAAAAAGAGCGCATGATCGCGCGCGTTTCGCGATGCCCGCTAGCAGCAGGGCGCAAACAGGGCAATGGTCCGGTCCGCCTTGTCAGGGGAAAGGCGAGGCGGCACTGTGCGGCCATGACCCATCGCACGCTCACTATCGGATTGTTCGCCCTGATCGCAGCCGTTGGCCCGGCGCACGGCCAGAATGGCGATCGATCGCCGCACGACCTGGCGATCGCCGCGGGCTACAAGGCCGCTTTCCTGTGCAGCGGCATCTTCAATGCCGACCAGACGGAGGCCGAGGTCGCGGCCGACGATCTGACCCGCATCTATCCCGCATACCGGTCGCTGATCGACGGCCTGCCGGCCGAAATCGACCGCGAGCGTCAGCGGGTGTCCGTGCGCTTCGCGGATGACATGCCGCCGCGGGTGGCGCAGTGGCGGCCGCATCTGGGCTGCGCCCAACTGCCGACGGGCGCGGATCCCGAGGGCGAAATCCGGCCGCCGGAACTCGCGGTCGAGATTCAGATGGGGGACCCGTCCGGGATCGACGCCTTGCCGTGGCCGCAAGGCGATGCCGGCGCCGTGCATGTGCTGCCGGCCGGCGAGGAAGCCGGGCTGGATGCGATACTCGGTTCGGCGCTGGACCGGATGACCTATGGCGAAGGCACCGAGACCACCGCGGTACTTGTCGTGCGGAACGGCCATATTGTCGGCGAACGCTATCGGACGGGCTATCATATTCACCGGCCGCAACGGACCTGGTCGGTCGCCAAGAGTATCGCGGCCACCGTGATCGGACGCGCCGTCCATCAGGATATCGTCGATCTCGACGCACGGGCGCCTGTGCCCGAATGGCAGACGCCGGGGGATCCGCGCGCGACGATCAACTGGCACCATCTGCTCCATATGAGCAGCGGATTGTGGAGCCCGTTTGCCGGCAACCGGACGGACGACGTGTATTTCGGCGGTCAGCTCGTCACCGATTCGATCCCGGGCCTGCCGCTCGAGGCGGTGCCGGGCACGCGCTGGCGCTATGCCAACAACGATACCCTGCTGGCGATGCGCGCCCTGCGTTCGGCGCTGGGCGATGGGGATCGCGCTCTGGCCTACCCCTTTACCGAACTGCTGTGGCGGATCGGCATGACGCGCACGACGCCGGAAACCGACTGGCAGGGCAATTTCGTCCTTTCGAGCCAGGTCTGGACGACGGCGCGCGATCTGGCGCGGCTGGGCCTGCTGTATCTGAACGACGGCGTCTGGCAGGGCGAACGGCTGCTGCCCGAGGGCTGGTCTGCCTATGTCGCGGCACCGGCGCCGGACCAGCCGATGGGGCGGGGCGGCGTCGGCTATGGCGCGCAATTCTGGCTGTTCGGGCCCGAACAGGGCCTGCCGGCCGGGACCTATGCGGCGATGGGCAATCGCGGCCAATATGTGATGATCGTGCCGGCGCGGAATATCGTGATCGTCCGCCGCGGATTCGATGCCGTGGGAGACGGTTCGCGGTTCGATATCGCCGCTTTCAGCCGCGACATATTGGCGGCTCTCGCCGATTGACGAGGCGAAAAGCGGCGGCGCGGGCCATTCCCTATTTGAAACGCGCTTCGCTGGCGCCTATGTAGGGGCGGCAGTTTTGAGTGGAGGCCTTGTGGTCGAGATTATTCTTCTGGCGATGGTTGCGGTCTTTGTCGGCTTGCGCCTGTTCAGCGTGCTCGGTCAGCGGACCGGGCACGAACAGGAGCCGCGCATGCCGCGGCCGGTAGAGGCGCCACCGAAAATGACGCCGGTTCCGCAAGGCATACCCGACATCGCACCGGCCGCCGAAGCCGAGGCCGACGGCCTCGTGGCGCCCACGGCCTCTGCCGGCATTCGCAAGATTTCGTCCGCCGACTCGTCTTTCGAGATCAATGAGTTCCTGATCGGCGCGCAGGCGGCCTATCGCATGATCCTCGAGGCGTTTTGGAAAGGCGACCGGGACGATCTGTCGCATCTCGTCAGCGACGAGGTCCTCGAATCCTTCAACGCAGCGATCGACGCGCGCGAGGCGGAAGGCCATATTCTCGACAACCGGCTCGTCGCGATCGAGCGGACCCAGGTCGAAAAGGCCGAATTCCAATCGAACACGGCGCGGATCACGCTGCGCTTCGATGCCGATATCGCCGGCGTCACGCGGAACAAGGACGGCGAAGTGATCGCCGGTTCGCTGTCCGACGCGGTGCAGACGCACGACATCTGGACGTTCGCGCGCAACGTGCGCGATGCCGATCCCAATTGGCTGTTGGTCGAAACCGACGAGGCCGCGTGACGATGGGGCGGGGCGCCTGCGCGCTCCTGCTCTCCTTCGCGCTGACCGCCTGCGCCGGGATCATTCCCGCCGCGCCCGAACGGGCCTCGCTGCCCCAGCCCGCAGAGCCTCAGGCTCCGCCTCCCGAGACATCACCGGACGTGCCGGTTAGTGGCAATGCGGCAAGCCAGGGGGTCCGTCCCGGACCTGCCGTGACTTCGCTCGCTATCGAGCGCGACCAGGCGGCGCGGGCATTGGCGGCCTTTCGGATATCCTGCCCGTCGATAGTGAATCGCGAGGAACGGACGGGACTGACCGCTGCGAGCGACTGGATCGAGCCGTGCCGCGCCGCCGAACGCTGGAGCGGCGACGAGACGCGCTTCTTCGCCGAACATTTCCGCGCGATCGAGGTCGGCTCCGGCCAGGCCTTTGCCACCGGCTATTACGAGCCCGAAATTTCCGCCGCGCGCGAACCGCGGAACGGTTACGACTGGCCGGTCTACCGGATGCCCGACGATGTCCCGGAAGCCTGTAGCGGTGACTGCGGCGCGTCGCCGCAATCCTTGACGCGCGCGGCGATCGAGAGTGGCGCGCTCGCCGGCCAGGGTCTCGAGATCGCCTGGGCGCGCGACCTGGTCGATCTCTATTTCCTGCAGGTACAGGGCTCGGGCATTCTGCGCCTGTCCGACGGCGGCACGATGCGGATCGGCTATGCAGGCAACAACGGCTATCCCTATACCAGCATCGGCCGGCTGATGCGCGAACGCGGCCTGCTCGCAAGCGGCCAGACCACCGCGGAGGGTATCGCCGACTGGCTGCGCGAGAATCCGGACCGCGGCCGCGCGATCATGCAGGAAAATGCCCGCTATATCTTCTTCACCGAGGTGAACGGGCCGGGGCCGCTCGGATCGCTCGGCCGGCCGGTCACGCCGCGCGCAACGGTGGCCGCGGATCCCGATTTCGTGCCGCTCGGCGCGCCGGTCTTCCTCGATCTCGAACATGACGTCGCCGACGGGCTTTGGGTCGCGCAGGACACCGGCAGCGCGATCCGGGGTGCGAACCGGTTCGACACCTTCTGGGGCGCCGGCGACGACGCCTTTCGCATCGCCAGCGGCATGGCGAGCCGGGGGCAGGCCTATATCCTGATCCCCACGGCATCCGCCGCAAGGCTGCGCGCCGACTGAGTGGCGAAACGCACGCTCAGCGCGGACGAGCAGGCGCTCTGGGCCAAGGTCATCGAGAGCGTCGAACCGCTCGACAGGAAGCCGAGACCCGGCAATCCGCCGCCTCCCGGCGCCGAGCGATCCGATCTTTCCACGTTCGCGGTTCCGAAACTGCCCGAGCGGAGATCGGTGCCCGGTCCCGGTACGACCCTCGATGCGAGCTGGGACCGCAAACTGACGCGCGGCCGGGCCGAACCCGATTTCACGATCGACCTGCACGGCCACAGCCTCTCGTCGGCCTATGACCGTCTCGACCGCGCGCTCGCCCAGGCGATCGCATCGCATGCGCGCATTGTCCTCCTGATCACCGGCCATGCGCCCAAGGGGGAGGGGCCGGTGACCCGCGGCAAGATTCGCGCGGCGGTCGGAGACTGGCTGGCCGCCTCGCGTCACGCCCCGCACATCGCCGCCGTGCGCGGTGCGCATCCCCGGCACGGCGGACGGGGCGCGCTCTATATCGTCCTACGCCGACGGCGCGGTTAGCCGAGCCGCCGGCGTAGCGCGCTATGGAGACGCGCGCCCAGACCCGGGCCCTGGAGCGGATACAGAAAAGGCTCGATCAGCTCCAATTCAATCAGCAGCAGGTCGCCATCCTCGCCGCGCACCATGTCGACCCGCGCGTAGAGGGGCTGGTCCGCAAGCGAACCGATCACGGCCGTTGCGGCCGCCATATCGCTCGGGTCCGGACGATGGGGAGCTTCGCGGCCGCCATAGGAGGACTGAATCCGGTAATCGCCCGCCGCCGCCGATTTCACCAGCGCGTGCGAAAATCCGCCGTCGACGAAGGCAAAGCTCAGCTCCCCTTCGGTCCGGATAGCGGGAAGGAAAGGTTGCGCCATCATCGGATGCGCCATGGCCGGCACCGGGTCGCCGCGCTTCAGGCGGAACTGGCCCTCGGCATTGGCGCCGACCTGACGCTTGAAGACGATATCGTCACTGTCGAGCGCGTCGAAGGCTGCCCGTGCGTCCGTTTCGCCGGGCACGTCCAGCCATAAAGTCGGGACGGTCCGCACGCCTTTCGATTCCAGGTCGCGCAGATAGGTCTTGCGGCTGTTCCAGCGCACCAGCGCGCATGGATTGAAAAGCCGGGTTTCGCGCTCGATATGCGCGAGGCGCTCGAGAAAGGCGTCGAGCCTGTCCTGATAGTCCCATGTCGATCCGATGAGCGCAGCGTCGAAGTCCGACCAGTCGGTGGTCGTATCGTCCCAGCTCACTGCCGCGATCTCGTTCCCGTGCGATTCGAACGCGTCGGACAGGCAATCGACCATCTGGTCGTGTTCGAATGCGTCCGGCCTGCGATCGGGCGAATCGGACAGGGTCAGCGGGCAGGAGAGATAGGCGATGCGCATCGTCGGCTTGTCTAGCGCAGCGCCCGGCGCAGCACGCCCTCGTAGATATCCGTCAGCTTGTGGACGTCGGCGATCGCGACGGCCTCGTCGAGCTTGTGCATCGTCGCGTTGAGCAGTCCGAATTCGACGATCGGGCACAGGACGTGCAGGAAGCGCGCGTCCGACGTGCCCCCGCCCGTCGACAGTTCGGGCGTCAGACCGGTCGCCTCCTCGATCGACGCGCTCACCAGGTCGGTCAGCGGGCCGGGTTCGGTCAGGAAAGCCTCGCCCGAGACCATCGCCTTGAAACGGGCGCCGGGCGCCTCTTCCTCGACGATCGCCCGGACCTGCTCGACCAGCGCGTCGCCGGTGTGGTGGACGTTGAAGCGGATGTTGAGCCGCAGATGCGCCTCGCCCGGGATGACGTTCGAGGCCGGATTGCCGACATCGACGGTGACGACCTCGAGGTTGGACGGCTGGAACCACTCATCGCCATCGTCGAGATCGAGTTCGTGCAGCCGGGTGCCGATCCGGAACAGCCGCGTGATCGGATTGTCGCCCTCGTGCGGATAGGCGACATGCGCCTGCTTGCCGACGATATCGATCCACATATTGACCGAACCGCGCCGGCCGATCTTGATCGTGTCGCCTAGCCGGTTCTGCGACGTCGGCTCGCCGACGAGGATCATGTCGGGATGGAGCCCGCGCTCTTCCATCCGCGTCATCAGCGCGCGGGTGCCGTGCACCGCCGGGCCTTCCTCGTCGCCGGTGATGATGAAGCTGAGCGTACCGGGCAGGTCGCCGGCGCGCGCCACGGCTGCGACAAAGGCGGCGATCGATCCCTTCATGTCGACCGCGCCGCGGCCGTAGAGCAGGTCGCCCTTTCTCTCGGCCTTGAATGGATCGGTCGTCCAACCCTTGCCTGGCGGCACGACGTCGGTGTGCCCGGCAAAGGCGAAATGCGGGCCGCCCCTTTTGTCCTTCTGGCCGCGGGTCGCGAGCAGGTTGGGCACCGGGCCGTGCGGCGCATCGCCCGAAACCATATGCTCGACTTCGAAGCCGAGCCCTTCCAGCGCCTTGCCCAATAGCGCCTGCGCGCCGCCTTCTTCGGGCGTCACGCTCGGGCACGCGATCAACTCCTTCAGCAGCTCTATCGGCTCGATTGCATCACTCATGGCGGCGGGTGTAACCGGGGCGCACCGCCTTGCCTAGCTGGAGACCGCCATGCCCAAGCTCTATCTCGATACGATCCCGCAGACCAATGCGACCGGCTATCCGCCCGAACATGCCGGCGAGGTGCAGGGCCGCTGGTATCGGAGGCTGGCGCCGGCTGGCGGGTTGGAAGATTTCGGCGTCAGCCATGTCGAGCTGAAGCCCGGGGCGTGGTCGGCCCAGCGGCACTGGCACGAGGCGGAGGACGAGTTCGTGGTCCTGCTGGCGGGCGAGGCGGTGCTCGTCGACGATTCGGGCCGGACGCCGATGCGGCCCGGCGATTGCGCGGCCTTCCCGAAGAATGACGGCAACGGCCATGTACTGATCAACGAGAGCGCCGAGAGCTGTTTCTTTATTGCCGTCGGCAGGCCAGCCGCGAGTGACTGTCACTATCCCGACATCGACATGCACCTGGAAAATGGCCGCGGATTCTGCCGCAAGGACGGGCGCGATTTCGACTGGGGCTAGGCTTCGTCTATTCGGGCGCTTCCTCGAACTGTTCGATCGTCCAGGGTTCGTCCTGCGCCGCCTCGATCCATTCACGCACCCAGCTGTGGCCGAGCACGGCTTGCACATAACCCTGCGCGAAGGGCGGCAGCTTGACCGAATAGGTAATCAGCCGCGTGCAGACCGGCGCGTACATGATGTCGGTCGCGCAGAAATCGCCGAACAGGAAGGGGTTCTCCCCGCCGTAACGCGCCCGGGCCTGCGCCCATATTTCGAGGATCCGTCCGAGTTCCGAAACGACCTCGCCGCTGAACGGGCGGGGCGGGAATATCTTCCGGACGTTCATCGGCATGTCGCGGCGCAAATTGGGAAAGCTCGAATGCATTTCGGCCGCCATCGACCGCGCCATGCCGCGCGCGCCCTCGTCCTTCGGCCAGAACCGGTCGCGCCCGACCTTGTCGGCCAGCCAGTCGATGATGGCGAGGCTGTCCCAGACGACCGTATCGCCGTCCCAGAGCACCGGCACCTTGCCCGATGACGCCGCAAATTCGTTGCCCTCGCGCCGCTTTTCCCATTCCTCGTTGTACAAGGGGACGGTGACTTCCTCGAACGATACGCCCGATTGTTTGAGCGCCAGCCAACCGCGCATCGACCAGGACGAATAGGCCTTGTTGCCGATGATCAGTTTCATGCGTCGCCTTTCCCGGGTCCGAGCGTGTCAGCCGATGGCTTGGATAACGGCTTTGCGCAGTTCGTCCACACCCAATCCTGTTTCGCTGGACGTTGCGAGAATGTCCGGATGGGCGGCGGCGTGGCCCTTGGCCTGTTCGGCGAGCGTCGCCGTCGTCGCGGCGAGGGCCTTGTCCTTCAGCTTGTCGGACTTGGTCAGCACGATCCGGTAGCTGACCGCCGCCTCGTCGAGCATCTCCATCAGTTCGCGGTCGATATCCTTCAAGCCCCGGCGCGCGTCTACGAGAAGGAGCGTGCGCTTGAGGGTCGGGCGCCCGCGCAGGAAATCGTTGATCAGGTGCCGCCAGCGCTTGGCGACCTGCGGCGGCGCCTTGGCGAAGCCGTAACCGGGCATGTCGACGAGCCGGAATTGCGGCGGATCGCCGACCTCGAAGAAATTCAGCTCCTGCGTCCGGCCCGGCGTATTCGACGCGCGCGCCAGCCCCTTGCGGTTGGTCAGCGCGTTCAGGAGCGTCGACTTGCCGACATTGGAGCGCCCGGCAAAGGCGACCTCCGGCAAATCGGCATCGGGCAGGAACTCGAGGCTCGGCGCCGATTTCAGGAAGTCGATCGGCCCGGAAAAGGTTTTCCGCGCCATTTCCTCCAAGGCGGCCTGGTCGGTCATTCCTTTGCCATCTTGGCTTGCTCTTTGAGACGCGGATCGCGGCTGTAGAGCCATTTCTGCTGGGCGATGGTGAGGATGTTCGACGTCACCCAGTAGAGTTGCAGGCCCGCCGCGAAGGGCGCCATGATGACCATGAACACCCAGGGCATGATGCCGAAGATCTTCTGCTGCATCGGGTCCATCTGCGCCGGGTTCAGCTTGAACTGCAGCCACATGGTGATGCCGAGCAGGATCGGGAGAATGCCGATCGCGAGCCAGCTCGGCGGCGTGAAGGCGAGCAGCCCGAACAGGTTGACCGGGGTCAGCGGATCGGGCGCCGACAGGTCCTGCAGCCAGAGCGCGAACGGTTCATGCCGCATTTCGACCGAGAGCATCAGCACCTTGTAGAGCGCGTAGAAGATCGGAATCTGCAGGAAGATCGGCAGGCAGCCGGCCAGCGGATTGACCTTCTCGCGCTGGTAGAGCGCGAGCACCTCCTGCTGCATCTTCGGCTTGTCGTCCTTGTAGCGGTCCTGGATCTCCTTCATCTTCGGCTGGACGGCGCGCATCCCGGCCATCGAGGAGAATTGCTTCTGGGCGATGGGGAACATCAGCCCGCGCACGACGAAGGTCATCAGGATGATCGCGACGCCGAAATTGCCGACCGTCATGAACAGCCAGTGGAGCAGGTAGAAGATCGGCAGTTCGAACCAGTAGAACCAGCCCCAGTCGATCGCGAGGTCGATCTGGTTGAGGCCGCGCTCCGCTTCATAGCGTTCGAGCAGCAGCGTTTCCTTCGCGCCCGCGAAAAAGCTGGTGCTGCCGGTGATGGCGCGGCCCGCCGGTACGACGGCCGGTGCGCTGGTGAACACCGCCTGATAGCGATCGCCGCTCAGCGGAACGAACGCCGCGTCGACGGTGTCGCCCGCGCCGGGGACGAGTGCCGTCAGCCAGTATTTGTCGTTGAAGCCGAGCCAGCCGTCGGAGACGCTGAAGCGCTCGCCTTGCGTTCCGGCATCGCGCACATCGTCGAAATCGATATGGTTGAGATCGTCGGCCCAGAAGCCGGCAGGGCCGGTGTGGATGAGCCAGGTGTCGGGATCGGGCGATTCGCCGGTACGGGTGATCAACGCATAGCTGCGGGCGCTGACCGGACCGTCGCCGACATTCGAAATACGCTGATCCACCGAGAACAGGAAATTCGCGTCGACCTCGAGGATGATCTCGAACAGCTGGCCGGTGTCGTTGCGCCACTGCATCGTGACCGGGCTGCCCGGCGCCAGCGTCTCGCCATCGGCCTGCCACAGCGTGTCGCCGTCGGGGGCTTCGATATCCTCGCTCGCCCAGCCGAAATGGGCATAGTTGGCGGCTTCCACGCCTTCGGGCGTGAGTAGCCGGATCGGCGGAGAATTGTCCTCTATCGTCTGGCGATAGTCGAGGAGCACGAGATCGTCGATCCGCGCGCCGCGCAGGTTGATCGAGCCTTCGAGACGCGGGGTTTCGATGACGATCCGGTCGCCGCGCGATTCGGTGAGCACGTCGGAGAGTTCGCGCAGCGCGGCCGGGGAATCGGGCGCCGGATCGGCTTCGGCATTGGGCAGGACGACCTGTTCGCCGTCGACGAATTCGGTCGACGGTTCGGTCGCGGTCGGCGCGATCTGCTCCGACAGGAAACTCCAGCCAATCAAAACCAGCGCCGAAAGCACGATCGCCATGATCATGTTGCGCGAACTATCCACCGCAATTCCCCATTCTTCTCAATCTCGTATTATGGGACCGGATCGTGACCCGACCCGCCCCAGGGATGGCAGCGCAAGATTCGCCGAAGGGCGAGCCAGCTGCCTTTGAATGCTCCATAGCGCGACCAGGCCGTGATCGCATAGGCCGAACATGACGGTTGATACCGACAGGTCGGCGGCAGGATCGCCGACGGACCGATCTGCCAGAGCCGGGCAAGGCCGATAAACAGTTTCGCGATCATGATCGTATGCGGTCGAGTGCGGTGGACAACTCGCCGCGCAGCGAATCGAAATCGCGCTCGACGCCGCCCTTGCGGCCGATCAGCACATGATCGGCTCCGGCTATGCCCTGTGTCGGAAGGATGTCCCGGCCCAGCGCCCGGAACCGCCGCTTCATGCGGTTGCGAACGACCGCCCCGCCGATCTTCTTGGTTACGGTAATGCCGAGCCGGATGGCATCGTCGCCGTCTTCGCGCTCGCGGACCAGCAGGACGAATCCGGGCGTGACCGCGCGCTTGCCGCCATTAGCGGCGAGAAAATCGCGTCTTTTCGTTAGCGTCGCCACACGGGGCGCAGACACCGCGCTTAGGCGGACAGCTTCTTGCGGCCCTTGGCGCGGCGCGCACGCAATACGTTGCGGCCGCCGACCGTCGCCTTGCGGGCCCGAAAACCATGTCGCCGCTTGCGCACGAGATTGCTCGGCTGGAAGGTGCGCTTCATCGCTCATTTCCTCAAAAACTGGAACAAAAAGGGCCGCGCCTTGCGGGCGGCCTCAAATCTGGTCGTCGTGCTAGTCGAAGAGTCCGTCAAAGTCAATCAGGGCCGCGGTTTTCGCGCTTCCGGCGGATCCGCCGGAGCGTGCTCTTGCGGCGCATGGCCCAGTCGACCCATTCGCCCTTTTTCGGATGCCGGTTCTTGAGCCGCGCATAGTAGCGCCGGACGATTGCGGAATTCTTGAGCATCAGCGCGAAACCGATCGCGAAAACGAACACGCCGCCGGGCCCGGGCAGCAGTCCGACAATCGGCGCCGAAATGACGAGAATAGCGCCGAACACCGTCAGTACGAAACGGATACCGGCGCGTTTGTCAGGCTGTTTGGCGATGACGTCGTTGTCCACAAATCTCAACTGGGTACGCCGCGGCCATAGGGCAAGATGTGTGACGGAATGAGGGCAGGGCCTCGACTCTTGCGATGGGTCGTGCAAAAAAGAGAACAAACAGGGAATATAGGGAGGTTTGGGTATGGTCGCTCACGTCGCGACGACCGCCTATCTGGGTCTCGAGGCGCGCGCCGTGGAAGCGCAGGTCCAGATCGCGCCTGGCGTGCCCGCCTTCAACCTGGTCGGCCTTCCCGACAAGGCGGTGGCCGAAAGCCGCGAGCGGGTGCGCGCGGCGATCTCCGCGATCGGGCTCGCGCTTCCGCCCAAGCGGATCACGATCAATCTCTCGCCCGCCGACCTCCCCAAGGAAGGATCGCATTACGACCTGCCGATCGCGCTCGGGCTGCTCGGCGCAATGGGTGTGATCGATGCGGAAACGCTCGCCGGCTATGTCGTGGTCGGCGAGCTCGGGCTCGACGGGCGGGTCGCCCCGTCGCCCGGCGTGCTGCTCGCCGCGCTCAACGCCTCGTCGCGCGATCTGGGGCTGGTCTGCCCCGAGGCGCAAGGTCCCGAAGCGGCCTGGGCCGGCGATGTCGAGG
The DNA here is from genome assembly GCF_052168275.1 of Parasphingopyxis sp. Taxonomy (GTDB): domain Bacteria; phylum Pseudomonadota; class Alphaproteobacteria; order Sphingomonadales; family Sphingomonadaceae; genus Parasphingopyxis. Next base: position 11,190 of record NZ_JBQLZM010000125.1, on the reverse strand, counting down.
TGATCGGCGCGCCCGACCTTCTCGCGCTGCTCAACCATTTCAAGGGCACAAGCCAGCTTCCCGCGCCGTCGCCGGGCGATGTCGAGGAGCCGGTCGCGGGTCCGGATCTCGCCCAGGTCAAGGGCCAGGAGACAGCCAAGCGCGCGCTCGAGACCGCGGCGGCGGGCGGGCACAACCTGCTGATGTCGGGGCCGCCCGGATCGGGCAAGTCGCTGATGGCGGCCTGCCTGCCCGGCATCCTGCCCGAACTGACGGCCGCCGAGGCGCTGGAGGTTTCGATGGTCGCGAGCGTCGCGGGAACGCTCGAAGGCGGCAAGCTCGCGCGGAACCGGCCCTATCGCGCGCCGCATCACTCGGCCTCGATGGCGGCCTTGGTCGGCGGCGGGCTCAAGGTGCGGCCGGGCGAAGTCAGCCTTGCGCATCTCGGCGTGCTGTTCCTCGACGAACTGCCGGAATTCCAGCGACCGGTCCTCGATTCGCTGCGCCAGCCGCTCGAGACGGGGACCGTGTCGATCGCCCGCGCCAACGCCCATGTCAGCTTTCCTGCCCGCGTCCAGCTTGTCGCGGCGATGAACCCGTGCCGCTGCGGCCATCTCGGCGATCCGGCGCTCGCCTGTTCGCGCGCGCCCAAATGCGCGGCCGACTATCAGGCGAAGATTTCGGGACCGCTGCTCGACCGGATCGACCTCCATGTCGACGTCCAGGCCGTGTCCGCGGCTGATCTCACGCTTCCGCCGCCGGCCGAAGGATCGGCCGATGTCGCCAGAAGGGTCGCGGCGGCGCGCGCGATCCAGACCGCGCGCTATGCCGACGAACCGGTCCGCACCAATTGCGAGGCGGACGGCGAACTGCTCGACCGCGTCGCGACCCCGGACGAAGCCGGCCGGACATTGCTCGCCCAGGCCGCCGAGGCGATGCGGCTGACCGCGCGCGGCTATTCGCGCGTGCTGCGGGTGGCCCGCACGATCGCCGATCTGGCGGGCGCCGAGGCGGTCGGCAGGGTGCATGTTGCCGAGGCGCTCAGCTACCGCCGCCAGCCGCCGCGCAACTGACGGCGATGGCGAACGCCGGCCCGGATTGTTAAGCGTGTGCGATATCGCGTGATTTCCGGGAGAGTGGCGATGGGCAAATCCAGTTCGGGCAAGACGGAATCTGCGTCTCCGTCAAAGGCTGATATCTATTATATCGAGAAGGCGGACGAGGTTGCCGCGCTGATTTCGGCGAAGCGGCAGCCGATCATCGATTTGCTTGCCGCACAAGGGCCGCTGGCGGCGCGGGAGATCGCCGCGGGACTGGGCATGAAAACGTCGGCAATCTATCATCATCTTCACAAGCTGGCCGAAGTCGGGCTGGTGCGCGAAACGGGTGCGCGCACGACCAGCCGGCGCTCCGAAAAGCTCTACGACACGCCCGCCGTTGCCATGCGCCTGGGCATTTCGCTCGACGATGGCGAACAGGTCGAAACATGGCGCAAGCTGCATCTGGCGCAAAGCCGCCAGACCGACCGGGACTTTCTGGACGCGTTGGAAAGCGGCGGCGGCACGGGCGAGGGCTCCGAACGCAATCTGCGAACCTATCGCGTGGTCGGTGCGCCGTCGCCGGCGGATTTGCGCCGGATCAACGCGCTGCTCGAAGAGGCGCTGGAGATCATGTGGAACAGCGCCGGTGCCGATGCACGGCCGATTGCCCTGACCTGCGTCTTGGCGCCCATCGCATCCGGATGATTGCGGCTCCGCCTAATCGGCCATTGGTCGAAACAGATTGACGGTCCGTCCCTTCCTGCTGGCTCATTCCGTCTTATTCAATTTTATTGTACATATTGAATAAAAGAAGGGGTGATGGACTATGTGGACTCTCGTTCTGGCTGCGGTTGCCGCCGTTGGGCAAATACCGGGTGGGGATACGCCCTATGAGTCGATAACCGGCGACGAGCTGGCGGCGCTGATCGAAACGATGGCGAGCGACGATTTCGAGGGCCGTGAATCGGGCACTCCGGGCGGCGTGCGCACGACGGAATTTCTGCGACGAGAATTTGCGGCGCGCGGAGCCGCCCCGGGTGTCAACGGATCCTATTTCCAGCCCGTCCCGTTGGTGCGCGTGACGCGCGACGATCCGGGCAGCCTGGCGATAGACACCGCGGGAGGCCGCATCGCGTTCGATCCTTCGGACGATTTCTTCGTCTTCCCGATGCGCGCAAGGGGGCCGGCCCGCATCGCAGACGCGCCGCTGGCCTTTGTGGGATATGGGGTCATCGCACCCGAACATGGATGGGACGATTATGCGGGTGTCGATGTCGAGGGCGCCGTCGTTGTCGTGCTGCGCGGCGAACCGTCGCGCGAGGGCGATGACGGCTTTTTCGGCGGTCGCGAGCTTACGGAACATTATCAGCTTGATACCAAATATCGCCGCGCGGCCGAGCAGGGCGCGGTCGGTGTCCTGCTGGTCCATAGCGAGGCGAGTGCGGGCTGGCCCTGGACGCTGCTGTCGACGGGCGCGAGCGCCCGGAGCCAGATGTTCCTGCGCGACGTCTCGGGCGATCCCGAAGTCGCGTTGACCGCGCAAATAACCGAACCGGCCGCGGAGCGGCTGTTCGAAGCGCTTGGCCATGATTTCAGTGCGATGCGAGATACGGCGGCCAATGCACCGGCCTCCGCGGTGCTCGGCGGTACGGCATCGATGGCGTATCGCGGGCGGTCCGAAGAGGTGGCAAGCAACAACGTCGTGGCGATGACAAGAGGCCGCGAAGCGCCGCAGGAATGCGTCATCTACACGGCCCATTGGGACCATGTCGGCATCAATCCCGATCTTGAGGGCGACCAGATCCACAATGGCGCTGTCGACAACGCGACCGGCACGGCCGGCCTGCTCGAAATCGCGCAGGCCTATGCGATGATGGATCCAGCGCCGCGCCGTTCGGTGTATTTCGTCGCGACGGCCGCGGAGGAGAAGGGCCTGCTGGGTGCCGAATATCTGGCGCAGAACCCGCCATGCGCGCCGGCCGACATCGTGGCAGTCCTGAATATGGACTCGCATTTTCCCTTCGGTCCGCAGCCGGCGATGACGATCGTCGGTCTCGGATATACCGAGATCGACGCCGTCTTCGCGCGGGCGGCCGGCCGTATCGGGCGCGTGCTCCAGGACGACTCCAACCCGGAAGTCGGCGCCTTCTTCCGTAACGACGCCTATGCTTTTGCCGAACGCGGGATCCCGTCCATCTTCGCCGTGGGCGCCCCGATCGTCGCGGAACTCTCCGAGGACAGCGAGATCTATCGGCGCTATGGCGATTACGTCGCCAGCCGCTACCATCAGCCCGCCGACGAATATGATCGCGACACATGGCAGATGGAGGGCATGATCGAGGATTTCCGAATCCATTTCGATGCCGGAAGAATGCTTGCGAACGATACGCGCTTTCCGAATTTCCGGTTCGATCTGCCATATCGGCGGATCAGGGATGCGATGCGCGGGCAAAGCGAGGCAGAGTGACAGGTGAACGGGGCGCGCCGCTTGCGGCCCGCCCGAGCCGTTGCGCAACGGAATCGTCCGGCCGGCATGACTTGCATCACAGCCGGTTTTCCCGGAATGTGCTCTTGTTCGGCGCAAGGCCGGAGGGGCGCATGAAATTCAGGGAAGGGAATTTTCATGGAATGGATGTTCTTGCCGCTCAGGCGGTATGCGGAGTTCGGGGGGCGATCGCGGCGGATGGAATATTGGATGTTCTTCGTCCTGCAGTTCCTGATCGGTATCGTATTTCAGGTGCTTATCTTCGCCGTTGGCGGCGGGGCGATGCTCGCGGCGGGCGGCGATCCGACGAGCCTGATGGCGGTCGGCGGCGCGTTGACGGTCATCCTGATCCTGATGCTGCTCGTATCGCTCGCGCTGTTGATCCCCGGAATCGCGGTCACCGTGCGCCGGCTCCACGACACCAACCGGACGGGCTGGTGGATACTCGCGCCTTTAAGCGGCTACATCCTGGCGTTCCTGGGCGCCGCGATGGAGTCCAGCGCGATTTCGCTGATCGGCCTGCTGGCCGTTTTCGGGCTCGGCATCACCCTGCTCGTCTTCATGTTTCTCGATGGAACGCCCGGGCCGAACCGCTATGGCGAGGACCCGAAAGGCCGCGGAACCGCCGCAGCATTTGCGTGACGGGAAGGGAGCCGCTTGCGGAGTGCCGAGCGCTCCGCTAATCGGCTCCCCCTACCGCGGGCCTCTGTGGCGGAATTGGTAGACGCGCTCGACTCAAAATCGAGTTCCTTCGGGAGTGCCGGTTCGACTCCGGCCAGAGGTACCACCGGCCCCTTTCTCCTGTCCTACAGACCGGTGCGCATGATAGAATCATGTGCGCGCCCAAAAGCGCGGGAAAGGAGACAAGAGCGGCACGATTCGTTTTCTCCGCGGGAAAGGAGGCAGCGGTTTGCCCCGACCCGTGTCAACCAGTGTCAACCGGGCGGGAACCTGACGGCGTTGCCGGTCGAGCCGCTGCCGCTAGAATCCGAGATCGCGGAACGTCTGCTGGTCGAAGCGGAGGCGGAAGGTCACATAGGGGCCGTCGCGCGTGTAGCGTGCCGCTTCGAAGTCGCGATCCTCGAAGCCGGTTATGTTGTAACCCACGGAAATCCATGTGTTTTCGATCGGGCTGATGCCGACATTGGGCCCGACGGACCAGGTCCAGGCGCGGCCGCCATTGCCCTCGCGCACGCTGGCCGAGGCGCCGATGTCGATCGTTGCGGAAAGGTCGAACCGCGCATCGGCGCCGAACAGATTGCTCCAGCCTTCGACATCCGCTGTCCCGAATCGGTCCGACACGTAGCGCGTGCCCCAGAAGAAGGTGAACTCGCTGCGGTCGAGCCAGTCCTCGCCGCCGAACGTTCCGAGGCTCGATCCGGTCGGCGAATAGTTGAGCGAGAAGCTGTTGACGATCCGGCGCGATTGCTGGTCGCCGGTGACGATCAGGGGCGCGCTGCCGACGGGCCCGGGCTGCCCGGCGACCGCGTTGGCGATTTCGTCGCTCCTGAGCTCGAGCTTGTTGAGGAACGACCAGTCGCTGTACGCCGGGCGGTGCGCGATCGAGATTTCGAGCGAGGTGATCTCGCTGGTCGCGCCGCCCTGCTGCTCGGCCCGCAGCCATGAAAAGGCGCCGCCGACCGCGCTGCCTTCGCCGATCTGGCGCAGCAGCGAGGTCGTCAGGCCGTAGCGGTTTTCGCGTTCGCCGTCGCGATATTCGGCGCGCCCGGCCCAGCTCCAGCGCTCGCCGCGATAGGTCGCCCCCATCGTAACGGCGGCGAAATCCTCGGTCAGCACCGGGTTCGTACCGTTGCCGACGAAACCGCCGCTGGCGACGGGCTGCGCCGGATTGAGAACGGTGTCCGGATCGATGCCGCCATCGAGCGTTTCGTTGCCGTCGAGCGAGAAATCGAGCGACCAATGCTCGTCGAGCACGAGCGACTGGGTGAAACCATAGGCCGCGAAGGTGCGCGGGCCGTATTCGGTGATGTCCTGCTGGTTGCCGGCGAGCGAGATCCGCGCGCCCGACCAAGGCTGGAGATCGAAACCGGCCCGCGCCGTGCGCGCGTCGACGGTATCGCCATCGGCGATCTCGTAGCCGCCGACCAGGGTCAGCCATTCGGTCGCCGCGAAGCGCGCGGTGAACTGGTGCCGGGCCGGGAAGTCGACGCTCTCCGCATCGTCGAGCGCGAATTCGGTCTGTGCGTCGAGCGTCAGCCGGTCGCCGAAGAAGCTCTGGGTCGCGCCGAGTTGCAGCAGCGTCGATTCGAGCGTCGAACCGTCGCTGAGCTCGTCATTGCTGTAGATGATGCCGACGCGTCCGTCGGTCGTGTCGCCCTGATATTCCAGCATGGCCTGGCCGGCGATGCGGCGGGCGCCCGTCGTCAGAAAATCCTCGTGCCAGCCACTGGCGGCGAGCGACAGCCGTTCGCCGATCCGCACGCGTCCGTCGAAACCGAATTTGCGCGTGCCGCGTTCGGCGCCGCTGAGCTGCCCCACGCCGAAATCGGCCTGCTGCTCGCGCGCATAGGCGAGGATGTCGAAATCGGAACTGTGATGCTCGGCCTCGACGAGCCAGGCCGTCGCCGTGCGGGGATCGTCCGCCGTCGCCGCCGCGCTGACGCCGGGATCGGTGTCGCTTGCCGCCAGTTCGGCGCGGACCTCGGTCGAATCATTCGGCCGCCAGCGAATGTCGACCGCGCCCATATTGGTTTGGCGCAGATTGTCGTCGTCGCGGATCGCCGTGACGCCGATGCGCAGGCGCTGGTCCGCGGTACTCCAGGTGAAACGGCCACCGGCATTGACCCGGCGCGCCGCGACGCCATCGACCTCATACTCGACGACGATAAACTGCGGATTGAGCGCGGAATCGCGGCTGAGGATCGGTTCGCGGAACCGGATCGTGCCGTCGAAATAGTTGATATCGTAATCGATGTGGCGAACCAGTTGCTGGCTCGACAGGATGATGTTGGACCGCAGCCGGCCGCGCACCTCGATCGTGACCCGCTCGCTGTTGGCCAGCAGCTGGGTGCTGCCGATCGCATAGGGGCCGGTCAGTCCGTTGCCCTGGATCTCGACGCGGCGGAACCGGTGCGGCGTGTCCGCCACGAAGGCCGTGGCCGACACGCGCTCGTTGCGGAACTCGGCCCGTACGCCGTTGAAGCTGCGATTGTAGCGCGCGAGCTGCGTTTCGTTGAAATTCGTCTCATAGTCGCCGAACATCGCGTAGAATTGCGGCCGTTCGAGCCGGAGATAGAGACGGCGCACACTGGCCGCGTCGAACCGCCGCTCGGACCGGTCGGCATAGATCGTGTAATACTGATTGGGATCGATGATGCCCTGGAAGCGCGTTTCGTCGCGCTCGGCATCGCTGTCATAGGCCAAGGTCATCAGCCAGCTGCCGGTCACGCGCCCGCGGGCGTAGAGGGCGACCCGGGCGTCGGTGTACCAGGTCTCCTCGTCCGCGCCGATTTCCTCCAGATTGCGATCCAGATGGTTGAAGCCCAGCGTGCCGGCGGCAAAACCGACGATCGTCCACGGCCGGTCGCCCGGCTCCAGCCAGGTCTCGACGCTCTGCTCATGCGTCACTTCGCCGTCGCGGAAGGGGAAGGTGACCGAAAGGGTGCCGCTGACCGTCGTCGGCTCGAGCTCGATATAGGCGATGCCTTCATCGCCCTCCACGCGCCAGACCGGCGCCGCCCGCTCGAGCCCCGCCAGCTGGCGCGCCTGCTGTGCGTCGGCCTCCACCGCTGGAAAATACGGGGAGGGGACTTCGAAATCGCCGGTCAGGCCGTGATGGACCGGCTGTCCGTCGCGATCCGTCAGCCGAACGGCGATCAGCGGCCGGGACACCCCGTCGGCGATCAGGCGGGAGCGATCGCGCAGCAGTTCGGCGCGGATCGGCGCATTGCCGAAATGGACGGTGCGTGTCAGCGTCTCGACGACGCCGCCGTTCGCATCGAGCACCTCCGCGACGAGCCGGTTGGCGCGCGGTTCGATGCCGACGCCGCGCCACTGGCTGATCGACACCGTGTTGGCCGGATTGGTCCGCAGGCCTTCGAACGCGATCGGCGCGACGGGCGCGCCGTTGAGCGACAGTCGCACTGTCTGACCAGGCAGATGCTTGATGGCGACGCGGATGACGCGCGTGCGCGGATTATGATCCGCAGCCGGGAATATCCACCCGATGCCCGGTTCCTGGCCGACCAGCCAGTCGCGCTCGGCGCCGGCCGCTTCGGCGTCGGACAGCGGTTCGGGCCGTTCGGCGATGGTCTGCGATGCAGCTGGCGCTTCGCGAGGTTCGACGGCACGCACCCGGAAATCGGCCCGATACAGGCCACCGCCCTGGCCCTCGACGAAGCGCGAAAAGGCCCGCCCGGCCGAGCGGGTGTTGCGCGCACAGTCGACGGCGGCCCGGTCGAGCGGCAGCGTCGATTCGTCCATCTGGACGACGTGCAGCCCGGGCATCACGGCCTCGAAATGGTATCGTCCGTCTTCGTCGGTGACGGAGTAGCTGCCGTCTTCCAGCATGACGCGAACACCGGGCACGCCCGCGGCGGTCCGCGGATCGACGCCGCATCCGCCGTCGACGATCCGGCCGATGATCGTCATCCGGCTTGCGATCGTCTCGCGCGTGATCCGGATCGATGCTTCGGCGATATTGCTGATCTGGCCGCGATCGTCGCGCACGCGGGCGCTGTTCGTCGCATCGCCGGCGGCCGCTTGCGGCAGCACTTCGGTGATATAGGTCAAGGTCGCCGACGCGCCGGCCGCAAGCCTTTCCATTTCGACGGAGAATTGGCGTCCATCGGGGCTGATATCGACGCCGCTCGCGATCTGCTCGCCGTTCAGCCGGAGCGAGTCCGGCCGCAACCTGAGCTGCGACGGCAGCTCGTCGTTGATGATCAGCGGGCGCGTGGGACGGCTGGGATCGGCACTGCTGACGCGAATGCTGAACAATATGGGATCGCCGGGCACGGCGAGCTGGCGCGAGGCGGCCTTTTCGATCAGCAATGGCGCGGTCGGGCGGTCGAGCGGCACATCGACTTCGATCGAGGAAACGCCCCCCAGGGCGAAGGCGTCGCCGAACGACCCCGTGACGATGTCGTAGGGATCGCCCCTGGAATCGACAAAAGCCGCCAATTCCTGGGGCGTCGCTATCGATATGTCGGTATAGGGATCCGGTGGCTCGACGATCAGCCTGTATCGTCCTGGCGACACGACCGGGAAGAAGTAATCGCCGGGGCCGGGTGTGTAGGAGAAGCCGCGACTGTCCGAAACCGGCTCGCCCGATACCACCGTCGACGGATATGACGAAACGCCGTCATTGCCGAATATCTCTGCCGGTTGCCCGGTTGCCGCGTCGACCAGTGTCACCCGGGCACCGTTCACCGGATCGCCGGTTTCGCTGTCGAATACCGTGGATCCGAAGCTTTCGAGAATTTGAACGGCCAGTTCGCCGAGTTCCCGTACGCCGTTTTCGCTGGTCGGAAAAATCGTCAGCTCCGAGCCGGGAACGACCGAAAGTTCGCAATTTTCGGGGATCGGATCGGGCGGGACGGCGACCGTGAAAATGAACCCGGCAAAGGCGCCGCTGTCCGGCTCCGTTTCGGTCAGGATCAGGCGCTCCCGATCGTTTTCAGGCGTTTCTATAATGATCTCATAGGTTTCGATCGTATCGGGATCGGTGTTCGCCGTCGGGTAGGTGACGATGAAGACCAGCGGCTCCCCGGGGCGGATTTCGGATGCCGGTGTCGGATCGACGCCGAGGCCGGCATATGCGCCGCCGAGCGGTGGCGAGTTGTACGGCGGTGTGGCGACGCAGCTCGTTCCGGCCAAGACGATCCGGTTGCCGCCTCCTCCGCCGGGGCCGAAATGGAACAATCCAATTTCCGGGGGTGGCCCATCGACAGGCTCGACGACGATATCGACGCTGTTGGACGGCTCGCGCCGACGGCCGCCATTCTCGTCCCATTCGGCATAGGCAATATTGCTGATCTTTTGCGCATGCGCGGCGCTCGCCGCCGGCGACCAAAGCGCAGCGAACAGTGCAAAAACCATTGCACATGCCGAGAGGACCGGATGACGCATCGAATGCGAGCTTTGGGTCGCCGGATCGAGACCGGCGGCCTTGCTCTTCCTGCTAGTCTATCGTTGCCCGGAAGGTCACGATCTCGGTCGCCCCCGCCGATACGGTGCCGATCGTCGCCGATACGGTGCCCGCGGCAAAGGAACCGCCCGCCGCCCCGCCGCTGTTGTCGCAGCTCGTCAGGACGTCGTCGGCCGGGTTGCCGGGCGTACTGTTATCGTCGATCGTCGCGGTTCCGCCGATCACGATCGACGAAGCGACGAAGGTGGTGTTGGCGGGCAGCGTGTCCGAAATCGCCACATTGGTGGCGTCCGCGCCGCCCGCTGCGTTGGTCACGGCGATACAGTATTCGACCGTGGCACCAGGAATATTATAGAATTCAGTGGCTCCGGCGATCGGATAGTTTGCGCCGAGGATCGTGCTGCCCTTGAGCGCGCTCAGCGCCGCGGCCTGCACCGTATAGTCGTCGTCGTCGAATGAGATGCCGTCGAAAACGCCGTCGGCGTCCGCGAAAACGGTATCCTCGCCGGCCGTGTCGCCGCCGGTCGTTTCGGTGATCGCGGCGCCTTCGGCACCGGTCACGCCGTCATTGCCTTCGCGCGCCGCACCCGTTAGCGTGACGTCGGCGACATCGCCGGTCGCACGCCCGAGCGGGATGTCGGAAACGATGAAGACGCGGCGGGTTTCGTCGCGGCCCATTTCGTCGAGATAACCGACAACCGGAGAGTCTGCGGCGATATCGAAAACGCCGTCATTGTTAACGTCGACATAGATTTCGACATTGCCCACGTCGAAATTGTCGGTGCCTCCATGAGCGGCCGCGCCGCCTGCGAGCTGCGAAGCCGTTAGCCGGATATCGATGATATCGTTCGACGAATTGGTGACCAAGAAGGTGGCTATCGCATCCTGCTGACCCGGTGAGACGGACGTCGTCGCGTTGCCCTCTTCGGCCACCACGATGTTGATTTTGCGATCGACGACAAACGAGTCCGAAGCGGTCACGGAGTCCTGGCCGACGCCGCCCACTTCATAGTTTACGGTGACCGAGTTTGTGATGCTCGACCCGGCGGCGGTGCCTTCCGCTAATGCAGGGCTGGCGGCCAGGGCCGCTAGCGTCACACCGCTGACAGAGACGAGATATTTCGTCATGCGTTTCATTATCTTGGTCCTAATTCTGTCATCTTCAGCACCTTTCACCCCCCCGGTCCGCTGGCGCTGTTTGGCGGTTTCATTTGCGGCTATCTGACGACCCCGCGAAATCTGAGTTGGCCGGATGCGCCGGCCGGGATCGGTTCGGTCAGCGTCCAGCGAATATGGGTGACGTCGACAGCCTGAGCGTCGCGTTCGATCCCGCCTTCGCTCGCGACGCGAAGATCGGCGAGCGCGTCGAACGTCGTTCCGCCATCGACCGAATAGACGGCGCCGGCATCGATCGCTTCGACGAAGGCGACGGCGTCCGGCATCGGGTTGGTCACGACGAAATTCTCGGCCGGTTCGGCGCCGGTGTTTTCATAGGTGAGGACGAAGACAAGGCTGTCGCCCGGAACGGCGCGGGTCGGCTCCTCCAGCGTCACAGTGACGCTGCCGTCTGCCTGTTC
>NZ_JBQLZM010000124.1:0-40857 GCF_052168275.1 Parasphingopyxis sp. | reverse complement strand
CGAGCGAGGTTCCCGAGCCGGTCGGCACGGAATTCGCTCGCGACCACCGAAAGCGTTTCGGAGATCGGCAGGCCGGACCGCAGGCCGCGCACGAGCAGTTCGATCGCGTCCGGAAACTTCGCGTTGAACTTGTTTATCCGGCGTTTGATCAGGAACCCGACGACCATATGCGGCAGGGCCAGGCCCGCAAAGGCGCCGACCAGCAGTCCGAGCAGCAAGGGGAGCCCGCGGATATAGAGTAGCAGCGCGACCACGATCGTGATCGCCATCATTCCCATCATATATTGGCCGAGCGTCCATTTGGTGCCGGTTTGCGAGAGCCGCGTCCGCAACATCTCCGGTCGCGGAATGAAGCGGCCGGCGAAGCTGTCCATCCTCGTATCGCCCTTGGCGAGAATCCGGTTCATTTGCGCTTCGGCCGAAATCGGGCTTGCCGTCGGCGCGTGGCGCTGGCGCACGGCATTGAGCCGCTTGGCCTGCACTTTCTGCACATTCGGCCCGGCAAAGGCGAAATACAGCAGCAACAGGAATCCGAGCATCCCGGCAAAGAAGATGATCGTGGGAAGGATAGACATAAACCTGCTTTCCAATCGCTACTGCCAGTCGCTACCGGCGGTGCTGCCGCTGCAGCATCGCCGTTTCGCGGTTAGGCGCTCTCCGCTGCTTCCTTGCGCGGCTTCTTCGAAATCAGCGACTTGATCCCGCCGAGCTTGTCCATCAGCGAGCCGCCGGCCTCTTCGGACGCGTCCTGGCCCTCGCCATCGAGGCTCGACACGCGATCGGCGAGCTGGCGGACCAGCGATCCGGTCTTGCCCGATCCAGCCGCCTCGGCGAGGGTCTTGCCCAGCTTGGCCGCCTGCACCGCCGTTTTCTGATCGAACGGGATGACCATATCGATCTTGCGTTCGACCGAAGCCTCGAAATCCTTCTTCGAGATTTCGATCGTGCCGCCGGACGGCACGCGGTTCGCGACCAGGATGACCTTGGCCTGCGGCGCGTTCGACTTGAACCAGGCCAGCAGCCGGATCGTGTCGCGGGTCGCCGCGAGCGTCAGCTCGGTGACGATGACAGCCCGGTTCACGTCGTTGAGCAGATGCGGATACTGGATCAGCGTCTGGCGCGGAATATCGATCATCGACAGTTCGAAGGCGTTCCGCAACTCTTCCTCGAGCTGGTAATAGGCGCTGCCGTCGGTCAGCATCGGCTGGTTGATCGGTGCTTCGGCGGACAGGACGGCAAGCTTTTCGTTCGCCTTGACCATCGCGCGTTCGATAAAGAGTCCGTCGATCCGGCTCGGATTCTCGATCGCGTCGATCAGGCCGCGGCCCGGTTCGAGGTCGAGCGCGAGCGCATCGGTGCCGAAATGGATGTCGAGGTCGAGAAGCGCGGTCAGCCGGCCCTGTTCCTCGCTGGTGACCCAGGCGATCGAGCTGGCCAGGGTCGAAGCACCGACCCCGCCGCGCGTGCCGATAAAGGCCGTCATGACGTGCGGACGATCCTGTTCGTCGCCGTCCGCGTTGCGCGGGCCGGCGAGGATCATCTGCGCCTGGGTCAGCGCGTCGCGCAGCTGATCGGCGTTGAACGGCTTCAACAGATAATCCTGGATGCCGCTCGACTGCAGGTCGCGATAGAGACGGACATCATTGACCTGGCCGGCCGCGATCACGATCGTCCCCGGTTCGCAGACTTCGGCGAGGCCGTTGATGTCGTTGAGCGGATCGCTGCTTTCGGACAGGTCGACGAACAGGATGTTCGGGCTGGCCGAAACCGATAGCGACTGCACGGCGTTCTGCAGGCCGCCCTTGTTGACCTTTTCCTGCGCCCAGCCGAGTTCGGTGACGACGGGTTTCAGCATTTCCGCCGTTTCGTCGTCGCAGACAAATGCCTGGAACGGATCGCGAAGGCCCGTCGAACCGGAATTAAAAGGTGCGTTCATCAGTCGCCTCCCGTCGTGGCTTCGTTCTGCAGGCCGGTCGCGCCCGTGGGCTGAGCCTGGCGATAGGTGTCGATCGCGCGCGACGTCGTGCGTGGATCGCCCGCGCCGTCGGCGGCCTGTCCGCGGATCAGATCCTCGGGGTTTGCGACCATCGCGGCGACGTTGCCGTTGACCGAGCAGCCATAGTTGGACGTCGTCGAGCCGGAATAGTTGAATATCGAGTCGCGATCCCAATTGGGGCAGTTCGGTACTTCCGCCGTCATCCGGCTGACGACGACGCGCATCTGGCCCGGCGCGAGCTGACCGGCAGTGATCGGTGCCCGATCGGCCAGCAGCAGCCCGTGGCGCCCGGCGATCTCCGCGACCGCAGCGCGGCGGCCGGACGCGCCATAAGGGCTGGGATCGTCGATCGAGATGCGGTCGCCATAGCCGAGCTCAAGCGTCTCGAACCAGTCGGCAAGCCGCGCCTGTTCGCTGTAGGACAGCGTATCGGAGCCCGCATTGACGTCGAACACATAGTCCGTCCGGCTGACGACCGCCTGGTTGATGGACGAGATGCCCGGGTTGACGGGCCCGCCCGCACAGGCGGACAGCGTGCCGGCAACGGCGAGCAGGGCGGAAGTGGCAAGAATGCGCATGATGGTCTTCTCCAGGAAACGCTGAACCTATTCGTTGAAAGAAAAGCCGGGCGCCGCGCCGCTTTGCGAAGCGGCCTGCGCGGCCTGTCGGGTCTGCGGCGCGGCCGGCGAGGCCGGAACCTGGTTGGCGGCTCCGGTATCCATGCCCGGCCGAACCGTCGTCGGCGGCGCCATGGTCGGCCCCGGGCGCGTCGCGCCGGTCTCGCCGCTGAACGTCCGGCCGAGGAATACGCGTTCCAGATCGGACGGCGAACGATAGCCGTCGGTCGGCAGCGCAATCTGGTTCGCCGAAACCGGCTGCACCAGATACGGCGTCACGACGATGACCAGCTCGGTTTCCTGGCGGCGCCAGCGGTTCGAACGGAACAGCGCGCCGAGGATCGGAATATCGCCGAGGCCGGGAGCGCGGTCGACCGAGCTGTTATGGCTGTTTTGCAGCAAGCCGGCGATCATGAAGCTCTGCCCCGAACCGAGTTCGACCGTCGTTTCGGTGCGGCGCGTTGTCAGCGCCGGGACGGTAAAGCCGGAGATGGTGATCGCGCCATTGTCCGAAAGCTCGGAGACTTCGGGTCGCACCCGCATCGAGATCCGCCCGTTGGCGAGCACGACCGGCGTAAACGCCAGGCTGACGCCGAACTGCTTGTATTCGATCGAAACCGAACCAAGACCCTGCGACAGCGGGATCGGGAATTCGCCGCCGGCGAGGAAGCTTGCGGTTTCGCCCGACAGCGCGGTGAGGTTCGGCTCGGCGAGCGTCGTCACCAGGCCTTCGGTTTCGGCGAGGTCGAGCACCGAGTCGATATCGAGGCCCAATGCGTTCAGCGTGGCGGCGAAGGTGGTGCCGCCCGTGATCGGAGGCGCGGTAACGACGCCGGCCGCATCGATCGGATTGCCGCCGCTCTGTCCGAGGCGCAGTCCGGGGACGTTGCCCTGGGCGATGCCGAAGTTGAAGCCGTTGCTCGTGTCGCGCGCCAACAGGTTGACGCCGATATCGCGAACCATGGAGCGGCTGACCTCGGCGATGCGGACCTGCAGGTTGACCTGCAGCGGGGTTGCCGTGCGCAGCCGGCTGACGACCTGCGTCCCTTCGCCGACAAATGCCTGCACCAGCGACTGGGCTTCCTGCACGTCGCTCGGCGATGCGACCGTTCCGGTCAGCAGCACGAGGCCGTTCATCGGGGTGACGGCGATCGCCGCTTCGGGCATCGCAAGATCCAGCATCGAGGAGATGCTGTTGAGGTTGTTGCCGACGCGCACGGTTGCCGAATAAACGACATTGCCGGCCGCATCGGTCGCGTAAACCGTCGTCTCGCCGGGCGCCTTGCCGAATACGTACAATGCCCGCGACGAACGCACCTGGACATCGGCGATGGCGTCATTGGCGACGAACAGGTCGGTCATCGAGCGCGGCAGGTTGACGAGCTCGCCACGGCCTACCGAGAGCGTGAGATCGTTCACCGGCTGGGCGCGGGCCACCGACTGGGCGTGAACCGGCTCGGAAACCGGAGCGCCGAGGCTTGCGACCAACGCGGCTGCTGCAACCGCAGACAGCGCGCCGAAGCGGGTTTTGCGTGTAAAGGTCATCTTAGTTACCCCCAACAGGTACATGCGTGACGGCGTTGCCACGGGCGACGCGGACCGACGGTCCGGACGGGCGCTCCGAGGACTGGGCGCTCGGGATCGGGTTGCCGGTCGCCGCGGCGAGCATTGCCGCCGCCATTTCGGCAGCCGTTCCGCCCGGTCCGTTGTTGCTGCTGCGATCCTGGGCCGGAACGGTGCGACGCTGGAAGCGCGAGACGTCTCCGCCGGTGACATAGGTCGTGTCGGTGTCGATCGGCCGCTGGGCGACTTCGATCAGCATCCGGCGTTCGGCTTCGGGATCGTCGCTGTCCGGAATTTCGACTTCGCCGGCCGCGATGGCGCGTTCGAGCTCGGCCGTGTTGTCGGCGATCGAACGGAGCGAAAGCGAGAGCTGGCCGATCGTCTGCGCGACGGCGATCTTTTCCGCGATCCGCGGCGTCGCTTCGACGGTGACCGTCGAGGACACGCGCACTTCGGTTTGGCCGTCCTCGTTCGTTTCGTTCGTCGTCCGCTGGTCGGTCGCCAGGATACGGAGATTGCGGATGATCGTTTCCGAAGCCGCGAGCGGCGGGCCTTCGCCGCCCCCTTCGACTTCCTGCGTCAGGACGAGGTCGACCCGGTCGCCGGGGAAAACGAAACCGGCAACGCCCGACTGGACGGAGACCGGCACCGTAACGGCGCGCATGCCCGGGCCGAGCGCCGCGGCAAGGAAGCCGCGATCGCCGGGACGGACGAGCGAACCCTGGGTGATCGGCTGGCCGGCCGTGATGTCGCTGCGAACCACGGTACCGAGCAGATCGTCGATGCTGGTCTCTTCGCGGATGAAATAGCTGCCTTCGATCAGTTCTTCCGGCCAAGGCTGGAAGCGGAAGCTGTCCGCGTTGATGATGGTGCCGACGGGGAGGGCGCGCGTGGCGACGAGCACCATGGGCCCTTGCGGCTCGGCTTGCGCAGCAACTGCGGTCGGCGCGCCGCCGCCCACAAACATGCTCCGCGCCATAAAGGCGGTGACAGCCGCTACGAGCAGCGCACCTACGAGCAAAATGACTTTACGTGCATCCATGACGGTCTTTGCCTCCTGTCAGGCTTTCTTGGCCAATCAGTTCGTTACGGTCCCAATGGTTAAAATCCCGTTCATCACCACCCAGAGACCGCCGATGGCGATCGCGACCCCATAGGGAATTTCCGGTCTTTCGGTTTTCCCGGAAACGCGATGGTGTACGAGCATGGCAAGCGTGAGCGCGCCGCCGGCTATCGCCATGACGATCAGCATCACCGGCAGCTGCATTGGCGTCATCCACAGCGCGAGCGCGCCGATCATCTTGACGTCGCCGCCGCCCATCGCGCCGATCGCGAAGGCGAATGTGAACAACAGGAAGAGCGCGAGCGCGAGCCCGACGATGATCGCGATTTCCGGCCACAGCGAAAAGCCGGCCGCCCACCAGTAGAGCGGCGCCGTCAGCGCGATCGCCGCGTTGAGCCTGTTCGGAATGTCGCGGCGCAACCAGTCGCCATACGCCGCGAACAGCAGCGCAGGCGCCAGTAAAGCTAGCGAAAAAAATGATGCTGCCCCTGTCATGAGGGATGGCCCTAAGGCTTACTGCTTTCTAAACCGTAACCAGCAACTATGAAAAAAAACCAAGAAAGCCCGACCTTCGATCGCCGCGCCTATCCCGACGATATGGTTCTGGACCGCTGGCACGCCTGCGACGGCTGGGATCATCGGCGCTGGACATGGCCGGCGCCGGCCGATCGTCCGGTCCGCGGCAGTATGGTGTTCCAGACGGGGCGGGGCGATATTTTCGAGAAATATCTCGAGACGCTGGCCGAATGGCATGCGGCGGGATGGAATCTGACCGGCTTCGACTGGCGCGGCCAGTCGGGCTCGGGCCGGTTCCTGACCGATCCGACGGTCGGCCATGTCGTGAGTTTCGATCCCTGGATCGCCGATCTCGACGAATTCGTCACCGCCTGGCGCGCCGAGACGCCGGGACCCCATGTGATCGCGTCGCACTCGATGGGCGGCCATCTGGCGATGCGCTATCTGGTGGATCATCGCCCCGGTCTCGACGGCGCAATCTTCAGCGCCCCAATGCTCAAGGTCGTCAGCAAGCCCCTGCCGGAAAAGGTCGCGGCGTTCGTCGCCCGCCAATTCGCGCGTTTCGGCTTCGCCGACCAGCATGCCTGGCAGGAGAATGAACGCCCCTCGATCCCCGGCAGCTCGCGGCAAAAGCTGCTGACGCACGATATCGACCGCTATGCGGACGAAGCGTGGTGGATCGGCCAGAAGCCGGAACTCAAGATCGGGCCGCCGAGCTGGCAATGGCTGGTCGCCGCCTACGCATCCTCGGCCGCGATGTTCGCGCCCGGCACGTTCGAGCGGGTTACGACGCCGGTCCTCATCGTCGCGGCGAAGAAGGACAGGCTCGTCGATTCCCGGGCGATCCTGCAGGCCGCCCGGCGATTGCCCGACGCCCGCCTGTTCATGCACGATCACGCCGCGCATGAGGTGTTGCGCGAGCGGGACGATATGCGCGACCTGTTCATGGCGGAGATTGCCGCATTTCTGGAAAAGCGCGTACCGCAATCCGCATGAGCTACGATTTCGCGATCGTCGGCGCCGGCATGGCCGGGGCCAGCCTTGCCGCCGAACTGGCGCAGGCCGGTTCGCTGCTGGTTCTCGAAGCCGAAGACATGGCCGGCTATCACGCGACGGGCCGGTCGGCGGCGTTCTGGTCGGAAACCTATGGCGGACCGTCCGTGCAGCCGCTGACAAGCGCCTCCCACGCGTTTCTCGCGACGCCGCCGGCGTCCTTTTCCGAACGCGGCTTTCTCGACCGGCGCGGGGCCCTGCACATCGCCGAGCCGTCCGGTTACCCGCATCTGGAAACGTTCGAGAGCGATTTCGCCGCCAGCGATGTCCGGCTCGAACCGGTGGCGGGTCCGGCGCTTGCCGGTCGCTGTCCCGGGCTCCGGGGCCGTTGGGACCGGGCGATCTGGGAGCCGAGCTGCGCGGACATCGATGTCGGCGGCCTGCATCAGGCCTATCTGCGCGCCGCGCGGCGGGCGGGCGCCGAGCTGCGCTGTTCGGCGCCGGTGACGGCCGTCGAGCATGACGGCGGCCGCTGGCGTGTTTCGGCCGGCGGCGAACGGATCGAGGCCGGCATCCTCGGCAACGCGGCGGGGGCTTGGGCGGACGATATCGCGCGGCTGGCCGGTCTCGCGGGCATCGGCATCGCGGCCTACCGGCGGACGGTCGTCCAGCTGCGGACCGATCCTGCCGCGCCGGCCGGCCTGCCGCTCGTGATCGATGCCGAAGGGCGTTTCTATTTCAAGAGCGAGGGCGGCGGCCGCGTCTGGCTCAGCCCGCAAGACGAGACGCCGGCCGAAGCGGGCGACGTCGCACCCGAGGAGATCGACGTGGCGATCGCCCTCGACCGGTTTGAAAGCGCGGTCGACTGGCAGGTTCTGGCGGTCGAACGCAAATGGGCGGGGCTGCGCAGTTTCGCGCCGGACCGGCTCCCGGTCTACGGCTTCGATCCCGCGGCGCCGGGTTTCTTCTGGTGCGCGGGGCAGGGGGGCTTCGGGATCCAGACCGCGCCCGCGGGCGCGCAGCTGTGCCGGGCGCTGATGCTGGGCGAGACCCCTCCCGCGGCGCTCGCCGGCGTCGACGCCGGTCTCTACGCGCCGGCGCGCTTCGCCTGATCGCGAAAGTTGCGGATTCGGGACTCCCGGCCTTTGCCTTTGGTCGGCATTCGCCTATCCCCCGGTGACCGATACATGAATGGGAGGACCCGATGGCGCACAAGTTCGAAATCTGGAAAGACAAGAAGGGCGAGTTCCGGGTTCGCTTCAAATATAATTCGGAAGTGATGTTCTCGACCGAAGGCTATTCGAGCAAGGCGAGCGCGAAGAACGCGATCAAGTCGATCCAGACCAAGGGTCCGGGCGCCCCGATCGAGGACAACAGCTAGGAACCGTTTTCGCCAGCTTCGACCTCGCGCTCGACCGTCAGGTCGAGTCTGGAAAACGGAATCCCGCCTATTCCGCGCCGACCGCATCCGCCGCATCGCTGGCGAGGCGATCGGCGCGTTCATTTTCCGGGTGGCCGTCATGCGCCTTCACCCAGTGCCATTCGATACGATGCGGCGCCGCGGCGTCGAGCAGCTCCTGCCAGAGCTCGGCATTCTTGACCGGCTTCCGCGCCGCCGTGCGCCAGCCATTCCTCTGCCAGCCATGGATCCATTTGGTGATGCCGTCCCGCACATAGGTGCTGTCGGTCGTCAGCCGCACGTCGCTCGGTCGTTTCAGCGCCTCCAGCCCGCGGATCGCCGCCAATAACTCCATGCGGTTGTTGGTCGTATGCGCTTCCCCGCCCGAAAGCTCGCGCTCCCGGTCGCCCGCGCGCAGTACGACGCCCCAGCCGCCCGGGCCCGGATTGCCCTTGCAGGCGCCGTCGGTGAATATCTCGACCGGGGTCATGGCAGGAAGATCTCCGGATCGGCGGCGCGATAGAATTCGAGCCGCCGGCGAAAGGCGATCGGGTCCTTGCGGGTCACGAGTGCATCGGCCGGCGTGTTGAGCCAGTCCCAGGCGCGGGTGAGCAGGAAGCGCAGCGCGGCGCCGCGCGACAGGACCGGCATCGCCCTGGCCTCCTCGGGCAGCAACGGATGCGCGCTCTGATATCCCTCGATCAGCGATTCGGAGAGTTCGGCGTCGAAGCCCGCGCCGTCATCGGCGAAACACCAGGCGCCGTGGGTTATCGCAAGGTCGTAGGCGCGGATATCGGTGCAGGCGAAATAGAAGTCGATGATGCCGGTCACATGGTTGCCGAGCATCAGGACATTGTCCGGAAAGAGATCGGCATGGATCGCCGAACGGGGCAGGTCCGCCGGCCAGTTCGCGTCGAGAAAGGCGAGTTCCTCGATCACCAGCGCGCCGAGCCCCGGCGCGATATCGTCGAGATGGCCGCCGCACTCCGCCGCCAGCGAATGCCAGTTCGGCAATGTCATCGTGTTGGGCCGCTGCCCGTCGAAATCCGTCAGCGCCTTGTGCAGTTCGCCCAGCGCCGCGCCGGTCGCGGCCGCTTGGGCCGGCGTCGGTTCGCCCGGCGACACCCCGGGCAGGAAGGCGATCAGGCAGGCCGGGCGGCCTTCCACGGTCTGGATCTGCCGGCCCGAGCGATCGGCGATCGCCGGCGGCACCGGCTGTCCGCGTTCGGCCAGATGATCGAGCAGTTCGAGAAAGAAGGGGAGGTCGGCCGCGTCGACGCGCTTTTCGTACAGGGTCAGGATGAACCGGTTTTCGGTGGTCTCGACCAGATAATTGCTGTTCTCGACGCCCTCGGCGATGCCCTTGGCGGACACCAGCGTGCCGACATCGTAGCTCCCGAGCAGCCGCGCGATCCGCTCGGCGGAGACATGCGTATAGACCGCCATGCGGGATCAGACGGCTTCGAGGCCGCGGGGCAGTTTGAACAGCATCTTTTCGCGCGTCGTTTCCACTTCGCGTTCGGTGATGTCGTAGCGTTCGGCGAGATGGTCGACCACCTCGCGGACCAGGATTTCGGGCGCCGATGCGCCTGCCGTGATGCCGAGCGTCGCGACGCCGTCGAGCCAGTCGAAATCGATTTCGGTGGCGCGCTGGATAAGGCGCGCGCTCGTTCCCTGCCGCGACGCGACCTCGACGAGGCGAACCGAGTTGGAACTGTTCGGCGCGCCGATGACGAGCATCGCATCGCAGCTTGCCGCGATCGCCTTGACCGCGTCCTGGCGGTTCGACGTCGCGTAACAGATATCCTCGCTGCGCGGCGCGTTGATGTTCGGAAAACGGCGGCGCAACACCTCGATGATCTCGATCGTGTCGTCGACCGACAGCGTCGTCTGGGTCAGGAAACCGAGATTTCCGGCATCCGCGACCTCGACCCGTTCCGCATCCTCGGCCGTTTCGACCAGTGTCATGGCGCCGGGCGGGACCTGGCCGAACGTACCGACGACTTCCGGATGGTCGCGATGTCCGATGAACAGGATATGCTGGCCCTTTTCGACCAGCCGTTCGGCCTGGCGGTGGACCTTGGAGACGAGCGGGCATGTCGCGTCCAGATATTCGAGACCGCGCTCCTCGGCTTTCGCCGGCACTGCCTTGGGTACGCCATGCGCGGAAAAAACGACCGGCACGCCGTCCGGCACGTCCTCGAGCGTCTCGACGAAGATCGCGCCCTGTTCCTTCAGCGCGTCGACGACATAGCGGTTGTGAACGATCTCGTGCCGCACATAGACGGGCGCGCCATATTTCTCGACCGCCAGCTCGACAATGCGGATCGCCCGGTCGACACCGGCGCAGAATCCGCGCGGCGCGGCGATCAGCAGGGTCAGGGCGGTTTTGCTGTCATTCATGCGACTGGTCTTACGCGATTGCTTGCAGCGACGGAACCCGCTTCCTATGAGGGAGCCGCGTTTTCGGGCGCCGATTGCCGGTGCCGATATACAGAGTAGGGATGTGTTTGTGCGGAAATATGGAAATATCGCCCTCGTCGCGGCTATCGGGCTCGTGCTGGTCTCGTGCGGACGCCGCGATGTCATCAGCACGGGCGAATCGGGAATCGGCCTGCTCGTGAACCGTACGGCCTGCCCGGCGGTCGCCACGCCGGTGCACACCAACGAGATCACCCTGTTCAACCCGCGCTCCAGCAGGGAGGCGAGCGCGATCGACGCCACTGCGGTGATCACCAATATCCGCGCCAGTTGCGCCGACGAGGCCGATACCGTCCAGACGATCGCGAGTTTCGATGTCCAGGCGCGGCGCACCGATCCGCGCGGCGAGCGGCAGATCGTGCTCCCCTATTTCGCCACCGTGCTGCGCGGCAACGGCCAGATCGTGTCCAAGGAGATCGGCCGGGTCGGGCTGACCTTTGCCGACGGCCAGTACCGGGCGAGCACCAACGGCCAGGCGACGGCGCGGATATCGCGCGGCGCGCTGACCCTGCCGCCCGATATCGAGGAACGGCTGACCCGCCGCCGGCGTCCGGGCGATGCCGATGCGGCGCTCGATCCGATGGCCGATCCCGCGGTGCGGACGGCGGTCAACAATGTCACCTACGAGCTGCTGATCGGGTTCCAGCTCGAGGCGGACCAGCTCGAATATAACGCCACGCGCTGACGGCGATGGAGCCGCTGACCGTCGAGGCTGTCCTTACCGGTCGAGCTGAACCGCTCCGCGGCGACGAACCGAGCGCCATCGCGAAAACCGAAGAGACCGGCCCGGTCGAGATCGGCGTGCTCGGCCTGATCGGCGACGAGCAGGCGGATCTGCGCGTCCATGGCGGACCCGACAAGGCGGTCCATCATTATCCGCGCGATCATTACGCATTCTGGGAATCGCTGAGCTTCATGCATCCCAAGCTCGAGCGCCCCGGTGCGTTCGGCGAGAATGTCTCGACGTCCGGCCTGACCGAACGCGCCGCCTGTATCGGCGATCGCTACCGGTTGGGCACCGCGCTCGTGGAAATCAGCCAGGGCCGGCAGCCGTGCTGGAAGCAGGGCCATGTGATGGACTGGCCGGAGCTCGTCTCGCTGATGGTCGAGCACCGGCGCACCGGCTGGTACTATCGCGTGATCGAGCCGGGCCGTGTCGCCGCCGGCGACATGCTCGCCCTTGTCGACCGGCCGCATCCGGAATGGCCCGTCGAGCGGGTTTTCGCGCTGCTTGTGGCGGGCGAGGGAAAGGCCGATCGCGAATCCGTGGGAATCCTCGCAGGGCTCGACGTGCTTGCCCGGGAATGGCGCGCCAAGGCGGCGAAGATCGCGGCGCGCTGATCCGCGGCTTCTTTCACCAGCTCCGTCGTTATCGCCGTTGACTCTCCGGGCGGTGCGGGCCAAGCGATGGTCATGCCGCCGCCGGGAAACCGGCGGATGGCCGCGCGGGAGAGAGTGCGCCAGCCGCACCGCCGAAGGAGCAACCGCCCCGGAATCTCTCAGGCCGAAGGACCGCGCAGCCAATCGGTACTCTGGAAAGTGGATATGGCCCGCCCATGTCCCGCCGAAGGGGTAAGCCGTGCACTTAGGTACATGGTGAAAGCTCTCAGGCTTCCGTGACAGAGGGGGCAGGCCGGGTGGAATCCGGCCGGTTCTGGTCATGGAGTGATAATGGGCGACGACGCGAAACTTCCCCTCGACAATTGGCACCGGGCCCGGGGCGCCCGGATGGTCTGCTTCGCCGGCTACGAGATGCCGATCCAGTATGAGGGCATCATGGCCGAGCATCTGTGGACGCGCGAATCCGCGGGCCTGTTCGATGTCAGCCATATGGGCCAGCTCATCGTCAGCGGCCGGGACGCGGCGGACGCGCTCGAGACCGTCCTGCCCGGCGAAATGCAGAAACTCGGCGTCGAGCGGATGCGCTATTCGCTGTTGCTTGCGCCGGACGGCGGGATCGTCGACGACCTGATGGCGACGCGGATCGCCTATGCCGATCCGGCGCTTTGCGGCCGCGCGGAGGGCGAGGAAGAGCCCGAGGATTGCGAATATTTCTACCTCGTCGTCAACGGTGCGACCAAGCATGGCGATATCGCCTATATGCGCGAGACGCTGCCCGACGACATCCATATCCATCACCTCGAGGACCGGGCGCTGCTGGCGATGCAGGGGCCGAAGGCCGGCGCGGCGCTGGCCCGCCTCGTGCCCGATACGGCATCGCTGTATTTCATGCAGGCCGGCGGCTTCACCTGGGCGTCGGCCGAGGGCGATGTCGCCCTGTGGATCAGCCGCTCGGGCTATACGGGCGAGGACGGGTTCGAGATTTCGGTCGCCGCCCGGCACGCCGAGGTGCTGGCCGAGGCACTGGCCGGGCAGGCGGAGGTCAAGCCCGTCGGCCTCGGTGCGCGCGATTCGCTCCGGCTCGAGGCCGGGCTGCCGCTCTACGGGCACGATATCGATACCGAGACGACGCCGGTCGAGGCCGATCTCGGCTTCGCGCTTTCCAAGCGCCGCCGCGAGGCGGGCGATTTTCCGGGCGCCGCGCGGATCCTGGCACAGCGCGAAAATGGCGCCGATCGCAAGCGGGTCGGCCTGAAGATAGAGGGGCGCCAGCCGGTCCGCGAAGGCGCGGACGTGGTCGATGGCGGAGGTAACGCGGTCGGCAAGGTCACGAGCGGCGGCTTTTCGCCGAGCCTGCAACAGCCCGTCGCCATGGCCTATGTACCCGCCGGCATGGCGGAGCCCGGCACCGAGATCATGCTCGAACAGCGCGGAAAACCCTTTACCGGCACGGTGACCGCCATGCCGTTCGTTCCGCACCGATATCACCGTCAACCAAAGCCGTAGGGGAAAACAGCGATGGCCCGTTATTTTACCGAAGACCATGAATGGATCGATGTCGATGGCGACCATGCGACGATCGGGATCACCGATTATGCGCAGGAACAGCTCGGCGATATCGTGTTCGTCGAAGTGCCGGAAAGCGGCACGATGCTCGAACAGGGTGGCGAGGCGGCGGTCGTCGAATCGGTCAAGGCCGCGAGCGACGTCTATGCGCCGGTGTCGGGCGAAGTGACCGAGGGCAATACGGCGCTCGCCGACGATCCCGCGCTGGTCAACGGTTCGCCCGAGGAAGAGGGCTGGTTCTTCCGCATGACGCTGTCGGACGCGGGCGAGCTCGAAGGCCTGATGGACGCCAAGGCCTACAAGGCGTTCGTCGACAGTTTGTAGTTGCAGCGGCTCGATGATGAGCCGCGACGGAGAAACATGATGCGTTATCTGCCGCTGGAACCCGCCGATCGCCAGGCGATGCTCTCGAAAATCGGGGCCCCCGATATCGACGCGCTGTTCGCCGACGTGCCCGAAGAGGCGCGGCTCGACGGGCCGATCCGGGACCTGCCGAACCATGCGTCCGAAATGGCGGTCGATGCCGCATTCCGGAAAATGGCGCGCAAGAACAGCGCGGCGGCCGACATGCCCTTCTTCCTCGGCTGCGGTGCCTATCGCCATCATATCCCGGCGAGCGTCGACCACCTGATCCAGCGCGGCGAGTTCCTGACCGCCTATACGCCCTATCAGCCGGAGATCGCGCAGGGCACGCTGCAGATGCTGTTCGAGTTCCAGACCCAGGTCGCGCGCCTGTTCGGCACCGATGTCGCCAACGCCTCGATGTATGACGGTTCGACGGCCTGCTGGGAAGCGATCGTCATGGCGCGGCGGATCACCAAGCGGGGACGGGCGATCCTCTCGTCCGGGCTGCATCCGCACTATGTGTCGGTCGCCAGGACGATGGCGCGCTTCACCAAGGACGAGCTCGTCCATTCCGCACCGGAACTGGCGGCGGAAGGCGATACCGCCGCCTTGCTCGACCGGATCGACGACGAGACCAGTTGCGTCGTCGTGCAATATCCGGACATTCTCGGCCGAATCTCCGACATGAGCGAACTGGCCGCCAAGGCGCATGCGCACAAGGCGCTGCTGATCGCCGTCGTCACCGAGCCGGTGGCGCTCGGCGCGCTCGTCCCACCAGGTGAGATGGGCGCCGATATCGTGGTGGGGGAAGGCCAGTCGATCGGCGTCGGCCTCAACTTCGGCGGGCCCTATGTGGGCCTGTTCGGGTGCAGCCAGAAATATGTCCGGCAGATGCCCGGGCGCCTGTGCGGCGAAACCCAGGATGCCGAAGGCAAGCGCGGCTATGTGTTGACGCTGTCGACCCGCGAACAGCATATTCGCCGCGAAAAGGCGACGTCCAATATCTGCACGAATTCAGGGCTTTGCGCGCTGGCTTTCTCGATCCATATGACCTTGCTTGGCGAGGCCGGCCTGCGCGAGCTGGCCGCGCTCAATCATGCCAAGGCGGTGCGCGCCGCCGATAGGCTGTCCCGGATTCCGGGCGTCGACATCGTCAACGACAGTTTCTTCAACGAGTTCACCCTGCGCCTGCCGCAGCGGGCCCGCCGGATCGTCCGCGCGCTCGCCGACGACCGGATACTGGCCGGGGTGTCGCTCAACCGCCTGTATCCGGACGAAACGGCGCTCGCCAACGGGCTGGTCGTCGCCGTCACCGAGACGACGAGCGACGCCGACGTCGAAACGCTGGCCGAGGGGCTGGAAGCGGCCCTGGAAACCGCGCGCGAAGGAGGCGCGGCATGAGCATGAACAATCAGGGCCGCCCGACCCGGCCGCACGAAGCCGAAGGCGCGGCCGAAACCTTCACCGGCAACCGCGCGCTGATGCTCGAAGAGCCGCTGATCTTCGAAATCGGCGCCGCCGACCGGGCCGGCGTCGATCTGGACGCCGCGCCCGAGGCCGAAAGCCGGCTCGGCGGGCTCGAACGCAACCGCCCGATCGGGCTGGCCGGCCTGTCCGAGCCCGAGACCGTGCGGCATTATACGCGCCTGTCGCGCATGAACTATGCGATCGATCTCGGCCTGTTTCCGCTCGGTTCGTGCACGATGAAGCACAATCCGCGGCTCAACGAGCGCGTCGCGCGGCTGAAAGGCTTCGCCGACATTCACCCGCTCCAGCCGGTCGATACCGTGCAGGGCGCGCTCGAAGTCATTCACGAGCTCGGCGAATGGCTGTGCACGCTGACCGGCATGCCGGCCGTCGCGATGAGCCCCAAGGCCGGCGCCCATGGCGAACTGTGCGGGATCCTCGCGATCCGCTCGGCGCTCGAGGCGCGCGGTGACGCCCGCGAGGTGATCCTCGTCCCCGAAAGCGCACATGGCACCAACCCGGCGACGGCCGCATTCGCCGGCTACCGGGTGGAAGACATCCCGGCGACGCCCGAGGGCCGGGTCGATCTCGCCGCGCTCGAGGAGCGGCTGGGCCCCGACGTCGCAGGCGTGATGATCACCAATCCCAATACCTGCGGCCTGTTCGAGCCGGACATGAAGCGGATTTCGGACGCCGTCCACGCGGCGGGTGGGCTCGTCTATTGCGACGGCGCGAACTTCAACGCGATCGTCGGCCGCGTCCGGCCCGGCGATCTCGGCATCGACGCGATGCACATCAACCTCCACAAGACCTTCTCGACGCCGCATGGCGGCGGCGGGCCGGGCTCCGGGCCGGTCGTCTTCTCCGCGGCGCTGGCACCCTTCGCGCCCTTGCCCTTCGTCGAGAAGCAGGACGATCACTATGTCCTGATCGAGGAGGAAACCGCCGAGGATCATCACGGATCGAGCTTCGGCCGGATGGTCGCGTTCCACGGCCAGATGGGCATGTTCACCCGCGCGCTCGCCTATATGATGAGCCATGGCGCGGACGGGCTGAAGCAGGTCGCCGAGGACGCGGTGCTCAACGCCAATTACGTCCTGCGCAGCCTCGAAGACGTGCTCGACGCGCCGTTCGCGGCGAGCGGGCCGTGCATGCACGAGGCGCTGTTCTCCGACAAAGGGTTCGCGGACGGATTTACGACGCTCGATCTGGCGAAAGCGCTGATCGACGAGGGCTATCATCCGATGACGATGTATTTTCCGCTCGTCGTCCATGGCGCGATGCTCGTCGAGCCGACCGAGACCGAGAGCCGGGCGGCGCTCGACGAGTTCATCGGCGCGCTGCGTTCGGTCGTCGAGCGGGCGAAGGCCGGCGACGAGTCCCTGCACGCCGCCCCGGTCCATGCGCCGCGCCGCCGGCTCGACGAAACCGGGGCCGCGCGCAAGCCGGTGCTGGTCTGGACGGAGCCGGAAACCGCGGCGGCGGCGGAATAGTCAGATCCAGCGGCGGACCTGCCGGCGATAGCCGTCATACGCCGCGCCGAAGGTGGCGCGCAGATAGCGTTCTTCCTTCGCGATGACGAAGCGGTCGATCAGGATCACGGCGATCGGCAGCGACACGAGCACGCCGATGCTCGGCCACCACAGGGCGAAGCCGAGCTGGACCGCGGCCATGCCCAGATACATCGGGTTGCGCGTCAGCCGGTAGGGGCCGGACGCGATGATCGTCTCGCTTGGCGTCCAGGGCTCCGGATTTTCGCCGGCCTTGCGGAACAGGCCGATGGCGACGGCGATCAGCGCGAGGCCGGCGATTGCCAGGGCGAGCCCGGCCCAGCCGACGGCCGGCGGCATCGCGAGCGGCGGCAGCGCGAACAGCCGGTCGGCGGCGAGCCCCAGCAGGATGAAGCCGATAAAGACGAGTGGCGGCGGAAAGCGCACGTTCGGCCGCGCTTCGCCCGGTTTCGCCTTGGCCATGGTCGCGTCCTCCCCGTTGCAGTGTCCCTTGGAACGTCCGCTGTCTATCGCTATGCGGTCCCGATGCCCATAGCCGGCCCCCGACCTGCGTGATCCAGCGCCTGACCAGCCTCTTCGCGCTCTGGACCGTGCTCGGCACCGCCTGGGCCTGGTTCATTCCCGATCATTTCCTCTGGGTGGTGGACGGCCGGTTCCGCCCGTTCGGCCAGCCGCTGATCAGCGTGCTGCTCGGCGTGATCATGCTCGGCATGGGGCTGACGCTGTCGCTCGACGATTTCAGGCGGATCGCGCGGATCCCGAAATGCGTCGCGGCCGGGGTGGCGCTGCAATTTACCGTCATGCCCTTGGCGGGAATCGGGATCGCCACGGGGTTCGCGCTCGAAACCGGGCTGGCGGTCGGGCTGATCCTGGTATCCTGCTGCCCCGGCGGCACGGCGTCCAACGTCGTCGCCTATCTCGCGCGGGCGAACCTGGCGCTGTCGGTCACGATGACCATGGCCTCGACCCTGGTCGCGGTGGTCGCGACGCCGGTGCTGACCGGCTGGCTCGCGGGCAAATATGTCGAGATCGACCAGTGGAACCTGTTCGTGAACATGGTCTCGATCGTCCTCGTGCCGGTGATCGCCGGAGTCATGCTCAACCGCTATTTCCCGAACGCGACGGCCCGGATCGCGATCGTTTCGCCGCTCGCCTCGGTGCTCGTCGTCGTGCTGATCGTCGGCGGGATCATCGCGGCGTCGAAGCCGCTGATCGAGACCCATTTCGGCGTGCTGCTGCTCGCGGTGCTGCTGCTCCACCTCTTCGGGTTCGGGCTCGGCTATCTGATAACGCGCCTGCTCGGTTTCGGGGAGACCGAGCGCCGGACGATCAGCATCGAGGTCGGCATGCAGAATAGCGGGCTGGGCTCTAGCCTCGCCTCCACGCAGGGCTTCGCCGCCCAATTCTCGACGCCGATGCAGGCGGCGCTGGCGCCGGTGCCGAGCGCGATATCGGCCGTATACCATGTCGTGATCGGCAGCTTTCTGGCAGGGATCTGGCGCCGCCGGGCGGTCGCGCCGGATGCCGCTCCGACGGCGGCGGCGGGCGATCCGAGGCCGGTATGAGCGGCGACGCCGATCCGGCCGCCAAGCGGCATGCCCCGGCAACCGTGCGCAACCGAGACGCGATCGCCGAGGTCCTGCGCGGCCTGTTGCCCGAAACCGGCCGGGTGCTCGAAATCGCCAGCGGATCGGGCGAACATGTCGTTCACTTCGCGGCGCTGTTCCCGGCGCTCGAATGGCTGCCCAGCGATCCCGATCCCGCCTCCCGCGCGTCGATCGCCGCCTGGACTTCCGGGGCGGGCCTTTCCAACATCGCGCCGCCGCTCGATCTCGACGCGGCGGCGAAGGTCTGGCCGATCGGGTCCGCCGATGCGATCCTGTGCATCAACATGATCCATATCAGCCCTTGGGCGGCGACCGAGGGGCTGCTGGCCGGCGCGGGAAGGGCGCTCGACCCCGGCGCGCCGCTGTATCTTTACGGGCCTTTTCGTAGGGCGGACCGTCCGACGGCGCCGAGTAACGAAGCGTTCGATCTCTCGCTGAAAGCCCGGAATCCGACCTGGGGCCTGCGCGATATCGCCGATGTCGAAAAAAGCGCCGAACGCCAGGGCCTTATGCTCGAAGATATCATCGACATGCCGGCCAATAATGTTTCCGTGGTCCTGCGCCGCCACAACGATATCCGCGTGCCGGGACGTTAAGCATCGGAATTTCCGTTTCTTTTACCCTCTTCTGCTAGGCCGGTCCTCACCTGAAATCGCCATAGCCAGCCACGATAGGGATTGGACATGACATGCGACTATCAGGGGGGGACAACCGAGCGGGCGAAGCGCACGGCTTTGCTGACGAAAACCGCGCTGCGCGAGGATGGCGGCGCGGCCGGTGACGCGCGTGTCCGCAACCTTTCGGAAAAGGGATTGGGCGGCGTCACCGATATCCCGCTATCGCCGGGACACACGATGACGATCATGCTCAAAGGCATCGGCCAGGTGCACGGCCGCGTCGCCTGGGTCGACGACAAGTCGTTCGGGATGGAATTCGACGAGCCGATCGACCTCGACAAGCTGGAAATGTCCGGATCGGGACCTGCGGCGGAACCCGTGAAGTTCAACGTGGCCCAGCGCTTCAAGCCGGTCGAAGACTATAAACGGCCCGGTTTCACGCACCGCAGATAGGGCGCCGCCGCCCCGACAAATCCGACATGCCGAAAAAGGTGGTGAGCCCTGCTGGGTTCGAACCAGCGACCTACTGATTAAAAGTCAGTTGCTCTACCAACTGAGCTAAGGGCCCGACCACCGCGTGCGACCTAGGGATGGTTCGGCCCGCGGTCAACCGGGATATTGCGGCGCAGATGGTGATTCAGCTGGCGGATCGTGAGGCCCGAAACCGGGTGCCGCCAGCCGGGGGCGATCTCGGCGAGCGGGCCGAGCACGAAATCGCGTTCCGCAAGCGCCGGGTGCGGCAGGGTCAGCCCGTCTCCGGACCAGCATCCGCCCGACCAGAGCAGCAGGTCGAGGTCGAGGATCCGGTCGCCCCAGCGCCGTCCGGACCGTCTCCCGAACGCGGCTTCGATTTCCTTGCACATCGCGAGCAGGTCCGGCGGCGGCAGGTCCGTCCGCGCGAGGATCGCGGCATTGGCGTACCGGCGCGCGCCCGGGCCGAGCGGCCGTGTCGTCACGATCGCGGAGCGTCGGACTATCTCCAGCCCGCGCGCGGCAAGGGTATCGACGGCGCGCTCCAGGGTGCGGCGCGGCGGCCCGCCGCGATACCGGTTCGATCCGAGGCCGATGAGGAAGCGCGCGCGCGTCATGGCAGCGCCTTAGGTCAGCGATCGCGCCCGGGCCAGCGCAAAGGCGCCGTCGCGTGAGGGCCGCAGCCGTGCGGGCTAGCGCCAGGTTTCGGCGAACAGCCTGAAGAAGTTGCCGCCCAGGATCTTCTCGATCGCCGCTTCCCCATGGCCGCGGGCCAGCAGTTCCGCCGCGATCGTCCGCATGCGGTGCGGGCCGTTCAGCCCTTCGACGAACGGCGGCGGTCCTTCGCCGGGCGCGTTCACCCCCGCCGCGCGCCGCGCCTCGATGCTGCGATTCCAGTCGGCGATACTGTCCGGCCCGGTATCGAATTCCAGCATCAGCGAGTCGCTGCCGATCCCGACATGGTCGACGCCGCAGATGTCGATCGCATGGACGAGATGGCGCATGTAATCGGCCAGGGTCTGCTGTTCCATGCCGGGCGTCAGATAGGCCAGTTCGTACAGTCCGAAAACGCCGCCATTGTCGGCTATCGCGCGCAACGCCGCATCGGAACGGTTGCGCAGATGGGGGTGGATGGCGGCGCAGCCGCCATGCGAGATCATGACCGGACGGCTCGATTGTCCGATGATGTCGAACGTCGACCGGTCGTTCGAATGGCTGGCGTCGATCGCGATGCCGGCCGCGTTCATCGTGGTGACCGCCCGGCGCCCGAGTTCGGTCAATCCGGCCTCGGGATCGTCGACCATGACGCCGGCGGCGAAGGGCGAACGGCCATTGTAGGAGAGCTGCATCGATCGGACGCCGAGATCGCCGAAATAGGAGATGCGTTCGACCGAACCGTCGAACATCGTCGCGGCCTCGAAGGCGAAGATGATCCCGATCCGTCCGGTCCGCTTGGCGTCCGCGATATCGGCGACCGTCCGGACCAGCAGGTACCGGTCGGCGTGATCGGCGATGGCGTTGGCGATCGCGCCGATATGGTCGATAGCGGTACCGAAATCGCCCGCGGCGCCGGCCAGGCTGTATTTGACCGCCGTCAACCCGGTGGCCGAAAGGTCCGCGGCGAAGGCCATGTCGTTGGCCGGATCCTCGGAAAAGGGCGGCAGCATGTTGCCGTTGATGACGACGGCCCGGCGCATGATGCGATCGACCGGCGTTTCCGTCGGCGCCAGCGCGCGCAGGGGCGCGGCGGCCGCGGCGCCGATCGCGGCGGCGCTCGTCAGGCAGAAGGTGCGGCGGTCGGGTCGTATGGTCATGGGCAGGCTCCTTTAGCGTAGGCAACTACGTAGGTGACTACGTAATTGTCAATGGCTATGGCGATGAGATGGGACGGTCCGACTATGTACGCGATTCCGGGGGACGGGCGCTGGGCGCGCGGCTGCGCCGCCTGTCGGAAACGATCGATCGCGATGCGGCGCGTTGCTACGATTTCTTCGGGGTTGCGTTCGAACAGCGCTGGTTCGGCGTCCTCAACCAGTTGCGCCTCAACGGGCCGATGGCGGTCGGCGACATCGCGGCGGCCCTCGACATCACCCATGTTTCCGTTAGCCAGACGCGCAAATCCCTTACCGGCGCGGGGCTGGTGTCCACCCGCGCCGATCCGGACGATGCGCGCCGCAATCTGCTGGATCTGACGGCGAAGGGCCGGGCGCTGGTGGCGACGCTCGATCCGCTGTGGCGGGCGCTCTCGGATGCCTCGGCGGAGCTCGATCTCGAGGCAGGCGCGGTCGCGGAGGCACTCGACCGGCTCGACGATGCGCTGGCCCGGCGTTCGCTGTTCGACCGGGTGGTCGGCCGACTCGACGATCCAGGGCGTGCCGATGGATGATTTTGGCGCGGGGCCGCCGCCCGATTGTGCGCTCTGCCCGCGGCTGGCCCGGTTTCGCGCCGAGCAGCGACGGGCGCATCCCGACTGGTTCAACGCGCCGGTGCCCTCGTTCGGCGATCCGGAGGCCTGGCTCGCCGTGGTCGGACTCGCCCCGGGGCTGACCGGGGCCAACCGGACCGGCCGGCCGTTCACCGGCGATCATGCCGGCGGGCTGCTGTACGAGACGCTCGGCAAGGTCGGGATGACCGCCGGGGCCTATGCGGGCGATATCGGCGACGGGCTGAGGCTCAACGGCGCGATCATCCTCAACGCGGTGCGCTGCGTGCCGCCGCAGAACAAGCCGGTCGCCGCCGAGATCAACGCGTGCCGGCGCTTCCTGGCGCCCGAACTGGATGCGCTGCCCAGGCTCACGACGATCGTCGCGCTGGGGACGATCGCGCACGCCTCGATCCTGCGTGCCCATGGCGAAACGCCCGGGCGGTACCGGTTCGGCCATGGCGCCGAGCACCGGCTGCCGGGCGGGCGGCTGCTGATCGATAGCTATCACTGTTCGCGCTACAACCAGAATACCGGCCGGCTGACCGACGCGATGTTCGAAGCGGTGTTCGCGCGGGCGGTCGAATTGCGGGGATTGAAAAGCGTTTCGCGTCATTGCGAGGAGTCGTAAGGCGACGCGGCAATCCAGAGCGTGGCGCGTTCGGCTCCGGATTGCTTCGCTGTGCTCGCAATGACGAATTTCGGTGCGGCTATTTCCGTCAGGAAAATTCTGAAAAACTACCGCGCCTTGCGGAACAGCAGCGTCATCCGGTCGCTTTCGCCGATCGCGACATAGCGGTCGCGATTCTCGTCGCCGAGCGTCAGGATGGGCGGCAGCGTCCAGACGCCGCGGTCCCAGTTCGCCGGGTCGTTCGGGTTGGCGTTGATCTCGGAAGTCGAGACCAGCTCGAATCCGTTGAGTTCGAACAGCTTGATCACGTCCGACTGTTTCAGATAGCCGCGCGAGCCGTTCGAGCGCTCCCAGGTCTCGGTTTCCGGCGCGCGGTGCTGGACGACGCCGACCAGGCCGTCGTCCGCCAGCATGGCGCGCAGCCGCCGCAGCTCGCTGTCGGCGATATTGCCGTTGCGCAGGCCGTGCAGCGAACGGAAGATCAGGATGCGGTCGACGGTGCCCGCCACGCTTTCCGGCGCTTCATCGCTCTCGAACGCGGTGACCGAAGCGGCCGGGACGCCCGTCCACTCCTCGACACTGGCGGCAAAACGCTGCGGCCAGCTGTCGATCCGGGCGCGCTGTTCGGCGTCGAGGGTTCGCGACGAGGAATCGGCGTTGACCGCGATATAGCGGCCCCGCGGCGCGATATACGGCGCCAGGACGCGCGTGTACCAGCCGCCGCCGGGGCCGAATTCGGCGACCGTCATGCCCGGCTCGACGCGGAAGAAATCGAGCGTTTCGGCGGGGTGGCGATAGCGGTCGCGCGCGCGGTCCTCGGCGCGGAAATCCGCTGCGAGTACGCTGTAGAGCGTGCCCGGCGCCGGCGCTTCGCCTGCCGTCCGATCGGTCTGGGCCGTCTGGGGCTGTTCGGCCGGGCCCAGAACGCGATCGAGCACGCGTTCGAGGATCGAGGGTTCGCGCGGCTCCTGCTGTTCCTGCGCCTGATAGGCGAGGGCGGGGGCGGCGATCGCGGTCGCGGCAATCAGCGTGGCTAGGGTGCGTTTCATCAGGTCTCTCCTAAAGAGCGGGGTGTCAGTCGGATGCGGGCCGCGAGGCGTCGCGGGCGGCCCGGAATTCGGCGTCGGGATTCCAGTTCGGCCAGTCGGTCGAATCGGCAAGCTCGCGGCCGATGGCGTAATAGAGCTCCAGGTCCATGATCGCGCCGGTCCAGTCCCAATTGGGGTCATATTCGTCCTTGGGCCCGTGATAGCGGTTGGCGCGATAGTCGCGCGCGGCGGCGGCGCCGGCTTCCGGACCGCCCTCGACCAGATCTTCGCCGCCTTCGGCGTAGAGCATCGGGACGCCGGGACGGGCGAGGGCGAAATGGTCGGAGCGGAAGAAATAGCCGGCCTCGGGGGTCGGCTCGGGCCGGACGACGCGGCCCTGTGCCGCGGCGGCGCGCGCCAGATACTCTTCGAGCTCGGACTTGCCGTAGCCGACGACGACGACATCGCGCGAGGCGCCGATGATGTTGAGCCCGTCCATGTTGATGCCGCCGGCGGTCTGGGCGAGCGGGAAGACCGGATTGGCGCCGTAATAGGTCGAGCCGAGCAGCCCGGACTCCTCGGCGGTCACCGCGAGGAAGACGAGCGAGCGTTCGGCGGGGCCGGCCGCGGCATGGGCCTCGGCCAGCGCGACGAGCCCGGCGGTGCCGGTCGCATTGTCGAGCGCGCCGTTGCAGATATCGTCGCCGTCGGGCGCCGGCGTGCAGCGGCCGAGATGGTCCCAGTGCGCGGTGTGGATCACATATTCGTCGGGCCGCGTGCTGCCCGGGAGGATCGCGATCACGTTGCGGCTGTTCTCGCGCCGGATCGTGTTATCGACGCTGGCGCTCGCGGTGATG
Organism: Parasphingopyxis sp.; assembly: GCF_052168275.1. Taxonomy (GTDB): domain Bacteria; phylum Pseudomonadota; class Alphaproteobacteria; order Sphingomonadales; family Sphingomonadaceae; genus Parasphingopyxis. The sequence goes on along the minus strand of NZ_JBQLZM010000124.1, from coordinate 16,366 downwards.
CCGAGCGGCACGGCGGTGAAGCCCGGCTGCCGGGCGGCGGCGGTGAGCGCGTCGAGATCCTGCCCGGCGGCGGCCAGCATCGCGCGGCTCGCCTCGTTGGTCATCCAGCCCTCGATCGGCACGCGGTCCATATGGTCGTTCTCTGCGGCCATGTTGAGCTGCGGACCGGACCAGCTGCTCTCGACCACGTTCCAGCCATAGGAGGCGGGCTCGGTGTCGTGGACGATGATCGCGCCGGCTGCGCCCTGGCGCGCGGCTTCCTCGTACTTGTACGTCCAGCGGCCGTAATAGGTCATCGCCCGGCCGTCGAAGAGGCCCTCGTTGGTCGGGCTCTCGAAATCGGGATCGTTGACGAGGATGACCGCGATGCGGCCCGCCATGTCGATGCCCGCATAATCGTTCCAGCCGCGCTCGGGCGCGTTGATGCCGTAGCCGACGAACACGAGTTCGGCGTCCTCGACGGCAATTTCGGGTACGACGCGCGGCGTGCCGATCACCATGTGGCTGCCATAGGCGAGCGTCACCGTCTCGCCGTTTGCCGTGTAGGAGAGGGCAGCGGTCTCAGGGTTCGCGTTGATCTCGACCAGCGGCACTTCCTGGAACCAGCTGCCGTTGTTGCCCGGCTGCAGGCCCGCCGCGGCGAAACGCTCGGCGAGCAGGCTGACCGTCATCTCTTCGCCCGGCGTTCCCGGCGCCCGGCCCTCGAAGGCGTCCGAGGACATGGTCTCGGTCAGACCGCGCAGCGTCTCGAGCGAGATTTGCGGGGCAGCGGGCGCGACGGCGGGCTCGGCGGCCGCGCTTTGCGGCGCCTCGGCCATCGGCGCGCAGGCGCCGGCGAGCATCAGAAGGACAAGCGGCGGGATGTGGCGGAACGTCAAGACAATCTCCCCTGTATTGCGGCGCCGCGTTCCGGCGCTTCACATATCGTCAACTAACCGCGCGCCCGCGGGTTCCGCAACGAAAAAGCGAAATCGGCGTCGGTCCGCGCGAACCCGGCTATTTCTGCTTGCGCACCATCAGCACGTCGGACGGCGCCCCGGTCAGCATCGACTGGGCGTTGCTGCCGATCGTCGCCTGGGCGAAGCCGCTGCGGCCATGGGTGCCGAGCACCAGCAGGTCCGCGTCATGCTCGCGCAGCGCGCGGTAGATGACCTCCTCGATATGGCCATAGCCGATATGCGGATGGAGCCGGGCGCGCACTTCTTCCGAAAAGCCCGGATCGGCGAGGAATTTCTCCATATATTCCTCGGCTTCCTCGCGGACTTCCTTCTCGACCTCGTCCGATTTCAGCCAGCCGCTATAGGGGACCGCATAGGCGTGCACGAGATGGATTTCGGCCTCGGGAAACAGCGCCGCGGCGGCGTTGACCGCGCCCAGCGAATAGGCCGAGAAATCGGTGGCGGCGACCAGCGTCTTGTAGGGATGCAGCGGCCGCTTCTTGACGACGAGCACCGGCACCGGCGCCCGGCGGACGATATAGTCGACCGCGGTTCCGAGCGTGATGTCGCCCAGACTCGTATGGCGGGCGACCCCGGTAACGATCAGGTCGGCGCTCGTCTCCTCGGCGACCCGCGCGATCGTCTGCGGCGGCGAACCCTTCTCCACGATGATGTCCATGCCGGCCGCCTGTTCGGGCAGGTCGGCGCGGATCTTCTCCGATATGTCGGACGGGTCGGCATTCAACGCGGCGGCCTTCTTGTCGATGACGTGGAGCAGCTTGACGTCGCAATGCATCTCGTCGGCCAGCGATACGGCCCGGTCGAGCGGGCGATCGCCGCGCGCCGTCAGATCGGTTGCGAACAACAGTGTTGGAGGCATGTACAAGACCCTTGTTTTCCATTCCGACCTGCCGCGCGCAGGTCCAGCGCCCCTCGGTCCCCACGATATCAGCGCAGCGGGGCGGCGCAAGGCGGCCGGGCGGAAAAGCGCCTCGAAATCGGCGATTTTCGCGTGATTTCCCGCCCTTTATAGGATTCGTGTCTCGCCGCGATTTAGGCCGTCTATCGGAGCGGCCCCGCTAGGCCGTATCGCCACCGCCCGGGCCGTCGGGGCGGCTTGCGATGAACATGGCGACGACAGCCAGCACGCCGATCTGCACCGCCAGTATCCACGGCGCGATGCCCAGCGCGAGGCTGATCAGCGGCGTCGCCAGAATGACGGCCATCGCCGCGATCTTGGCGCGGCGGCTGATCGCGCCATGGTCGCGCCAGTTGGCGACGAGCGGGCCGAATTGCGGATGCGCCTCGAGCCAGGCGGCGAGCCGGGGCGACGACCGGGCGAAGGCGAAGGCGGCGACGAGCAGGAAGGGCGTCGTCGGTATCAGCGGCAGGACCGCGCCGAGAATGCCGAGCCCGAGCGCGCCAAGCCCGATCACGAGCCAGAAGAGACGGATGCCCAGGCGCTTGTCCACGCCGCCGCCTAGCATGTTCGGCGCGCCGGCGAGATCGGAAACTGCGGGCGGTGCCTTTTCCTCGCACGATCGAGCCGATATAGTCGCGGAAATACAGGGCTTTGGACTTTCAAACGGGGCATATCATGAAAAATCTTGTACTGGCGTCGGCCGGTTGGATCGCCTTGGGCATCGCCGCGCCCGCCGCCGCGCAGCAGCTCGACAACCCGGCCGAGGCCTTCGGCCAGCGGCCGGCGGTCAGCGCGATCGCGCTGTCGCCGAGCGGCAGCCGGGTGACCTATCTCGGCCCGGGACCGGGCGAGGAAACCCGCGCCTATGTCGCCGATGTGACGGGCGGCCGGTCGTCGATCGTGTCGGTCAGCGACGGCGACCCGATGGAGCTCGACTGGTGCCGCTTCGTCAACGAGGAGCGGCTGGTCTGTTCGGTCTCGGCCTTGATGCGCGCCGAACTCCAGATTTATCCGGTCAACCGCCTGTTCGCGATCGACGACGACAGTTCGGACGCCCGTTCGCTGGGCCAGCGGGACAACATCTTCCGGCGCAACCGGCAGTTCGAGGGCAGCATCGTCGACTGGCTGCCGGACGACGATGACCGGATCACGATGAGCCGCACCTATGTGCCCGAGCAAAATCGCGGGGCGACGCGGGTCGTCGACAATGCCGAAGGACTGGGGGTCGTCCTCATCGACACGCGCACCGGCCGCACGGAACGTATCGAACCGCCGGTGCGCCAGAATGTCCGCTTCCTGAGCGACGGCTACGGGACCGTTCGCATGAAGGCGACGATTTCGCGGCGGGGGGCCACCGGCATGGCGGGCGAGACGATCAACTATTATTACCGCACGGCCGACAGCGATGAATGGCGCGAGTTCGGATCGTACAACATGGTGGATGATACGGGCTTCTATCCGCTGGTCGTCGATCGCGCCCTGAACGCGGTGTACGGGCTGGAAAAGCATGACGGCCGCGATGCGCTGTTTCGCATCACGTTGAACGACACGCTCGATCGCGAACTGATTTATGCCCATCCCGAAGTCGATGTCAGCCGGCTCCTTCGATTGGGTCGCGCGCAGCGCGTGATCGGTGTCGGCTATTCGGAAGACGAAAACATCGTTGCCTATTTCGATCCCGAATATGAAGCGCTGCATGAGGCTCTGAGCAACGCGCTGCCGGGCAATCCGGAGATCATATTTCTCGATGCCAGTGACGACGAAAGCCGGCTGCTCGTTCGCGCGGTCGGTCCGACGAATCCGGGTCGCTACTACGTGTTCCACAAGGCGACCGGCGCGTTGAACGAGATACTGCTCGCCCGGCCCGCGCTGGAGGGCGTGACGCTCGCCGAGGTGCGTCCGGTTCGCTATCCGGCGGCCGACGGCACGATGATCCCCGGCTATCTGACATTGCCGCCGGGAAGCGATGGCGAAAACCTGCCGGCCATCGTCCTGCCGCATGGCGGTCCGGAATGGCGTACCTTTTTGAGCTTTGACTGGCTCGCGCAGTTCTTCGCGCATCAGGGCTATGCCGTGCTCCAGCCCAATTTCCGCGGCTCCTACGGGTATGGCGAAGACTGGCTTGTCGAAAACGGCTTTCAGAGTTGGGCGACCGCCATCGGCGACGTCAATGACGGCGCGCGCTGGCTGGTCTCCGAGGGCATAGCGAATGCCGATCAGCTGGCTGCGGTCGGCTGGTCCTATGGCGGTTACGCGGCGCTGCAATCCGGGGTGCTGGAGCCGGGCCTGTTCAAGGCGATCGTCGCGATCGCGCCCGTGACGGACCTGCCGGCGCTGCGCCAGGATGCCATGGCCTTTTTCGGCGGACGCAATATCGCCGAATATCTGGGCACCGGCCCGCATATTCTCGCCGGTTCCCCGGCGCGCCATGCCGATCGCATCAACGCTCCGGTTCTCCTTTTTCATGGCGATCAGGACATCAATGTCGATATCGGCCATGCGCGCCGGATGCACGATCGGTTGACCGACGTCGGCAGGCCCAGCGAACTGATCGTGTTCGAGGGTCTCAATCACTATCTGACCGATTCGGACGCCCGCACCCGGATGCTTGAGCGCAGCGACGCCTTTCTGCGCGCGGCGCTGGGGCTCGGGAATCCGTCTTGACCGGAGACGGGATCCGGATCCTCGTCGATGCCGATGCCTGTCCGGTGAAGGAGGAAATCTACAAGGTCGCCTTCCGGCATGATGCGCCCGTCACGATCGTCAGCAACAGCCATCTGCGCGTGCCCGACCACCCGCGGGTCGCGCGCGAGGTGGTGAGCGACGGTTTCGACGCGGCGGACGACTGGATCGCCGAGCGGGCAGGCGCCGGAACGATCGTGATCACCGCCGATATCCTGCTCGCCGACCGCTGCATCAAGGCGGGCGCCAGCGTCATTGCGCCCAACGGCAAGCCGTTCACCGCCAACTCGATCGGCGCCGCGGTCGCGACGCGCGCGATCATGGCCGATCTGCGCGCGGGCGGCGACGCGATCGGCGGGCCGCCGCCGTTTGCGAAGGCCGACCGTTCGCGATTCCTCTCGGCGCTCGACGAAACGCTGGTGCGGCTGACGCGCGGCTAGGAGTCCCGCGCTAGCGGGGGCAGGGGGCGCCGTCGGGCGTGCGTCCCGCTTCGCCGGGGCGGTAGCTGCAGACGATATTGGGCGCCAGTTCTTCCGCGTCGAACCAGCTGTCCTTCATCCGCATCGCGGCGAACAGCGGGGCCTGGTCGTCATAATGCGGCGAATCGGGCCGGGTGCTCGCCGCGCCGAACTGGTGGACGCTGCGCGAGCTGACCGTGCCGTCGCGGTGCCAGGTGATCTCCATGATGTAGCTGTCGCCGGCCGTGGCCGAATGCGCGCCGTCTTCCGGATCGCCCCAATAGATGGCGCGCAGCGCGTCCGGCCCGCCGCTGAGCGGCAGGTCCGCCGCGCCGCGCCGCAGCCGGACCACCTCGCCGAGCGGGACCTCGAGGCGGCCATGCTCGTCGATCAGGAAGGCGACGGCCCCGGCGAAGGTCTCGCGCGGATCGGGAAGCGGATCGCCGCGATAGGCCGCGAGCATGATGTGCCGCAGGACGAGCGCGGCGAGGCCGTCGGCCGGTCCCTCGCCGTCCAGCGTCCAGTCCCACCGCGCCAGCAGCTGCTGCGCGTCGGACAGGTCGCCCGGCTCGAAATTGAGCGCGGCGATCCGCCGGAAATAGGCGCCGGCCGCCGACCGGCGCGAATAGCCGGTATCGTATTTCACGCGGCGCAGCTCCGGCCAGCCGATCGGGCCCTCGATCGCGGCCATCAGCTCGTCGGCGCGCAGCATCCGGTTGGTCCGGTTGCTCTCGATGCCGAGCAGCGCGGAAAAACCGTCGCAATCGAGATTGTCGGCCGCGGCGGTGGCGATGCAGGGCGTGCTGTTGGCATCGAAGATATAGCCCGAAGCGGGGTCGACGAGGAACGGGATCGAGGCGAAGGGCGCATCGGCCGTCCACAGCGTGCGGCTGGTGTCGCCCGGCAGCACGCCGCGCCAGTCGAAGCCCTCCGCGCGGTCGGGGAAGCGCGCATTGTAGAGGCGGGCGATATGGCCTTCGCGATCGGCATAGATGAAGTTGGTGGCCGGGATCGCCTGCATCCGCATGACCTCCTGCCATTCCTCGAAACTCTCGGCCCGGGTCAGCCGGTAATATTGCTCGACCTGGCGGATCTCGCCGATCCCGGCATAGCGGATCGCGAAGGCGCCATTGTCGTTGATCATCACCGGCCCGTGGATCGAGCGGTGGACGGTCCGCGGGACCGGCACGACGAGCGGCCCCATCCGGACGTGGAGCCAGATCCGGCGGCTCTCCAGCGGCCGCCATTCGCCGTCGAAGCGATAGGCGTCGCCCGCTTCGTTGAGGGTGAGTTCGTAGACATCGACCAGGTCCGGGCGGTTTACCGTGTTGGTCCAGCTGATATGGCGGTTGTGGCCGAGCAGCGGCAGCGGCGCGATCGGGAACAGCCCGCCGATCATGTCGAGCCCCTCGGCGCTGGTGACATGCGCCTCGTACCAGGCGACCGGGCCGTTCCAGGGCTGGTGCGAATTGACGATGAGCTTGGTCGCGCCGTCCGGATCGCGCGACGGGGCGATGGCGAAGGCGTTGGAGCCGCGCTCGGTCGCCGGTTCGCCGTTGCGCGGCGGCTCCTCGCTCGCGGCGAGCGCGCCGAGCGTCCGGTCGATGCCGTAGAAGAAGGGCGAGGTGAAGGCGAAGCCGGTGGCGATATCCTCGCCGGTCACCGGAAACAGGCCGCGGATGCGCAACTCTTCGGGATGTTGCGACGCGTAGAGGTTGAGCCCGTCGGCATAGGCCTCGATCAGCGCCCGGGTTTCGGGCGACAGCGCGCGCCGATAGCCGGCGTCGACGTCGCTGCGCGCGTCGAACAGGTGCCAGACATAGTCCTGCGCCGCGCCCTCGGCGCCGGTAAGCTCGCCGAGGCGCCCGCGCGCGCTGGCGATCACTTCCTGCAAGGTTTCGAAATCGTCTTCGGCATGGGCATAGGCGAGGCCGAACGCGGCGTCGGCGTCGGTCTGCCCCAGCACATGCGGCACGCCCCAGCGGTCGCGCCGGATGACGACGTCATACTGGGCCTCGGGCGCGGCGACCTGCTCCTGCCGCGCATACCATTGGCTGTTGAGCGCCGCATTGATCGCGGCCGTCACGAACAGGAGCGTCGCGGCGACCCCCAAAATCTTCGCCAGTCTCTTCATGCAGCCTGTCCGTCCCCTCGTCCCGCGCCCGCCATCATCGGCGGACGGGCGCGCCAGATCAAGGGCGGGGCGGTGCTAGAGCGTGCCGAGATCGCAGCCGCGTGCCTCGAGGATCGGCCGCATCTCGCGATAGGCGGCCGGAGTGCGGGTCAGCGGGATCGTCGGGTGGAGATGGTGGACGATGTGATACTGCATCCCCATCGATCCGATATTGCCGAGCGCGCTGCGCCAGGCCCGCGTGTTGCGGTAGCGGCCGACCGCCCTGGCCGGGTGATGCGGCGCCCAGCTCAGGAAGAACTGGATATAGGCGGTGCCGATATGGCGCGGCAGCCACCAGAGCAGCAGCGCCTCGATGCCGTAACCGGCCCAGGCGAACCCGCAGAGCAGGGCGTAATAGGCGAGGTTGTAGAGCACGCCGTCCAGCGCGGCGTCCGGGCGGCCGATCCGCTCCAGCGCCTCGCGATAGCCGCGCAGCCCGCGATTGGAGCGCGGCTGGCGGTTTTTCAGGCTGACCCAGAGCATGTGGAAAGGCCCGTCGGCGCGCATGCTGTAATCGGGGTCGCGCTCGGGATGGTTGGTATGCTTGTGATGCTCGAGATGGGTGAGCTTGGCGGCGCGATAGGGCAGGACGAGCGGTATCGTCGAGAGATGCCCGACCAGTTCGTTGAGCCAGCGCCACTTGGTGCCGCGGCGGCCGATGATGTCGTGCTGCGCCTCGTGCGAGGGCAGGTAGCAGAGGATGACATTGGCGGTCGCGACCGGGAAGGCGGCCCAGAGCGGCAGGATGCCGAACAGGACCAGCGGCCAGAGCGCGAGCCAGACGGCGAAATTGCCGAGCCCCCAGGCGACGGCGAGCCAGGGCACGCCGCCCATATATTTGCGCGCGATCGCCTGTTCGCGCTGCATCAGTTGCCGGTTATGGGCGGTCGCGACCGACCGGAGTTCGCCTATGGCCGCCATGTCAGCCAGCTCCCGCGCCACTGTGCATACAGGCCCCATACGCCGCCCAGTGCGAAGCCTGCGGCCAGCGGCGCCATGCCGAGCGGCGGGGTCCAGCCCATAATCCCGATGATTTGTGCGGTTACCGGGGGAATGAACAACATCCCGAACAGCAGCGGCCCGAAATAGAATCCCGTCTTGATAATAGCGATCGCCATTGATCCTCTTCTGCCATTATTTCGAAATTCCCCGCGGAGAAGAGGTGAATAGTGGGAATTGCTAAATAACTGCCTAACAATGACAATTTGACAGGGTTTTTCAGCGGAAGAAGGCGGTCTGGCTGGTCAGCGCGATCAGGTCGCCCGACGGCGACCAGATCCGGGCATGCTGGTCGCTCATGCCCCGGCGGATGCGCGCGCTGTCGCTCTCGACGAGGACATGGTCGGTGCCGATCGCCGCCAGTTCCGCTTCGGTCGCGAACATCGCGAAGCTGTAGGACACGGTCGAGCTGAAGCGTGGCGCATCGGCCAGGAAGAAGGCGCGGGGCATCGGCACGTCGGATATCGAGACCAGCCCCTTGGTATCGAGCGGCCGGCCGTCGCCGTCGCGCATCCAGACCGCGCTGCGCGGCCTGTCCTGGACGGTGAAGGGCCGGCCGACCGCGATCCGCTGGTCATAATGGCCGAACCAGCGCGGGCCCATGCCGGGCGGGAAGGCGAGCCGCTCGGTCTCGGCCGCCGGCGTCACCTCGGGCATGTCCGGCTGGTAGGCGAGATCGGTCTCGCGCCGGTCGGACATCACGATATCGGCGCCGAACAGCAGCGGGCCGTCGGCCGCATCCTTGTGCAGCGTGACGCGGAAGAAGCCGGTGCGCGTGCGCTGGCTCAGCGTCTCCACGCGGACGAACACCGTCTCGCCGTCGATCCCCGCGACGAAGATCGCGTTGATGCTGGACAGCGCGGCGGCCGGATCGGCCTCCCGTCCGACCGCCTCCATCGCCAGCGCCAGCGCCCAGCCGCCAAAGGCGCTCTCCATGTTCCAGAAGACCTGGGTGACGGGGCGCGCATAGAGGCCGTCGCCATGGCTCGCGATTTCCGTTTCCGCGTCGAGCGCATAGCCCATTCCGATCTCCCCGTTTGCCATCGTCGGTTGCAATATGGGACTAATATCGGCCGGGCAATCGCCGAATGGGGATCTGCTGACAGGACGCTGGCAGCAAACAGGGTCGCCAACGAAAAAGGGCGGCCCGCGGGCCGCCCTTCTCGAATCGGGTCCTCCCCGAACCTTCGGTCCGAACCCTAACGCGAATAGAATTCGACGACGAGGTTGGGTTCCATCTTCACCGGATAGGGGACTTCGTCGAGCGTCGGGATGCGCGTGAAGACCACCTTGGCGGTGCCGTCGGGCACCACATATTCGGGAATGTCGCGCTCGTTGAGGCTCTGCGCCTCGAGCACCAGCGCCATGTCCTGGGCCTTCTGGCGCAGCATGATCTCGTCGCCCGGCTTGATGCGGCGCGAGGGGATGTTGCACTTGTCGCCATTGACGCGGACATGGCCGTGATTGACGAGCTGGCGCGCGGCGAAGATCGTCGGCGCGAACTTGGCGCGATAGACGATCATGTCGAGCCGCTGCTCGAGAATGCCGATCAGGTTCTGCGAGGTATCGCCCTTCATCTTGCTCGCCTCGGTATAGGCGCGCTTGAACTGCTTCTCGGTGATTTCGCCGTAATAGCCCTTGAGCTTCTGTTTGGCGCGCAGCTGCACGCCGAAGTCGGAAAGCTTGCCCTTGCGGCGCTGGCCGTGCTGGCCGGGGCCGTATTCGCGGCGGTTGACCGGGCTTTTCGGGCGACCCCAGATGTTTTCGCCCATCCGGCGGTCGAGTTTGTATTTGGCGCTGTTGCGCTTCGACATCAGTCGTCTCCAATTTGCTTGTTTCAGGTTCCCGGAACGCACCGCCGTACCGATCTGCACGACGCGGCCACCACTTCACCGGGGTGCGGGGCCAATTGCGAAGGCGCGCATGTGGCGGCTCGTCGCCGGAAAGTCAAGGGATTTGGGGCCGTGTTCGCGATGGTCCGGCGCCGGCGCGCTCAATGCCGGATGAAGATCGGCACGGGCGGGCGGCGCAGCATATGGCGCGTCACGCCGCCGAAGATCAGCTCGTTGAGCCGCGACCGGCTATAGCCGCCCATGACGATATAGTCCGCGCCGAGGCGCGCGGCTTCCCGGGTCAGCGTGTCGGCCGCGTCGGCGCCGCCGTCCGCGGCGATATGGTGCGCGCTCTCGATGCCGTGCGCGCGCAGATAGTCGATGGCCCGTTCCGGCGGGAAATCGCGGATATCGGCCGCCGCGGTCACGATATGGACGGCCGCGGCGCCGCGCAGCAGCGGCAGCGCCTCCCGCATCGCGAGCGCCGATTGCGCGCTGCCGTTCCAGGCGATCATCGCGGTGTCGAAGGCGGCGGGGCCGTCCGGGGCGATCAGCAGCGGCGTGGGGCTGCGCAGCAGCAGCGGTTCGGCGATCGGCTCGGACACCGCCGGGCCGCTGCCCTCCGTCATCGGGCTGACCAGGACGAGATCGGCGAGCGGCGCCTCGCCGACCAGCGCGTCCACGACGTTGCCGGGCCGGTCCTGCCAGTCCCACTCGACGCCGGCCTCGGCCAGCCGGGTTTCGACGGTGCGGCGCAGCCGCTTGCCCGCGCGCGCCTCCTCCTCGTCGAGCCGCGCCATGCCGCTCGCGCTGATCGCGCGTCCGGCGCCGGGAGGCGTCCGCGCATGGAGGCAGTGCAACGTGGCGCCGAACCGCCGCGCCAGCGCGATAGCGGCGCCGAGCCGCGCGTCCAGCCCGTGATCGGCGTGGACGGGCAGCAGGAGATGCCTGGGTCCCATCGGTTTCGCTTCCGTCATGTCTCGTCTCCGATAATCATCAGGCCGCGCCGCTCGTCGACGATCGTGCGCGCGGCGTCGTCCGGAAAGCCGATGCCGGTCAGTACCTGCTCGCACAGTTCGAGGCTCGCCTCGACCGTTTCGGGCACCGCGCTCGCCGCGCCCTGTTTCAGCAGCTGGCGCGCATGGCCGGCGTCGCGGGCGCGCGCCATGATCGGTACGTGCGGCCAGGCGCCGTGCACGGCCTTGATGACATGAGCGGCCGAACCCGGCTCGTCCATCGTCGTCGCGAACGCCGATGCCCGCTCGATGCCGAGATGCTCGAGCAGGTCGGGCCGGCTCGCATCGCCGAAAAAGACGCAGGCCCCCTCGGCGCGTTCGCGCGCGACGAGTTCGGGGTCGCTGTCGATCGCGACATAGGGAACGCGCTGCTCGTCGAGCAGCTGCGCGAGCATCTTGCCGACCCGGCCGAAGCCGCCGATGATGACCGGGTGCCCGTCCTCCATCGGTTTTTCTTCGGCGGCCGCCCCGGCGTTGCGCTCGCGGATCGTCCGGCCCAGGCGCCGCCCGGCCACGGCGAGCAGGGGGGTCAGGAACATGGTGACGATGACGACGAGCAGCACGAACTGCGCGATCTCCGGATCGAGCAGCGCGTAGGACAGCGCCGCCGCGATGACGACGAAGGCGAACTCGCCGCCCTGGCTCATCAGCACCGCGGTCTCGGCGGCGACGTCCCTGGGCAGGCGCCAGATCCGCGCCAGCGTGTAGATGATCGCGCCCTTCAGGATCAGCAGCCCGACGACCGACAGCAGCACCCAGCCGATATTGTCCCACACCGCGAGGATATCGAGGCTCATCCCGACCGAGATGAAGAACAGGCCGAGCAGCAGCCCCTTGAACGGTTCGATATCGCTGGCGATCTGGTGGCGATATTCGGTCCCGGCGAACAGCAGCCCGGCGAGGAAGGCGCCGAGCGCCATCGAGAGCCCGGCCTCGGCGGTCAACGCCGCGGTGGCGAGGACGAGCAGCACCACCGCCGCCATGAACACCTCGCGGCTGCCCGTGCCGCCGACGAAGCGCAGCAGCGGCCGCACGACGATCCTTCCGATCAGGAAGATCGCGCCGATGACGAGGGTCGCCTCGCCGATCGCCCAGCCCGCCGCGAGGGCGAGCGAGCCCTCGACCGTCGCGCCGGCGACGCCGACGAAGAAGAGGATGGGCACGACCGCCAGGTCCTGGAGCAGCAATATGCCGAAGCTCGAGCGACCGGCCGGCGCGCTGAGCCGGCGCGTTTCGGTTAGCAGCTGCATCACGAGCGCGGTCGAGGACAAGGCGAGGCAGAGGCCGAAGATCGTCGCCGCGACCAGCGAATTGCCGAACAGATAGGCGATGACGCCGATGACGATCGCGCTGACAGTGACCTGTGCGGCGCCGAGGCCGAAGACGAGCCGCCGCATCCCCCAGAGCTGCGCGACCGACAGTTCGAGCCCGATCGTGAAGAGCAGGAATATGACGCCGAGCTCGGCGACCCGGCTCACCCCTTCGATATTCGAAATGACGAGATATTCGAGGATCGGCGTGTCGCCGGCCAGCCGGCCCGCGCCATAGGGGCCGATGATCAGCCCGACGAACAGGAAGCCGAGTACCGGGCTGATCCCGCCGCGCCGGACGAGCGGAACGACGAGCCCGGCGGCGACGAGGAAGATTATGATTTCCCGAAGATACGGGATTTCAGGGTGCACTATCGGATCCTTGTATCGCCCTTATCGCGGTTGGCGATCTTTCGGGCCGGGTTGGGTCGCGCGGGCATTGAGAAAGGCTTCCAGGTCTTTTGCTACCACGCGGAATTCGCGGCTGAGCTTGATCGCGCGCAAGCCGCCGTCATGAATCCAGCCCCGCACGGTCGGCTCGCGCACCTTCAGCAGCGCGGCGATCTCCTGCGTGGTCAGTAACGGCCTGCTCAGCATCTCAACCATCCCCGATAGCGCCCAACCGCTACAGGGATATCTCAACCGCGTCAAAAGGCTTTGCGGAAGCGAAATAGGAATCCGCGCCGGAATCGTGCAGGGGGACGCGCATGGCGCGGCTGATCCTGTTCAACAAGCCCTTCGGGGTGCTCTCGCAATTCACCGACCGCGGGTCGCCGACCGCGCGTCCGACGCTGTCGGCCTTTATCGACTTGCCGGGCGTCTATCCGGCCGGGCGGCTGGATCGCGACAGCGAGGGGCTGCTGTTGCTGACCGATGACGGCAGGCTCCAGGCGCGGATCGCCGACCCGAAGTTCAAGATGGCGAAAACCTATCTCGTGCAAGTGGAAGGCGAACCCGATGATGCGGTGCTGGACGCGCTGCGGCGCGGGGTGGCGCTGAAGGACGGCCCGACCCGCCCGGCGGAGGTCGAGCGCATCGCCGATCCCGGTCTCTGGCCCCGCGATCCGCCGATCCGCGTCCGCCGCTCGATCCCCGACAGCTGGCTCAAGCTGACGATCCGCGAAGGGCGCAACCGGCAGGTGCGGCGGATGACCGCTGCGGTCGGCCATCCGACGCTGCGGCTCGTGCGCTGGGCGGTCGGGGACTGGACGGTCGCCGGGATCGCGCCGGGCGAATGGCGGGAATCGGCGGGCGCGCCACGATGACGCCGGGCTATGACGCGATCGTCCTCGGCGCGGGCGCCGCCGGGCTGTTCTGCGCGGCGCTCGCCGGCCAGCGCGGGCGGCGGGTGCTGCTGATCGAGCGGGCGGACGCGCCGGGCAAGAAGATCCTGATCTCGGGCGGCGGCCGCTGCAACTTCACCAATATCCACACCGCGCCCGACCGCTATCTGTCGGCCAATCCGCATTTCGCCAAATCGGCGCTCAGCCGCTACACGGCGCGGGATTTCATCGATCTCGTCGACCGCCATGGCATCGCCTGGCACGAAAAGACGCTCGGCCAGCTGTTCTGCGACGGGTCGGCGAAGCAGATCGTCGCCATGCTGCGCGACGAGGGCGCGAAGGGCGGCGTCGACCTCGCGCTCGGCCGGCAGATCGCCGATATCGCCCATGCGGACGGCCGGTTCCGGGTGACGCATGGCGGCCGCACGGACGCGGCGCCCGCGCTGGTCATCGCCACCGGCGGGCCGTCCATCCCCAAGATGGGCGCGACCGGCTTCGCCTATGACCTGGCGCGGCAATTCGGGCTGAAGGTCGTCGAACCGCGCCCGGCGCTGGTGCCGCTGACGCTGGGCGGCGAGGACGTGCTGTTCCGCGACCTTTCCGGCGTCGCCGCCGATGTCGTCGCGCGCTGCGGCAAGACGGAATTTCGCGAGGCGGCGCTGTTCACCCATCGCGGCCTGTCCGGCCCCGCGATCCTCCAGATATCCTCCTATTGGCGCCACGGAGACGAGATCGGGATCGATTTCCTGCCGGAGCGGGCGGGGGGATGGCTGCCCGCCGCCAAGCGCGCCCATCCGCGCGGCACGGTGCGGGCCCTGCTGCGCGATGCGCTGCCCGACCGGCTGGCGGCGACGCTGGCCGAGCGGCTGGGCGCGGACGGCGATCTCGACAACCTGCCGGACAGGGTTCTGTCCGCGGCGGAGCGGCAATTGGCCGACTGGCGCTTCCGGCCCAACGGCACCGAAGGGTTCGCCAAGGCCGAGGTCACGATCGGCGGCATCGCCACGGCCGGCCTGTCCTCGAAGACGATGGAGGCGAAAACCGTGCCGGGCCTCTACGCCATCGGCGAGGCGGTCGACGTCACCGGCTGGCTCGGCGGCTATAATTTCCAATGGGCCTGGGCCAGCGGATGGGCGGCGGCGCAGGCGCTCTGACGATCTCGCCGCAAGCGATCAATCGCCGGTCTCAAGCGCCACGCTGCCTCGATCGAGCAGCGTTTCGATCAATCCCGTCGCCATCTCCGATCCCGTCAGGCCCGCAGCATCCACAATCCGGTCTTCCGCACATAGCCGCTCGACAAACGCGCCGGTTTCGCCGCCGCACGCGAAACATTCCCCGTCGACGAACAGCAGCACGCCGCCCGCGTCCCGCCGCACAAAGGCGAATCGGCTCGCCGGATTGCGGACGAGCGTCCCGCCCGCCTCCAGCCGCCGGCGGATTTCCGCTGCGTCCACCGGCTCTTCCGGCCGCCAGTCGATATCGGGATATTTGGGCGCCGTGCTATATTCGCCGAACCAGCGGGCGAAGGCGTCGCGGTCGCCCATTTTCTCGGTCACCATCGCGTGCAGTTTTCCGATCGCTTCGGCCGAAATCTCGCCGGGATTGTCCTGCAGCCGGAGATCGGGATCCGCATAGCGGTCGTCGTCGTTCAGCGCGGCCAGCACATGATCGGTCCAGTGCGCGATCAGCTCGGATCGCGACGGCGCCCGAAAGCCGATCGAATAGGTCATGCAATTCTCGCCGACCGCCACCCCGTTATGCGCGATGCCCGGGGGAATGTAGAGAATGTCGCCCGGTTCCAGCAGCCATTCCTCGGCCGGTTCGAAGTCCGCGAGCAGCCGCAGGTCGTCGTGCGGGAGGAGCGCGCTGCTGTCGTCGCACATCGCGCCGATCTGCCAGCGCCGCCGGCCGAGGCCCTGGATCAGGAACACGTCATACTGGTCGAAATGCGGGCCGACCCCGCCGCCGTCCGCGGCGAGGCTCACCATGACATCGTCGATCCGCCAGTTGGGGACGAAGCGGAACGGCGCGACCAGCGCGGCCACCCCGGGCACATAATGGTCGACGGCCTGGACGAGCAGCGTCCATTGCTGCGGCGGCAGCGCGCCGAAGCGGTCTTCGGGGAAGGGGCCGTGCTCGGCCGCCCATCGTCCGCCGTCCGTATCCGCCGCATGGGCGACGAGCCGCGATTCCACCTCCTCCTCGCAGGCCAGCCCGGCCAATTCCTCCGGATCGATCGGGTTGCGCCAGTCCGGCCAGGGATTGCGGATCAGCAGCGGCGCCTTCTGCCAATGATCGCGCAGGAACGCCTCGGGGTCGAAATCCGTGAAGTGCATGGTTTCTCGCTAGGTTCGATATCGGTCTAGGCGAATCCGCGCCGCCGCGCCATCTCGACATTCGCGGCGCGCGGGTTAGAGACGCTGGGCATGAGCACAGCAAAATCCGTTGCCGGGACGGTCGATCCGGCGTCCTGCGAATCCATGGCCGAGGTGCGCGAGGGCGTCGATGCGGTCGACCGCGCGCTGGTCGAACTGATGGCGCGCCGTTTTCGCTATATGGAGGCCGCCGCGCGCATCAAGCCCAGCCGCGAAACGGTGCGCGACGAGGCGCGCAAGGCCGATGTGATCGCCCATGTGAAGGCCCATGCGGCCGAGCTCGGCGTCCCGGTCCCGCTCGCCGCGGCGCTCTGGGAGATGCTCGTCGAAAGCTCGATCGCCTATGAATTCGTGCGCTACGACGAGATGCGGGGCTAG
>NZ_JBQLZM010000123.1:0-13211 GCF_052168275.1 Parasphingopyxis sp. | reverse complement strand
ATATCCACTTCGCCGGCCGGGTCCCGCACGGGGAAGTCGAGCGCTATTACGGCCTGATCGACATTCTCGCCTATCCGCGCAAGAAAATGCGGCTGACCGACCTGGTGACGCCGCTCAAGCCGCTCGAGGCCATGGCGCAGAAACGGCTCGTCGCGGCTTCGGACGTCGGCGGCCATCGCGAGCTGATCGAAGACGGGGTGACCGGCACGCTTTTCGCGCCGGACGACCCCGGAGCGCTCGCTGACGCCCTTGCCGATATGTTCGCCCATCGCGACAATTGGGAGGAACGGCGCGCGGCGGCCCGCCAATTCGTCGAACGCGATCGTAACTGGTCGTCAAACATTTCGCGTTATGCCCCTGTTTACCAAAAACTCACTGGCAAGGCGGTTTAGGACATGAACATCAATCTGGATGCGATCAGACATGGCGTTTCGCTGCCCGATCTGGTTTCCAAGCTTCCGAAAATCCCGACTGCATCGGCCGTTTCCGGACTCATCGTCGCCGCCCTGATCCTGATGACGCCCAATCCCTGGTTCGAAGCTTTCATCGTCGAAACCGGGCTGCCCGGTCTTGTCAGCGCCGCGGAACCGCCGCTCGGCGCGCGGGCGCGGATCGTGTTCGCGCTGATCGCCGCGTTCGTCGTCACGCTCGGCGCCTGGATCGCACTGACCGCCATCGTCGGCCGGAAGTTGCGCACCGGAACCCGTTTCGCGATGCCGGACGAGGCGGGTGAAGGCTCGTCGCTGCCGCGCCGCGCCCCGTCGCTCCGCCGCGCCGACGCCCATCCGGACGCGCCCTATCGCCGCCCGATCATGGCCGAAAACGATCTCGGGACGCCGCTCGATCTCGTCACCGTCGCGCCCGACGATGCGAGCGATGCCGTCGACGATTTCGATGTGCTCGATCTCGGCGAAGTGGCCGAAATCGTCGAGGACGATCCGCCGTCCGTCGCGGCAGGCGAACCGGCGGCAACCTCCCCGGAAGAGGATGCGGCGGCGCCCGCCGAGGCCGCAGAAGATGTATCGGACGCGCCCGAGCCGGTTTTCGAGATACCGCTACCGCGCCGCGACCGCGCCGGATTCCCCGATGCGCCGATCGAGCCGGCCGTCGATCCGGAGCCGGTCGCTCAGGCTGCACCGACTTCGGATGCGCGAACCGAACTCGCCGACCTCGTCGCACGATTGGAGGCAGGTCTCGAACGGAAGAAAACCGCCAAGGACCGGCAAGGCCAGGCGGAGGCCCGTCCGGTGACCGAAAATGTCATGCCGCATCCCCAGGCGCGGCGATCGGACGATCATGACGCCGCTCTGCGCGACGCGCTCAGCGCGCTGCAACAGGTTGCCGGGAAGGGCGGCTGAGCCCTCAATCATTGGCGAGGATCAACGCCTCGAGAACCATCCGGACGCGGTCGTCGTCTGGGATGGCCTCGACCAGCTCGATATCGACCAGGATATAGGCGCCGAGATCGAATTCGGCGTAATCTAGCCCGTCGGCCAGCGCGCGCGCCGACCCGGCGGGATCGTCGCCTTCGAGCCGCAGCGTGAAGCGGTGGCGCGCCCCGGCGAAGGTGATGCTCGACCAGGGCGTCGTGCGCACCTCCTCGACGATGGGCCGTGTGCCGGCACGCCTGGCGAGCCCGTGGATCAGCGCCGCCAGACCGCCGGTCAGCAGCGGGCGTGTCATCCGCATCGGTCCTGCCGGCCATTCGCCTCGACGATATAGGTGTGGATGCGGGCGCGTATCTTTTCGCCGCATTCGCGGCCGCGCCGAATGTCGAACACGAGCCGGGGATCGTTGACCGCTTCGCGCCCGAAACGGGTCGGCGGCATCTTCGTGTGGCGCAGGAAACGGTCGATTTCGATCAGCAAGCTCATCCTCTTCTCCTCTTGGCTGGTGGCCGTCCCGCGAATCGGTGTCGGCAGGCGTTTTCCTATCTCAGAGGTAATTTCCTACTTGTCTAGGAATAATCCTATCGGTATGGTGCCGATATGGAGCAAGGGGATCCCCGGCTGGTTTTGGAGCGCCTGGCGCGCGAGCGCGGCGACGATTATGCGGCGCTATCGCGGCTGATCGGAAGAAACGCCGCGTATATTCAGCAATTTATCAAGCGCGGCACGCCGCGGCGGCTGGCCGAGGAGGATCGCCGTGTGCTCGCCGAATATTTCGGCGTGGACGAGCGCGTGCTGGGCGCGCCGGCCGATAGGAAAAATCCTTCCATTGGCGATCCCGCCGGCGGTGCCATGGTGGCGGTCAGCCAATATGCGGTCAACGCATCGGCCGGGCCGGGCGCGGTGGCGGGCGAAGAGGAGGAGCTCTCGCGCATTGTTTTCCCCGAGCGCTGGTTGCGCCGACTGGCCGGCGGCGACCCGGCGAAACTTTCGATCATCACGGTATCGGGCGATTCGATGGAACCGACCTTGTCGGACGGCGACGAGATCCTGGTCAACGGCGATGACGGGGCCGAGCGGCTGCGCGACGGCATCTATGTGCTGCGCGTCGACAATGCGCTGATGGTGAAGCGTATCGCGATGAACCCGGCGAGCCGCCGGTTCACGATCAAGAGCGACAATGAAGGCTATCCCGACTGGCCGGATTGCGATCTCGACACGCTGGAAGTGATCGGCCGCGTCGTCTGGGCCGGCCGGCGGCTCGCCTGAGGGCCGGGACCTATCGGGTCAGCAGCCACGTCGCGAGCGCCAGGACCGCGCCCGCGGCTATTCCGCCGAGTAGCCCGATGCTCGGCTGCCCGAGGGCGGCGCCCAGCGCGAGCCCGGCAAAAGGGCCGATCGCGAGAAAAATGCCGCCGCCGAACCGGCCCTTGCGTTGCGCTTCCGTCATGGGGTCCCCTATGGCAGCGGCGCCCGCCCGTGTCACGAGCCGGCATGGCTAACTTTGTCTTCACCAATTTTGCGCGGAGTTAAGAAAGGCTTTCCCGTTAGATATCGCGCTCGGAACAGGCCGGCCGAGAACCGCGCCGAACTTTGGGTTGGACATGGGTATGCACGAACACTTCTACATCGAAGATCGCGAAGCCGTGTTCGATGCGGCGGAACTGGTGGCCGAATATGGGTCGTTCGCCGGGATGGAAGCCGCTGCCCGGGCGAGTCGCAGCCGCGAAAAGGGCAATGTCGTGCATTTCTGCCGCTGGCGCCAGATCAAGCGGCTCGTCGACTGGATGCACAGCGAAGAACCCGAGGCGACTCTCCACTAGCGAGCGACGCCGTGCGGTCCGCCACCATATAGTTGAAATCCAGCGCTTTTGATTGGCGGTGGCCCGCGTTTCGCGCTACCAGCCGCTTCATGGACGCGTTGACCAAACCGGGCCGGGCGTATGTCGGTTCGTTTTTCCTGCTGTGCGCTTTGGCTATGCCGCAGCCGGTCGTCGCGCAGACGCCGGAGGAAGAGGTCGCCGGCGGCGTGGCCGACGAGGTCCAGTCGCTGACGACGCGCGAGCTGGAACCGCTCGACGCTACCGGCGCTTTCGAGGCATCGGCACCGATGACGCGGATCGACGATTTCGGCGTCGAATGGCCCGACATGTCGGCGGTCAGCGATCGCGAAGCGGAGAGCAGCCGGACCGCCGTCGCGATCGATACCGAGCAGCGCTATTCCGTAACGCTGCAAGGCCTTGACGGTCTCGACCAGGCCGATGAAATCCGGTCGCAGTTCCGCACGCTCTCGGTCCTTCGCGAAAATGAGGACGACACCGCAGTCGTCGCGCAGATCAACCGGCGCGCCGATACCGACCGCGAGCTGCTGCGCGAATTGCTGCGCTCGCACGGCTATTACGATTCCGATGTGGTGAGCGAACTGGTCGGCGAGACCGGCCAGAACCGGATCGAGGTCGTGTTCCGGGTCGATGCGGGTCCGCTCTACCGGTTCGACAGCGTCGAACTGCCGGGCCTCGCCGAGGCGGGCGAGCGGACCGACGAGCTGCGCGCGCAATTCCCGGTCGAGGCCGACGATCCGGTCGACGCGGCGGCGGTGACGGCGGCCGAAGCCAATCTCGCCGTCGAGCTCGGCAATCGCGGCTATCCCTTCGCCGAAGTCGGCGAGGAGCAGGTGGTCATCGATCACGCCAATCGCGTGGCCATGCTGACCGTACCGGTCGAGACCGGCGGCGAACGCGATTTCGGCGCGATCCGCGTCGTCCAGGGCGCGGAGGAGATTTTCGATGCGGAGCATGTCGCGACGATCGCGCGCTTCGAGCCCGGCGATCTCTATTCGAACGGCATGGTCGACGATCTGCGGCGCGCGCTGATCCAGACCGGCCTCGTTTCGCGTGTCGAGCTGACCCCGGTCGAAGGCGGCGATCCCGAACTGGTCGATCTCGCGGTCGAGATGGAGCCCGCTCCGCCGCGCACGATTTCCGGCGAGGTCGGTTACAGCACGGGCGAGGGCGCGCGGGTGGAAGTGGGCTGGGAGCATCGCAACATGTTCCGGCCCGAAGGCGCGCTGGCACTGCGCGGCATTCTCGGCACGGACGAGCAATTTGCGAGCGTCAGTCTGCGCCGGAGCAATTTTCTCGAACGCGATCATATCCTGACCGGCCAGCTTTTCGCGGGCAACACCAACCGCGACGCGTTTGACGCGCGGACGGCCGGGTTCACCGCCGGGTTCGAACGCATTTCCAACCAGCTCTGGCAGAAGCAATGGGTCTGGTCGGTCGGGCTCGAACTCCTGGTATCGGATGAACGCGACGTGGTCGGCGCGACCGGCCTGCGCGAGCGCGACACCTTCCTGATCGGCGCGATCCCGCTGAGCCTCGGCTATGACGGGACAAGCGACCTGCTGAATCCAGAAAGTGGCTTTCGCCTGTCGGCCTTCGTGTCGCCCGAACTTTCGCTGCAGGACGGCACCTTCGCCTATGCGCGGGTGCAGCTCGACGGCAGCCTCTATGTTTCGCTGATGGAGGCGCTGACGCTCGCCGGCCGCGTCCGCGTCGGCGCCATTCCCGGCGCCTCGACCAACAATATCGCGCCGTCGCGGCGCTTCTATGCGGGCGGCGGCGGTTCGGTGCGCGGCTACAGTTACCAGTCGATCGGCCCGCGCGATGCGAACAACGATCCGATCGGCGGCCGCAGCCTTGTCGAGCTGGCGTTGGAAGCGCGGTACCGTTTCGGCAATTTCGGGATCGTGCCCTTTATCGACGCCGGGGCGATCTATACCGATCTCTATCCCGACTTCGGCGATCTGAGGTTCGGCGCCGGTCTCGGCCTGCGCTATTACAGCAGTTTCGGGCCGATCCGGCTCGATATCGGCACCCCGCTCAATCCGCAGCCCGGCGATCCCGTCATCGCCATCTATGTGTCGCTGGGCCAGGCTTTCTGATGGCGGGCGCGGCGACGGAAACGGGGCAGGGCGAGGTCGACTATATTTCGGCGACGCCCGAGCGGCGGCGGATCACCCGCTTCGTGCTGTTCGCCATCGCGGGCATTCTCGCGCTGCTGTTGGTCACCATCTTCGCGCTCGATACGCCTCCCGGGCGCCGCTTCCTGATCGACCGGATCGAGCGGCTCGAACCGGCCAACGGCCTGCGCATCCGGATCGGCCGCATCGACGGTTCGATCTACGGCCGGATGACGATTTCGGATCTCCGGCTGTACGATCCCGAAGGCCTGTTCTTCGAAGTGCCCGCGCTAGAGGTCGATTGGCAGCCGGGCATGTTCATCTATGCCAACCAGCTCTACATCGGCAGCGTTACCTCCGAACTCGCCATTCTCCACCGGACGCCCGAGCTGATTCCGTCCGAGGAGGAAGACCAGCCCATCCTGCCGGGGTTCGACATCTATGTCGGATCGCTCGATATCGCGCGCTTCCGGTTCGAGGAAGCGGTCGCCGGAGAGCGGCGGCATGCCTCTGTGTCGGGGACCGCCGATATCCGGGCTGGCCGCGCGCGGGTCGAGCTGCGCAGCCAGTCGCTCGACAGTGGCGAACGGCTGGCGCTGGAACTCGATGCCGAGCCCGATGGCGACGTCTTCGATATCGATGTCCAGCTCTATGCGCCCGAGGACGGCATCGTCGCCGGGCTGACCGGTATCGAGCGCGCGCTCGCGATCGATATCGCCGGCAGCGGGACCTGGCAGCGCTGGGACGGTTACGCCCGGATCGACAGCGGCGACGCCCGGGTCATCGATCTCGATCTCGAAGCGCGTGACGGGGCCTTCACGCTCGGCGGCGTCGTGCGGTCCGGGGATCTGCTCGATCCCGGCGTGGCGCGCCGCCTGACCGCGCCGGAGATGAATCTGAGTGCGCGCGCGACCTTCGAAGACCGCCGCCTGGCCGGCGATTTCGATATCCGCTCGCCCGCGGCCGTGATCGAGGGACGCGGCACGCTCGATCTCGAAACCAGCGCCTTCGAAGGCTTCGCCGCCGATATCCGGCTGCTCCGGCCCGGCGCGCTCGTCACGAATATGAGCGGCCGCGACGTGCGGATGACGCTCGGCCTGGACGGCCCGTTCGATCGCGCCGCGTTCCGCTACGAACTGACCGCGCCGCGCGCCGCCATCGGCGGCACCGGTTTCGACAATCTGCGCATCGCGGGGGAAGGGCGGTTGGGCGACACGCCCTTCACCCTGCCGGTCGCGGCGACCGCAACGCGGATCACCGGGCTCGGCGAGACCTTTGACGACGTGGTGCGCAATGTCGCGGTCGACGGCGACTTGCTGATCACCTCGGAACAGGTCGTCGGCGACGACCTCCGGTTGCGGTCCGACCGGCTGCGCGGCGATGTGTCGATCATCTACGATCTGGCCACCGGCAATTATGCGGCGGGCCTGAACGCCGATATCGACCGGTTCCGGCTGCCGGGCCTCGGGGTTTTCGATGTCCGGACGCGTGTCGATGTGCGTCCCGCTCCCGGCGGGCGGTTTGTCATTGCCGGTCGGGCGCGCGCCGTCACGCCGGCCCTCGACAACAGCTTCTTCCAGTCGCTGACGGGCGGCGCGACGACCGTCGATGCCGCGATCAGCTACGGTCCGGACGGCCGCTTCGGTTTCACCGACATGCGGGTCCAGTCGCCGGAGCTCCGTTTCACCGGCCGCGGCTATCTGGACGGCGACGGCCGGCTCTTCGTCACCGGCTCGGGC
This sequence comes from Parasphingopyxis sp., assembly GCF_052168275.1. Lineage (GTDB taxonomy): Bacteria > Pseudomonadota > Alphaproteobacteria > Sphingomonadales > Sphingomonadaceae > Parasphingopyxis. Next base: position 6,123 of record NZ_JBQLZM010000123.1, on the reverse strand, counting down.
GAGCAGGCGCAATACGGGCCGGTCACGCTGACCGCCGAAGGCGCGCCGTCGCGCCCCCGGGTCGAGCTGGCCTTGGCGAGCCCGGTGCCCGCGGCCGGCATCGCCGATGTGGACGCCGTGCTCGAACCGACCGAGGCCGGCTATCAATATGCGGCGAGCGGCCGGTCGATGGCGGGGCCGTTCACGTCCAACGGACAGCTGCTGCTGCCGGCCGATGCGCCGGCCGCCGTCAACGTCGCCGAACTGCTGGTCGCCGACACGCGCACCGAAGGCCGGTTCGCGTTTCGCGATGGCGGCATCGTCGGTGCGCTCGACCTCGAGGGCAGCGGCGTGATCGGCGATATCGAGCTCGCGATGGACGGCGGCGAACAGCTGGTGGTGGTGGATATCGATGCCGAAAACGCCCGGCTGGGCGGCGAGATCGACGCGACGATGCGCCAGGCGATGCTCGATCTTCGCTGGCGGCCGCTGGCCGAGGCGACGACCCTCGAAGGCGGCCTCAGCCTCACCGGATTCCGTCGGCGCGGCATCTCGCTGGCCCGGTTCGGCGCGGCGGTCGAACTGGAGAACGGGCGCGGCGAGGCCGATGTCGATATCGGCGGAGCGCGCGGCCGCAATTTCGATTTCCAGGCGAGCGCGGCGATCGAGCCGGGCCTGATCACGGTCGAGGGCGGCGGCTCTTTCCGCAACGAACCGATCCAACTGACGCCGCTGGTTATGCGCAAGGAGGAAGAAGGCTGGGTGATCCCGGAAACGACGATCAGCTATGCCGGCGGCGGCGCTACCGTCGCGGCCCGTTTCGGCGGACCGGTCACCGATATCGAGGCGACGGTCGACGACGTGCCGCTCTCGCTGGTCGATATCTTCTACCCGGAAACCGGCTTCGGCGGCCTGGCGACGGGCACGCTGCGCTACCGCCAGACGGGGGACGAGGTCGTGCCGACGGCCAATGCCGAACTCCGCATCCGCAGCCTGACCCGCGAAGGCTTCGCGCTGCGGCCGCGCCCGGTCAATCTCGGCCTTAACGCGCGGCTCGAAAATCGCCGGCTGGCGACCCGGGCGATCATGGAAAGCGACGGCGAGGACATACTACGCTTCCAGGCGCGGCTCGATCCGATCGCGGGCGAGGGCAATTTCGGCGATCTGCTCGCCGCGGCGCCGCTGTTCGCCGAGCTGCGCTACAACGGGCCGGCCGAAACGCTGTGGCAGCTGACCGGCAACGAGACGCTGAGCCTGTCCGGGCCGCTGCTCGCCCGCATGGATATCGACGGCTCGCTCGACACGCCGCGGATCGTCGGTGCGCTCGAGACCCGCAACGGTCGTCTCGAAAGCGCGCTGACCGGCACGGTGGTCGAGGGTGTCACCACTCGGGGCACGTTCCGCCAGTCCCGCCTCGAATTTTCCGAACTGTCCGGCACGACGCCCGGCGGCGGGAGCATTTCCGGGCGCGCGGCGTTCGATCTCGCGCTCGCGACGGGGCTCGGCATGGATATCGAATTGCAGGCGGACCAGGCCTGGCTGCTCCGCCGCGACGATATCTCGGCCCAGGTCAGCGGACCGCTTTCCATTCGGCTGCAGGCGCCGGCGGGCACCGCCATCGGCACGGAAACGGCGCGGCCAGTCGGCACGATCAGCGGCGATTTCGATATGGTGCGCGGCGAGTTCATGCTCGGCCAGGCCGTGCCGTCGATCGTCGTGCCGCAACTCAACGTGACCGAGATCAACCGCCGGCTGGACGAGCCCGATCCCCGCGTCGAGCCGGTCAAATGGACGCTCGATATAGAGGTCGACGCGCGCAACCGGTTCATGGTGCGGGGCCTCGGTCTCGACAGCGAGTGGAGCGCCGATCTCGATATCAGCGGCCCATTGTCCGATTTCCGGATCCTCGGCGACATGAATTTGCGCCGCGGCACCTATCAGTTCGCCGGCCGCAATTTCGACCTCGAACGGGGCCGGATCGAATTCTACGGCAATGTCCCCGTCGATCCGGTGCTCGATATCGTCGCCCAGGCCAATACCGAAGGGCTCGATGCGACGATCAATATAGGCGGCACGGGCAACAATCCCGAGATCCGCTTCGCGAGCACGCCGGCGCTGCCGCAGAGCGAGCTGTTGAGCCGGCTGCTGTTCGGCACGTCGATCACCAATCTTTCCGCGCCCGAGGCGATCCAGCTCGGCGCGGCGGTCGCGTCGCTGCAGAGCGGCGGCGGCGCCGGGCTCAACCCGATCAACGCGGTGCGCGATGCGATCGGTCTGGACCGGCTGCGCATCCTGCCCGCCGACCCGGCCGTGGATCGCGGCACGGCCGTCGCCGCCGGCTTCTATGTCACGCGCCGGCTGTTCGTCGAAGTCGTGACCGACGGGCAGGGCTATTCCGCGACCGAGACCGAATTCCGGATCACCCGCTGGCTGTCGCTGCTCTCGAGCATCAGCACGCTGGGCCGGGTCGAGGGCAATCTGCAGATCAGCCGGGACTATTAGGCGCGGTTTCGCTATAGCCGGTCCGTTCGCATGACTGGCGATTCGAGATGGGCTACCATCGGGAAGTGCGGACGATGAACGCCGTTCGCCTGGGCATCACTCTTATCGAAGGAGGTGCCCATGCATATCGTCATGCTGCTCTACCCCGGCCTCACGCAACTCGACCTGACCGGGCCGCATGAAGTCTTTTCGCGCATTCCCGACACCAAGATCAGCCTCGCCTGGAGGACGGCCGAACCGGTCGCCGATGGCGGCGGTCTGACGATACTGCCGACCGTGACGCTCGATCATTGCACACCGGCCGATATCCTGTTCGTTCCGGGCGGACCCGGCCAGCTGGCGATGATGGAGGACGAGGCGGTACTCGGCTTCCTGCGGCGGCAGGCCGAACGCGCCCGCTATGTCACGTCGGTATGCACGGGATCGCTGGTCCTCGGTGCGGCCGGTTTGCTGACCGGCTATCGCGCGACCTGCCATTGGCTGTCGCTCGATCAGTTGGCCGCGCTCGGGGCGGAGCCTGTCGCCGAGCGCGTGGTGATCGATCGCAACCGGATCACGGGCGCGGGGGTCACGTCGGGTATCGACTTCGCGCTGACGCTGGTCGCCGAACTGCAGGGCGAGCGCATGGCGCGGATGATCCAGCTGTCGATGGAATATGATCCCGCGCCGCCCTTCCACGGCGGCTCGCCGAAGAGCGAAGCGCCGGAGATCGTCGCGGCGCTGCGCAGCCGGTCCGAGGCGTTTCAAGCGGAGCGACGGGCCACGGCCGAGCGGGTCGGCACCAAGGTGCGCGCGGATTGAGCGCTCTTGAAAAAGGGCGGCCGGATCGCTCCCGCCGCCCCGATTTCATCGGTCTGTCGCCCGATCAGGCGGGTTCGCCGATGATCGTCTTCACTTCCATGAATTCGCGCAGGCCGTATTTGCCCATTTCGCGGCCGTTGCCCGACTGTTTGTAGCCGCCGAACGGCGCGTCGGGGATCGGGCCCCAATTGTTGACGCCGACAAGGCCCGCGCGGAGCTTGCCGGTGAACTTCTTGGCTTGCTCGGCCGGGCCGTAGACGCAGGCCGAGAGGCCGTAATCGGTGTCGTTGGCGATCTCGACCGCTTCGTCGTCATTCTCGTACTTGATCAGCGTGACGACCGGGCCGAAAATCTCCTCGCGTGCGATGGTCATGTCGCTCGTGATGTCGGAGAAGACGGTCGGCTTGACGTAGAAGCCCTGGTTGACGCCGTCCGGCCGGCCCGTGCCGCCGGTTTCGACCTTGCCGCCCTCGTCGATGCCCTTCTGGATCAGGCCCTGGATCTTCTCATACTGCGCGGCGTTGACGACCGGGCCGATATGACCGCCCATCTCCTTGGGATCGCCGACCGCGACGCTTTCCATCACGCCCTTGGCGATCTGCACCGCCTCGTCATATTGCGATTCATGGACGAGCATCCGCGTCGGCGCGATGCAGCTCTGCCCGGAATTGATGATGACACCCTGCAGGCCGTTCGGCACGGCTTCGGAAAGGTCCGCGCCCTCCAGCACGATGTTCGGCGTCTTGCCGCCCAGTTCCTGGTGGACGCGCTTGACCGTATCGGCGGCGTTCTTGGCGATGATGATGCCGGCGCGGGTCGAGCCGGTGAAGCTCACCATGTCGACATCCTCATGCTTGGTCAGCATCGTGCCGACGCCCGGGCCGTCGCCCTGGACCATGTTGAACACGCCCGCGGGCACGCCGGCCGCGTCCATGACCTCGGCGAAGATCGCGGCCGAGCCCGGCGTTTCCTCGGACGGCTTCAGGACCATCGTGTTGCCGGCGGCGAGCGCCGGGGCGACCTTGGCGGTGATCTGGTTGAGCGGCCAGTTCCACGGCGTGATCATCGCGACGACGCCGATCGGCTCATGGACGACGCGCGCCGGGCCGAGCTGCTCTTCCCATTCGAAATCCTTGAGGACTTCGGCGGCCTTGAGGATATGGCCGAGCCCGGCCGGCGCCTGCGCGGCGTTGCCGATCGCGATCGGGCAGCCCATTTCGTCGGCCATCACGGCGGCGATATCGGGCATGCGTTTCTTGTATTCGTCGGCGATGCGGCCCAGCAGGGCGATCCGCTCCTCGACGCTGGTCTGCGAGAACGTCTTGAACGCTTCCTTGGCGGCGGAGACGGCCTTGTCGGTATCGGCCTGGCTGCCGAGCATGATTTCCGTGCACGGCTCTTCGGTGGCGGGATTGATCACCTCATGGCGCGTACCGCCTTCGCTCTCGACCCATTCGCCGTTGATATAGTGCTTCAGATAGCTGTGCATGGCAGTCCGCTCCTTCGATTCGGGATTTTCGGTTCGTCTTTGCAACGAAGATAGGCGATGGCACGCGCGGGTTCAACGGAAAGCGCCCGGATACCGGCGCGCCGACCGATCGTTCAGGACGCCCGGCAGGTAAAGTGCACGCCTTCGCCGTCACCCAGATCTACGACCATCGTTTCTACATAGCCGCCATCGTCGAGCGGGCGTCCGGCAGAACGCCGGTCCGGCGTCTCAAATTCGTTCGGTTCGAGCGCGACATCGAATCCGGCCTCGTGCAGAGCTGCTACAGTTTCTTCCATCGATGCGTCGAACACCACTGTACGCAAGGGATAGCCAATTTCCGATGCCATAGCGTCCCATTGCAGCGACGTCACCGGCAGGCCTAGCCATATACCGTCGACAGGCAGGCTAGCCTCGATCATGTCTCCACCATCATCAGCGGTCGCCATTTCTACCGTTGCTGTAAGCGGAGTGTTGAACCCGGGTATCGAGACAACGCCGCCGATCGCATTGCTGCCGTCCAGCGCCACCATTTCGGAGAAGATGCGATCATATGTCTCGCCCGCATCGCAGTTGAAATTGTCGTCGAATGCGAAGGCTTCGTCCAGGACAACTGGGCTGGAGGTTGACGCTGCCCCACCGTTCGCCGAGCTTTCAGGCGACTCTCCATGCTCCTGAGCGGCCGATGTCGCTTCCGTTCCGCATGCGCTTGCTGCAACTAGGAGAGGAAACACGAAGAGTCCCGTAACCAACAGTTTAGCCATGATCTTTCCCTCCAAATATTGCTCGACCCTCCATCTGGACTTTTGTCAAATGCGATCGGCCTGACAAGCGCAATATGACGCAAAAAAGGAGCATCCGCTGGGACACTCCTTTTCTGTTAAACGGTGATCGCGATCAGGCCGAATAATACATGTCGAACTCGACCGGGCTGGGGGTCGTTTCCCAGCGGTCGCTCTCTTCCCATTTGAGCTCGGCATAGGCCTCGATCTGGTCGACGGAGAAGACGTCGCCCTTGGTCAGGAACTCGTGATCGTCCTCGAGTGCCTCGAGGGCCTCGCGGAGCGAACCGCAGACCGTCGGCACGCCTTCGAGCTCGGCCGGCGGCAGGTCGTAGAGATTCTTGTCCATCGCGTCGCCCGGATGGATGCGGTTCTCGACGCCGTCGAGCCCGGCCATCAGCAGCGCCGAATAGCAGAGATAGGGGTTCGCCATCGCGTCCGGGAAACGGAACTCGACGCGCTTCGCCTTGTCGCCCGCGCCATAGGGAATACGGCAGGAGGCCGAACGGTTGCGGCTCGAATAGGCGAGCAGCACCGGCGCCTCGTACCCGGGGACGAGCCGCTTGTAGCTGT
>NZ_JBQLZM010000122.1:0-6056 GCF_052168275.1 Parasphingopyxis sp. | reverse complement strand
ATCTGGTAGCAGAGCGACTTGCCCGCCCCGGTCGGCATGACGGCGAGGCTGTGCTTGTCCGCCATCACCCGATCGATCACCGCGCGCTGCGAGCCGCGAAACTCGGCGAAACCGAAAACGTTGCGGAGAATCGTGTCGGGATCGGTCATCGGGACGGCATATGGGCGAGCGGACTGCCCGTCACCCCCGTTCGCGCACTTATGGCGCGCCGGCCGAGTTGATCTCGCGCTCCTCACGCTGGCGCGCCCACATTTCGGCATAGAGCCCGTCCCTGGCGATCAGGTCGGCATGGTTGCCGCGTTCGGCGATCCGGCCATTGTCCAGCACGACGATCTCGTCCGCATCGACGATGGTGGAGAGGCGATGCGCGATGACGATCGTCGTGCGGCCCCGCCCGGCGCGGTCGAGCGTCGCCTGGATCTCGGCCTCGGTACGCGAATCGAGCGCGCTCGTCGCCTCGTCGAGGATCAGGATCGGCGGATCTTTCAGCAGCGCGCGGGCGACGGCGACGCGCTGCTTCTCGCCGCCCGACAATTTGAGGCCCCGCTCGCCGACGCGGGTCGCATAGCCATCGGCAAGGCTTGCGATGAAGTCATGGATCGCCGCGCCCCTGGCGGCCGCCTCGATCTCCGCCTGGCTCGCGCCTTCGCGGCCATAGGCGATATTGTAGCCGATGGTGTCGTTGAACAGCACGGTGTCCTGCGGGACGATGCCGATCGCGCCGCGCAGGCTGTCCTGCCGGACATGGGCGATATCCTGTCCGTCGATCAGGATGCGGCCGGCGGTCACGTCATAGAAGCGGAACAGCAACCGGGCGATCGTCGACTTGCCGGCGCCGGATGGGCCGACGATCGCGAGCTTGCCGCCTGGCGCGATATCGAGATCGAGACCGCGCAGGATCGGCCGATCGGCGTCATAGCCGAAATCGACCGCCTCGAACCGCACCGCGCCCCTGCTCACGGCGAGCGGCGGCGCGTTCTCGGCGTCGACGATTTCGGCGGGCGTGTCGACCAGGTCGAACATCGCCTCCATGTCGATCATGCCCTGCTGGATCGTCCGATAGACGGTGCCGAGGAAATCGAGCGGGCGGAACAGCTGCATCAGCAGCGCATTGACGAGCACGACGTCGCCGACCGTGAACCGGCCCTCGCTCCAGCCCCAGACCGTATAGCCCATCGCGCCCGCCATCATCGCATTGGTCAGCAGCGCCTGGCCGACATTGAGCATCGCGAGGCTGTTTTCGCTCTTGACCGCGGCATTCGCCCAGCTCGAAACCGCGGTGCTGAAGCGCCGCGCCTCGCGCGCCTCGGCATTGAAATATTTGACGGTCTCGAAATTGAGCAGCGAGTCGACGGCCTGGCTGTAGGCGGTCGTGTCGAGATCGACCATGTCGCGGCGCAACTGGGTCCGCCAGACGGTGACCAGCCGCGTGAAGGTGATGTAGAGCGCGATGACGCCGAGCGTCACGGCGACGAGGGTCGGGCCGAACTTCACGTAGAAGATGATGCAGACCGCGAGCAGCTCGATGGCCGTCGGCGCGATGTTGAAGAGCAGGAAATAGAGCATGGTGTCGATGCTCTTCGTCCCGCGCTCGATGATCTTGGTGACCCCGCCGGTCTTGCGCTCGAGATGGAAGCGCAGCGAGAGCGCATGGAGATGCGCGAAGACATTTTCGGTCAGCCTGCGCGCCGCGGACTGCCCGACCTTCTCGAAAACGACGTTGCGCAGATTGTCGAACAGCACGCCGCCGAACCGGGCGCCGGCATAGGCGACGACCAGGGCGATCGCGAGCATGATTGCCGGATCGTTCTGGCCATCCATGCTGTCGATGACCGCCTTGTAGGCGAAGGGCATGATGAGGATGATCGCCTTCGCGCACAGCACGAGCGCGAAGGCCGCGATGACGCGCCCCTTCAGTCCGGCATCGCCCTTCGGCCACAGATAGGGAAGGAACCGGCGCAGCAGCGCCAGGCCAGGCTGTTTGAGCTGATTGTCGGAGGGGATGTCGGGCGGCATGCGCTGCCAAGATAGGATATTTTCCGGAAACGGCCAGCCTGTGATCCCGCGCACAGCGGGGAACCACCCGACGCCCCTATGAATTGTCCTGTTGAAAGGAAGGAAAGATCATGGGTCCGGCTTATTTTGTCTTGGCGATCATGGGATGCGGCGACGGCGCGACGATGTGCGAGCAGGTTGCCCGCGAAGCCACGCTGTACCGCAGCGAGACGGCGTGCCTGGCCGAAACCGAGGCGGTGCTGATCCGCGAAAGCGACCGGCCCTATCCGTTGCTCATGGCGGAATGCCAGCGCATAGCGCCGCAGATCGCGTCTTTCTGGGAGAATAGCGAGGGCTAGCCGGCCCTCGGCCGATTACGGCATATCGAGGATTACGAGATTGCAGCGCTGCTGAGCGCGTTCATCGGCGCAATCGCGGCGTACCACTGACGCCGGCGCGACGGCGAGACCCGATGCCCGGCGGAAATCGCTCCCCGCTTCCTGCAGTTCGGCGGTCCGGAGCGATGTCGGGTTGACGATCGTTGCGCTGGCGCGGGCGACTGACGAAACACCCCCCTGGCCGGGCCCGTTCGAGTTCGCGCTTGCCGCACCGCCGATCGCCAGCGAGGCCAGAGCGGCGCCGTAGACGGCCAGGCGGAGCAGGCTCTTGTGCATATCGCCGCCGGATTTCTTGTGCCTCGTCATGCGCTATCGACGCTCGAGCGCGCCGATCGTTGCATCGGAAAATCTCCGAAAAACGGCTTTTCCGAGGGGTAACATGCGCGCAGCCGCGCGAAAGCGCCACTGCGGGGATGTCCCGGTTTCCGGTCGTTTTACCGTTACATAAGCTTTGTTCGCTATCCCCTGGTGCCCGAACGCATGAAGCGAGGGTTCGTCATGGCGATATTTACCGAACATTCACCCTATATCGGCGATCGCCGCGACATCGACGCGGAGATCGCGCGGATTTTTCACGCGCCGCAGTTCGAGAATGCGCCGGTGATGCGCGGGCTTTTGAGTTTCCTCGTCGAGAAAAGCATCGCGGGAGAAGCGCACCGTCTCAAGGCTTATGCGATCGCGGTCGACGCGTTGGGCCGGGATCCCGATTTCGACGCCCGGTTGAACAGCTATCCGCGGGTCCAGGTCGGACGGCTGCGCAAACTCCTCGACGAATTCTACGGCGAAAATGGAGTGCGCGCGGGCTTGCGGTTCCGGATCCCGAAAGGGGCCTATGTCGTCGATTTCGAAATGGCGGCGGCCGACGAGGACGACGATGCCGCGGTTCCGGCCGAACCGGCGGCCGTCATCGCGGATGGCGCTGGCCGATCCGGCGACAACCCCTGGCAAATCGGCGATCTTGGCCGCTTCGCCGCCGCGCTGTTCGTCGCGGCCATGATAGCCCTGTTCGCATGGCAGGCGATGAGCGGACTTGCGAGCGCCGACGCCCCCGGTGCCGAAACGGGATACGGCGCGCGCTGACCGGGCAACGCGTCAGAAGCTTCCGCTGACCTGGAAGGAGAAGATCGGCCCGAATTCGCGCGTACGGTCTTCGATGAAGGCGACCGGTCCGTCGCGCCGGTTGACGAAAAAGGTACGGGTGAAATCCTCGTCGCGATCGAGGATGTTATAGACGCCGCCACGGACGCGCAAGCCAAACACGTCCTTGTGTTCGATATAGGCGCCCACGAACGGCGCCTGCGTCCGGAAGAAATTGGTCTGGGTCAGCCGGAAACCCGTCGCCTCCCGATAATCCTCATATTCCAGCCCCCAGGCCCAGTCGGTTGCGGGAATGTCATGCCGCAGCTCGATCTCGATGTCGCGTTGGGTATCGTTGGAAATCGGCCGGTTCTCGCCGGTCAGCGGGTCGCGCACCCGGCTGCGCTGCAATGTCAGTTCGACATCGAGCCGGCCGCCGCGCCAGCCGAGCGGATCGAAATTGAACGTGCTGTTCCACTCCAGCCCGTAGCGCTTGGCGCTGTCGATATTGCCCGGCGCCTCGGCGGTCGCGCCGAGCGGAATCTGGTCGACGATGTCGCTGATCTGCTCATAATAGAGCCGGGCCGTCACAGACCCGAACGCGCCCAATTGCTGCGTCGCTTCGATCTCGTAGTTCCAGCTTTGCGGCGGCACGAGATTGGGATTGCCCGCGTCCTGGCTATCCGAACCGATATTGGTCGAGGCGACGAAATCGGAAAAGTCGAGCTGGCCCACCTCGCGCTCGACCCGCGCGCGGACGTCCAGGTTTTCGCTCGCCTGCCAGGCGAGCGAGACGAAGCCCTTCGGCCGGTAGAAGGAGCGGGTCAGGCCGTTGGCGCCGCTCTGCATGATCGTGGAATATTCGCCGCCGATCGAGGCCTGCAGCGTAAGGCTGGGGCCGAGCGGCCGGCCATAGGTGATGTTGACCTCGGCTCGCTCCTCCTCGACGCGCGAGTTCGAATTGGGGAGGATGATCGGCTGGAAATCGCCATTCGCATCGAGCGCGGACAGCTGCGAGCGGACGTCCAGCGTGTTGAGCGCGCCCTCGACCGCGACCTGCCAGTCGCCGCCCATCTGCCAGCCATATTCGGCCCGCGCGATCCATTCGCCTTCGTCGAGCGTGCGGACGAACAGGTCGCCGATCGACGGCGTGTCGTCCACGAAGTCGGTGATCAGGCTGGTCTCGAACGGGCTGCGTTCGAACCCGCGCAGCCCGATCAGCTTGAGCCGGCCCGGGCCCAGGGCGAATTCGAAATCTCCGCTGATCTCGAAATTCCATTCGTCTTCGCGGTCGCGAAAAAAGCGCGTGCGATCCGGCAGGCCTTGTCCCGTCCGCGCCGAATCCTCGCTCCCGCGAAAATAGCGCCGTCCGTAGGAAAGGTTGAGATTGCCGATCGAGCTGCCCGGCCCGTCATAGCGGAAGGTTCCCGACAGCACCGGCTCGTCGCCGGAAAATGTCGCCACTTCGTCATGAAAGCCGACGACCTGGCCGGCTGGGTCGACCACCAGTTCGGGCCCTTCGGCACCGCCCCGGAAGGAATCGTCGGTATTCGACAGGCTGAGCGTATAGTCGAACGCGCCCTGGGTGCCGCTCACCGATATCTCGCCGTTCGTCAGGCGCGGATTGGTGATGCGGGCGCGAAATTGAGGGTTCCAGGCGAAATTGCCGCTGACTCCGGTCGTCTCGGCGACGACGTTGACCACCTGTCCCGACAGGCCGGGAATATCGAGCGAGGCGGCGTCGCGCACTTCGATACGGATGACGTTGGCGGCCGATATCCGGCCGAGCGTGGTCACCGCATCGTTCGACTTTCCGGAGACGCGCTCTCCGTTGATCAGGACATTGTCGCCGCCCTGCCCGAGTCCGCGCCGTTCGTCGCCCTGCTGGATGGTGAAGCCGGGTATCTGCTGCACCATGTCGAGCGCCGAGTTCGGCGAGAATCGCGCAAAGTCCGCGGGGGTATAGTCCTGGCCGTCCCCCGGCGAAGCGGGGGCGACGGTCTCTATCGTTTCTTCGCCGTCATCATTTTGTGCGTGGGCCGGAAAAGCGAGCAACGAGCCCGAAACCAGCAACCAGGATATGCGCCGCATTAATGTGATCCCCTCCCTGAGATGCAGCGTCCATTGAGCAATCGGGGCCGTTCATCCAGTACCGCGCGGGCGCTTTACGACCAGCGTCGTCTTTTTTTCGACAGATGTCGTAGAAATCCGATGAACGGCAAATGCGCGATCGTGTCAGTTGGTGGGATGCCCTCTGCCCGCGATCTGGCGCATTGGCAAGGACCATTCGATCTGGTTGCGCAGGATCGCTTCCAGATCGGCCAGCCCGGCGCGGTGAGCGGCGGCGCGCTTGGCGAGCAGACGGGAGAGAATCGCCTCGCGGCTGTTCGGACGGCCTCCATTGTCGCGGCCCGTAGCAAGGGCCTGCGAAAGCCTGAAAGACGTCTCCATGGTCATGCGCATGTTCCCTTCGCTACCGATCCCGTGAGGATGGAATGACCGAAGAACGAAAGAGATGGTGGCCGGTTCCATATATTCATGGATACCAAGAGGTTAACGGCCAGCTACTCCGCCGTTTCGGGTGCC
>NZ_JBQLZM010000121.1:0-8224 GCF_052168275.1 Parasphingopyxis sp. | reverse complement strand
TCGTCCTGTCGGACCGCCGGGCGATCTCCGGCCACAGGCCATCCGCGCCGAGCCCGGACACTTCGGCGCCGAGCTTTTCCGACCAGTAGCGGTCGTTGCCGCATTCCATCCGCCAGCGGTTGAGACGCCGCGTAAAGCGGTGGAGCGGATAGTCCCGCGTGAAGCCGATCGCGCCGTGAACCTGATGCGCGATGGCCGTGCCGGCCCCGATCGCGATGTTCGCCCGAAGCTTCGCGGCCGCGATCTCGAAGCGGGCGTCGCCATGATCGAGGGCAAGCGCGGCCCCGGCCCCGGCGGAATTCACCGCCGCCGCCTCGACCGCGAGGATCGCCAGCGATTGCTGGACCGCCTGGAACTTGCCCAGCGGACGGCCGAACTGCTCGCGCGTATTGACGTGTTCGACGGCCATTTCGAGAATCCGGTCGAGCGCGCCCGCCGCTAGGCATACCCGGGCGAATGCTCCCAGTTCCAGAGGATCTCCGGAGACGGCCTCCATGATCAGTCCGGCGATATCGAGATCCGATCCCTCATAGCCGGCGATCCTGAGGACCGCGAAGACATCGCCCCAGTCCCCGCCGAAGCCGCCTTCGTCTTCGGCGACCAGCAGCACGGCGAAGCCCGCCTCCTCCAGCGCCGCCAGGTCCGTCGCGGATCGCAGCACGGCCGTCGCCGTATCGCACAGGAGGGATCGATTCTCGCTCATCGGAGGCCGAGCCCCCTGGCGATGATGCCGCGCAGAATCTCTCGCGTGCCGCCGCGAAGCGAGAAGCTGGGCGCGGTCTGCACCAACAGGTCGAGCGTCCGTGCCAGGTCGCTCGCGCCCGCGCTGTCGAAATCGGGCCCGAGCACCGCCTGGATCGCCGTCGGCACGGCCTGTTCGTAGCTGTTGCCGAGATCCTTGACGATCGCCGCCTCGACGACCGGGTCCTCGCCCTCGGCAAGCTTGGCGGCCGTCGACATCGACATCTGGCGCAAGGTCCAGAGCTCCGCAGTCAGCCGGCCGATAACGGGTTGGACCGCCGGGTCCCCGCCCTGCTCCGCGATCAGATATCTGAGCAGCGCATAGCTCGAAAGATAACGTTCCGGCCCGGACCGCTCGAGCGCGAGTTCGGCCGTGACCTGTTTCCAGCCATCGCCTTCCGCGCCGACAAGCGCGCCGCGCGGAACCTCGACATCCTCGAAGAAAATCTCGTTGAAATCGTGCTGGCCGGCGAGGTTGATGATCGGGCGGACGGTGATTCCGGGAGTGTCCATGTCGATGAGCAGCTGGCTGAGGCCGGCCTGGCGTTCGGAACCGGGATCGGTGCGGACCAGCGCAAGGATCGCATGCGCGACATGCGCGCCGGTCGTCCACACCTTCTGCCCGTTGACGATCCAGCCGGCGTCCGTCCTGCGCGCCGATGTCCGGACCCCGGCGAGATCGGAACCGGCGCCGGGTTCGCTGAGCCCGATACAGGCGTAGATTTCACCCTTCGCCATGCCCGGGAGATATTTCCGCCGTTGCTCCTCGGTGCCGTATCGCAGGAGCAGCGGACCGGTCTGCCGGTCGGCGATCCAGTGCGCGCCGACCGGCGCCCCGGCGGCCAGCAATTCCTCGAGCACGACATAGCGTTCGAGCGGGTCGCGCCCGTGCCCGCCATAGCGTTCGGGCCAGATCATTCCGATCAGGCCCTCCCGGCCGAGCCGCTGGCTGAAGCCGGGATCGGCGATCGACCAGCTGTTCGCGCGATCGGCCGCGTCCCAATCCGCTTCGCATTCGGCGACGAGCGCCCGGACCTGATCGCGCAGCGCGCCCGCCGTGTCGGGCGTGGCGAAGGGATGGATGGCGAAACTGGGCATCGGGTCGGTTCTACGGACAAATGGAAGCGGGGCAAGGCCGCATCCGCCCGCCGGTCCGACGCTCTGGCCGACGCGCGAGGGGCAGGCTATGCGACGGACGAAAGGGAGCAACCGATGGGCGATTTTGTACAGCGCGAAACGAACGGACGCGTGGCGGTGCTGCGGCTCAACAGCCCGGATACGCTCAATGCCATCGGTACGCGGGCCGATTGCGAGGATGTCATCGATGCGCTCGAGGCGCTGGAAGACGATCCGGCGATCAGCGTCGGCATCCTGACCGGCAACGGCCGCGCATTCTGCGCCGGCGGCAATCTCAAGGGCATGAAAGAGAAGACCGGTATCGGGCGCTTGCCGGTCCCCGTCGACACGATGGCCAATTATCGCCGCGGCGTGCAGAAGATCACGCGGGCCTTCATGCAAAGCAACGTTCCGCTGATCGCCGCCGTCAACGGTCATGCCATCGGCCTCGGCCTCGATCTCGCCTGCCTGTGCGACGTGCGGGTGGCGGCCGAAAGCGCGCAATGCGCGGCGAGCTTCATCAAGGTCGGTATCGTGCCGGGCGACGGCGGCGCATGGTCGCTGCAGCAGATTCTGGGATATTCCAAGGCTGCCGAACTGTTTCTCACCGGCGAACGGTTCGACGCGGCGGCGGGCCTCGACATGGGCCTGTTCTCGCAGGTCGTCCCCGATGCCGACCTTATGAACGCGGCCCGGGCCATCGCCGACAAGATCGCCGAAAATCCGCCGCGCGCGGTTCGGCTCACCAAACGGCTGCTCCGCGAAGCGCAGGCGCAGCGCTATTCGGACATCCTCGAACTGTCGGCCGCCTATCAGGCGGTAATCCACGAAACCCGCGACCATGAAGAGGCGGTCGACGCGTTTCTCGAAAAGCGCGCGCCCAAATTCACCGGCGAGTAGGTCGGCCCGCGCCCTGCGAGGGACGCGCGACCCCGAAGGCGCGCGATCCTGCATTCGGAGCATCGACGGCGTGGTGGAAATGCGGCGCATGACCGCATTCACCGCCGCCGCCAATCCCTTCCGAACGGCGCGCGGTCATCCTCCCTATCGCGATGCCTGGTGTGCAGTTTGCCGTGTTTGCGCAAGCTGCTAAACCACGGCGATGACGAATTTCCCCTTTTCCGCGATAGTTGGCCAGGACGAGATGAAGCGGGCGTTGCTGATCGCGGCCGTCGATCCGCGGATCGGCGGGGTCATGGTGTTCGGGGACCGCGGGACCGGCAAGTCGACCGCCGCGCGGGCGCTGTCGGCGCTGCTCCCGCCGATGCGGATGGTCGAGGGCAGCCGGTTCAACTGCGATCCCGATCATCGCGAGGACTATCCCGAGGAGCTGACGAGCAAGCGCGTGCGCCGCGTGCCCGTGCCCTTCGTCGATATGCCGCTCGGCGCGACCGAGGACCGGGTGGTCGGCGCGCTCGATCTCGAGCGTGCGCTCGGCAAGGGCGAGAAGGCGTTCGAGCCCGGGCTGCTGGCCCGCGCCCATCGCGGCTTTCTCTATATCGACGAGATCAACCTGCTCGAGGACCATCTCGTCGACCTGCTGCTCGACGTGGCGGCTTCGGGCGAGAATCTCGTCGAGCGCGAGGGGCTTTCGGTGCGCCACCCGGCCCGGTTCGTGCTGATCGGCAGCGGCAACCCGGAAGAGGGGGAGTTGCGCCCGCAGCTGCTCGACCGGTTCGGCCTGTCGGTCGAGGTCAGGACCCCCGACGATATCGACCAGCGGATCGAGATCATGCGTCGCTGCGATGCGCAGGAGCGGGATCCGGACGCCTTCGCGGAAGAGTGGAAAGGCGCCGATACCAGGATCCTGCGCCAGATCGCGCGCGGCCAGAAGGCGCTCCAGAAAATAGTCGTACCCGATACCGTGCTCAACGATGCGGCCGAACTGTGCGTCGCGGTCGGCGCGGACGGCCTGCGCGGCGAGCTGACCCTGATGCGCGCCTCCAAGGCGCTGACCGCGCTCGAGGGCAGGAAGAAGGTGGCTCGGGATCAACTGATCACGGTCGCGCCGATGGCGCTGCGGCACCGGCTGCGCCGCGACGTGCTCGACGAAACGGGTTCCACGGCGCGGATCGAGCGGGCGATGGCCGAGCTGTTCTCATGAACATGCCGGACGCCGCTCCGGACCCCCTTTCCGATGCGCTGACCGCGGCCAGGCTGTTCGCCCTCGATCCGCAGGGGCTCGGCGGGCTCTGGCTGCGCGGCGCCGGGCCGGTTCGCGACGAATTGGTCGAGCGGCTGAAGGCCGACTTGCCGGGCGACATGCCGGTCCGGCGCATGCCCGTGACGATCGCCGACGAACGTTTGCTCGGCGGCCTCGACATTTCGGCGAGCCTCGGGGCCGGGAAGGCCGTTCTCCAGGCCGGCTTGCTCGCCGAGTGCGACGGCGGTGTCGTCATCGCGCCGATGGCCGAGCGGCTGTCCGAGAGCATCGCCGGGCGCATCGGCCAGGCGCTCGACTGGCAGAGCGTCAGGGTGGAGCGCGACGGGATCGGCTCGGAAACGCCGGCCGCGATCGGGCTGGTGCTGCTCGACGATGGCCGCGGCGACGAGGAGCGGCCGCCCGCGTCGCTGGTCGAGCGCGTGGCCTTTCACTGCAATCTGACGGCGATCGCGTCGCTCGATTTTCCCGCGGTCCGGTCCGGCGATCCGATCGCTCCCGCTGCCGTGGCCAAGCCGGACGAGAACATATTGCAGGCGCTGGCCGGTGTGGCGATGGCGCTCGGCGTCCGGTCCGCCCGGTCGTTGCGGTTCGCGCTCAGGGCGGCGCGCGCCAGCGCGGCGCTCGACGGGCGCCGCTCGATCGCCGACGGCGATGTCGCGACCGCCGCCCGGCTGGTCCTCGCGCCGCGCGCCACGCGATTGCCGGTCGAGGAACCGGTCGAAGCCGCCGAGCAGGACGCGCCGCCGCCCGACCCTGAGCAGGCCGAAGGGGACGATGGCGATCGGCGCGACGACCTGCCGACGCTCGAGGATATGGTGCTGGCGGCCGCCGCGGCATCTGTGCCGGAGGATGTCCTCCGGCGCATCGGCGAAGGCGTGCAGCGCGGCGGAGCGCGCGGCGGCGGGGCGGGCAGGCGCCACAAATCGCAACTGCGCGGCCGCCCGCTCGGGGCGCGTCCCGGTATTCCGCGCGGCGGCGCCCGGTTGGCGCTGGTCGACACGCTGCGCGCCGCGGCGCCCTGGCAAACGCTGCGGCGCGCCGAGGAGGGCGGGAACGCCCGGCGCCGCATCCGCATCCGCCGCTCCGATCTGCGCGTGCGCCGTTTCGAAGAACGCGCTGGCACCGTCACGATCTTCGCGGTCGATGCCTCGGGTTCCTCGGCGCTCGCCCGGCTCGCCGAGGCCAAGGGCGCGATCGAGCTGATGCTGGGCCAGGCCTATGTGAAACGCGCGCAGGTCGCGCTCGTCGCGTTTCGGGGCGAGGGCGCGGAACTGCTGCTGCCGCCGACGCGCTCGCTGACCCGCGCGCGGCGCGCGCTGGCGGAACTTCCGGGCGGGGGAGGGACGCCGCTGGCGGCCGGTCTCGATATGGCGCGCGAGATGGGCGAACTTGCCGCATCGCGCGGCCGCACGCCCTTTCTCGTCGTGCTGACCGACGGCAAGGCCAATGTGGCGCGCGACGGATCGCCAGGTCGCAAACAGGCGCGCGAAGACAGCGAAGCGGCGGCCAGGCGGATCGCGGCGACGGGCATGGCCGGCGTCGTGGTCGATATCTCGCCGCGCGCGCAGCCCGAAGCGGCCGCACTCGCCGCCGCCCTGCATATGGACTATCTGCCGCTGCCGCGGGCCGACGCCGCCACGCTCCAGGGCGCGGTCGGCGCGCTCCAGGACCGGGCGGTGCCGGCATGACCACGCCCCCGCGCTGGGAGACCGACGGGCGCGACTGGCCCAATCGCGAGGCCAGCCGGTTCGTCGAGACGGCCGGGCTGCGCTGGCACGTGCAGATCATGGGCAGCGGACCGGTGCTGCTGCTGCTCCACGGCACCGGCGCGGCGACGCACAGCTGGCGCGATCTGGCGCCGCTATTTGCCGGACGGTTCACGGTGATCGCTCCGGACCTTCCCGGACACGGGTTCACGACCGGCCGGCCCGAGGGCGGCCTGTCGCTGCCGTCCATGGCGCGCGCGCTGGCGGACCTTGTCGATGCGCTGAACGTCGCGCCGGCGATGACGGTCGGCCATTCGGCGGGCGCCGCGATCGCCGTGCAGCTCGGTCTGGATCACGGTGTCCGGGCACCGATCGTCGCGTTCAATCCCGCACTGCTGCCTTTCCCCGGGCTTGCGGCCAAGCTGTTTCCGGCGATGGCGAAGATGCTGTTCGTGAACCCCTTCGCGCCACGCATCTTCGCCGGTATCGCGCGGGGGTCGGGCGAGGTCGAGCGTTTCCTCGTCCGGTCGACCGGGTCCCGGATCGATGCCGCCGGGGTCGGTCACTATGCCCGGCTGCTCGGCCGTTCGGGCCATGTCGCCGGGGCGATCGGGATGATGGCGAACTGGGATCTCGAGACGCTGAAGCGCCGATTGCCGGAGCTCGACACGCCCGTTCTGCTGGTCCACGGATCGCGCGATGCGGCGATACCTCCGTCGGCGACGCACGCAGCGGCGGCGCTGATCGCCGGCGCGCAAACCGAGATGGTCGAAGGGCTGGGCCATCTCGCGCATGAGGAGCGCCCGGACCTTGCGGCGGCGCTGGTTCGGCGGTTCGCGGCGGATCATGCTATAGCGAATGCCGTCGATACGGGAGCGGAGTAGGCCTTGTGGGAAATTTCGGCTGGATTGAAATCGCCTTCACCTATTCGGTCGTGCTGGGTCTCGCCGTGTGGCAGCTCTGGTCGGTCAGCCGCGAGATCAGGAAGGACAAGGAAAAGGCAGCGCGCGAGGAGTCAGAGGCTGCGGCGGGGCATCTTGTAGGGGAGCATCCACTGGACGACCGGCGATCGGAACCGGTCGAGCGATAGGCTTTCCTGCACCGCGGTCACCGGTTCGCCATAGAGGCGCGTCGCAAGGGTGGACCGCGCGTAGAAAGGCGAATCCTCCCAGGTCCGGATGACGCCCGCATGGCCTCGGTCCGCGCGGCTCTTGCGCTCCATCTGCCACCATGTGCTGGGGAGCGGCGCGACCATCGGCAGTTCCGCGTCGTGCGGCGTTCCGGACGCATCGAACCGCAGGGCGCTGGCGAAGGTGGAGCCATCGCGCCGGCGGCCTTCATACATGACGGCGACCCCCCGGCCGAGATGCGCGCGCGACCAGTGCCAGTCGCGAAATCCGTCTTCCAGGGCCTCGCTGCCGCGGTTGGAATCGAGATAGCCGCTGCCGCGCCAGCGGATGCCCGGCCGGTCCATCTCGACCTCGATCTGCGCGCGCGGCGCGATCGCGTGCCAGACATGCCTGCCCGTCGGATCGAGCGCGAAGGCCGTCGCGTTGAGCATTTCGGGATAGAGTTTCACCTGGCCGCGCACCCGCCGCCGCCAGGGAATGCCGAGCCGGATATCGCGTTCCTCGATGTCGATGACGAGTCCGTCGCCGGTCCAGCGCATCGCGCTCGCGCCGATGGCGAGTTCGTCGGCGCCGGTTTCGACATCGTCGCCCGGCCGTTCGGTCATCGTCCAGCGCGCGCCCTGCGGGCCGTACAGCGCGACGTTCAGGCAGCAATGGCCATAGGGGTCGTCCCGCCCGCTCTTCTTGTAATAGGGGGAGAAGACGCTGCCGACGAAACCGATGATGGTCAGCCCGAAGAGGCCGTCGTCGCTGATCGCATCGACATACCACCAGCCATAGCCTTGCGGGGGGACGAGGCGGTCGAAGCGCGGTCTTGCATCAGTGTCTCGGCCGCCAGCCGCCCGGACAAGGCCGCCATCGGCACGCCCGCCCCCGGATGGGTGCTTCCCCCGGCGCAATAGAGCCCATGGATCCGTGTCCGGGCGCTCTGGCGGAGGAAGGAGGCCGCCCATCCGTGCGAGGCCTGTCCATAAAGGGCTCCACCCGTCGACGGGAACAGCGCCTCGAATTCGTTCGGGGTCGCCAGATGATGCGGCAGCGGCTGCTCCAGCTCGAGGCCGCATCGGGCCAGGTTCTCCATCATGTGCGTGCTGCATCTTTCTCTCTCCGCTGGAGTGTAGTCGTGAGTGTCGCCATTGGCCGGCGCGTTGACGATGATCTGCAGGCGTTCGCGGCCGCCATGTCCGGCGCCGTCCGCCGCGTCGCGATCCTGTCCGCAGACATAGACGCTGGGATCGCGCGGCGGGCCGCCCCGGTTGATGGCGCGAAATTCCTGCCGGTAGTCGGGCGAGAAGAAGACATTGTGCCGGACGATGGGGAAGCCGGCGGTGTGCGCATGGGCGAGCCAGGTGAAGGCCGACAGCGAG
>NZ_JBQLZM010000120.1:0-5665 GCF_052168275.1 Parasphingopyxis sp. | reverse complement strand
CCCCTCCCGGCCTCCCACAGGGTACATTCGATGGGAGGCCGGGAGGGGGAGTGGGCCGGTGCGGCGATTTTCCGTCAGGAAAATTCTGACAAAAGTTCCTCGCTGCTGCGAGCTTTCGCCGGACAGTTCCTGACGAACTAACGCGACGCCAGCCGGATCTCCTCGGCGCGGGCCTCGTCGATGTCCGACAGCCGGAAACTGACGGTCGTGCCGTTCATCCGGCCGGTCACGCGTCCGTCGCGCACGACGAGCCGGAACCGGGCGCCGGTCGGATAGTGCCGCCCGGTCAGGATGCGCTGGTCGCCGCGCTCCTCGGTCTCGTAGACATAGGTGATGCCGTTATGCTCGAACTGCTGAGGCGCGGTATCGGCGGAAGCGGGCATGGCGAGGGCGAACAGGGGGGCGAGGAAGAGGGCTGCTTTCATAGTCGGTCTCCAATGGCTGCCGGTTTGCGGGTTGCCAGTTCGAACACCTCTCTCCGCCTTCCGGGATAGACGTCGGCCATTGTGCGCCGCAATATCAACCGGTGCAGCACCGCTTGCGCAAATTTCAATTTTCCGAAAATTGCGCGGCCGGGAAATTTTTCTCAGCCGGCGCCCATCGTCAGGCCGCGGGCCAGATAGACCAGCCCGATCAGCGTGACGACCCAGCGCGTCCAGCCCAGAAAGCCGGCATCGGTCATCCGGTCGAGCACGGCCTTGCCGACCCGCGTCCCCATGAGCGTCAGCGGGATCGCCAGCGCGATCGCCAGCCAGGGCATCGCCGCGCCGTCCGCCTCGAAGACGAGCGGCCCGCCATAGACGACGATCTTGGCGAAATGCGGAAAGACCTGGCTGAACGCCTTGGTCGCTACGATCTGGTGGCGGGTCAGCGTCGTGCGCACGAAGAAGATGTCGAGCAGCGGCCCGGCAACGCCCGCGAGCAGGTTGGTGCCGGTGACCAGCAGCCCGGAGGCGAAGGCGTGGCGCGGGCGGCGCGCGTCGAGCGCGAACCGCTTCGCCGGCAGCCAGACCGACAGCCCGACCAGCCCGAGCGCGACGAAGACCAGCGGGCGCGGCGGTACCCAGGCGACGATCCAGGCGATGCCGGCGAAGACGAGCGCGGCGACGAGCGAGGCGAGCGCGTACCAGCCGATGATCGGCCAGACGATATCGCGCCGGTTGAGCCAGGCGCGCCAGCCGTTGGATACGATCTGGATGATCCCATGGGTCACGAACGCCGCGCTGACCGGGAGC
Source organism: Parasphingopyxis sp. (assembly GCF_052168275.1). GTDB lineage: Bacteria > Pseudomonadota > Alphaproteobacteria > Sphingomonadales > Sphingomonadaceae > Parasphingopyxis. Next base: position 4,430 of record NZ_JBQLZM010000120.1, on the reverse strand, counting down.
AGCAGCGCGAGCGCGCCCATCAGGACGAGCCCGCCCGCCATGCCGAAAATCCCCGAAATCAGCGCCGTCGCGAACGCGATGGCGGGCAGCAGGATCGTCAGCGGCGCAAGCATGGCGCCGCTGATAGCCGTCAATCGGAAACGATGCCAGCGGTGCCGGGACGCCCGACGTTTGTCGAAGGCGTTTCGCGGTCAGAACGACCCAAAGCGCCGTTGGTCGAAACGATATTGCGTCCGCGCGCCGCCGTGCGAGGCCGGTCTTGCAGACATCAACAGGGGATAGCGTCATGACATCGAAACTGGGACTTTTCCTCGCGCCGGTCGCGCTGCTGTGCGCCACGGTGCCGCAGACATCGGCCGTCGCGCAGGATGGGGCGCATGGGGCGCTCTACGCCGCGGCGACCAGCGCGGAGGGCCGGCCCGAAGCCATGGTCGAACTCGATCAGTATCGCCGGCCCGCCGAGATCCTCGCCTTTTTCGGCGTCGAGCCCGGCGACAACATCCTCGAGGTCGGCATGGGCGCCGGCTATTGGGTCGATATGCTGGCCCGCGTGGCGGGCGACGAGGGGCTCGTCATAGGGAGCGTGCCCGAGGTCGCCTATGAAGCGCGCGAACAGGTGCGCGAGGCGACCAACGCGGCGGGCGAACGCAACGCCAATTTCCGCGCCGATATCGGCAGCATCCAGGAGATCAACTATCCGGCGGCGAGCCTCGACTTCGTGATGCTCAGCCTGATCTTTCACGACGTCTATTTCGTCAGTTCCGATTTCGGTTTCGTCCGCCAGACGCCGCAGATGTTCCTCGCGGGCATCTACGAGGCGCTCCGCCCCGGCGGCACGGTCGGCGTGATCGACAGCGTCGCGCCCGCCGGCATGGCGGCCCGCGAAAGCGTCGAGGCGCTGCACCGGATCGATCCGGCCATCATCCGCCGCGACTTCGAGGTCGCGGGCTTCGTGCTCGAGGAAGAAAGCGACCTGCTGCGCAATCCGGAAGACGATCACACCGTATCGGCCTTCGATCCGAGCGTCCGCCACCGGACCGACAAGGTCGTGATGCGGTTCCGGCGGCCCTAGGGTTGTTGGCGACGATCCGCTTCAAACAGGCCGATCGTCATTGCGAGGAGAGCCGACAGGCTCGACGCGGCAATCCAGAGCGGCAGGCGACGCCGCTGGCTGCTCCGGATTGCTTCGCTGCGCTCGCAATGACGGACGGTGTACCGAGCGGCCGGTGCGGCGACATTGCGCTGGCAATGTCTGAAGAACCAATCTTCAAACCCGCGCCGGTTCGTTCGCCAGCTCGTCCTCGCTGAACAGCCGGCCGCGCTCGGTCGCCAGGACGCTGATCAGCGCGAGGCTGCCGCAGACGAGGAAGCCGAGCGATAGCGGCAGGGTCGTGCCGTCGTACATCTGACCGATGCCGCCGCCGATCACCGCGCCGGCCACGACGCCGACCGCGCCCTGCACCGAGCTGGCCGTGCCCGCGATCGCGCCCATCTCCTCCATCGCCATTGCCCCGAAATTGGCGCCGCACAGGCCGAACGCGCCCATGTTGGCCGAGAGCAGGACGAGGAAGACCCAGAGCGACTTGTTCCCGGTATAGGCCATGAACGCCCCGGCGGCGGCGAAACCGATAAAGGCGAGCAGCGCGCTGTGCGACACCATCCGCGTCCCGAGCCTGAGCACGATGCGGGAGTTGAGCAGCGAGGCGGCCGACATCGCGCTCGCGATCATCGCGAAGGCCGGAACCAGCATGTCGGGCCGGTCGAACGTGTCGTACATGACCTGCTGGATCGAGTTGATGAAGCCGAACAGCGCGCCAGAGAGCATCGCCGAGGCGAGCATGTAGCCGAGCGATTTCCGCTCGGTGACCGTATGCCGCCAGCCGCGCCAGATGCGCGCCGGGGTGAGCGGCAGCCGGTCCTCGGGATCCAGCGTTTCGGGGAGCCGCACGCCGATCCAAAGGCCCACGCCGATGCCGATCGCCGCAAACATCCAGAAGATCCAGCGCCACGAAGCGAAGGCGAGGATGATCTCGCCGAACAGCGGCGCGAGCACCGGAACCGCCATGAAGACCATCATCGCGAAGGACATGACCTGCGCCATCTTGCGTCCGACATAGAGATCGCGGACGATCGAGATGGCGAGGACGCGCGTCGCGGCGACGGCGATCCCCTGGCAGAAGCGCGCGGCGAGCAGCAGCTCGAAGGACTGGGCGAAGGCGGCGACGACGCTCGACGCGGCGTAGAGCCCGAGCCCGCCGACGAGCAGCGGCCGGCGCCCGAACCGGTCGGACAGCGGGCCGTGGACGATCTGGGCGAGGCCGAAGCCGATCAGCAGCGCGCCGATCACCAGCTGGCGGTCATTGTCCTCGGCGACGTCGAGCGCTTCGCCGATCGCCGGCAGCGCGGGCAGCATCGCGTCGATGGCGAGCGCCGCCATCGCCATGAGCGAGGCCACCATGGCGACGAATTCGGTGAAGCCCGGGGCCTTACGGTCCAGGCGGTCGGATGCGCCGTTCGTCATGGCGATGCACATGCGGCATTTTGCAGTGCAGCGAAACCCGGAAAAATTGAACCCTTTGTCCGCGCCGCAAGGCAGCCGGGAAAACCGGACGCGGCGACAGCGCCGCTTGACCGGGGCGGGGGCAGCCGCGAAAACCGCCGCCATGGACTCCATGCCCGCCGATATCGCGCTCACCATCCAGCTGGCCCTCGCCCCGGCCTTCCTGCTCGTCGGGATCGGCCAGTTCCTGATCCTCGCCGCCGGGCGGCTGGGCCGGGTCGTCGACCGGGCGCGGGTCATCGCCGACATCCTGCCGCGCGAGCCCGGCCCCGAGCATGACGACTGCATCGCGGAGCTCAGGATGCTCGACCGGCGGATGACGGTCACCGGCCTGTCCATCCTGTTCGGCACGATCGCGATGATCGCGGTCTGCCTCGTCGTCGCCGGTCTGTTCGCGGCCCGGCTGCTGGAAATCGCGCTGACCGCGATCACCGCCGCCGCCTTTGTCGGCGCGATGGGCCTGCTGATCCTCGGCCTGATCACCTTTCTCTACGAGGTCCATCTGGCGAACCGGTCGATCCATGTCCGCGCGGACCTGCTGGACAAGCCGAAGCGATGAGCCCGGCGGGCGAGAAACGGCTGTTGCAGGCGGCGGCGGCGATCGCCTGCCTCGTCCCGATCGGCATGGGCGCGGCGAGCATCGTCATCGGTCCGGCGATACTGTCGGGCATCGGCGATCCGCCGGTCCGCGATCTCGACAGCCATTTCCGCTATCTGTCGGGCATCTTCTTCATGCTCGGCCTCGCCTTTGCGAGCTGCGTGCCGGGGATCGAGGCCAAGACCGCGCGCTTCCGCCTGCTGGGCGCGATGGTCGTCACGGGCGGCCTCGCCCGCGCCTGGTCGACGGCCGAGTACGGGCTGCCGTCCGCGGGCCATCGCTTCGGCCTCGTCATGGAACTCGGCGTCGTCCCGCTGCTGATGATCTGGCAGGCCCGCGTCGCGCGGCGCTTCGCCCAGCCCGGGCGAGACGCTTGAGCGATACCTGGCTTGCCGGCGCGCTCGCGCTCTGGATCGCGCTGGTCTTCGCGCTCGAACGGCTGGCCGCCGCCGATACGCCGCCCGCCGACAACCGCCGCCGCATCGCGCGCAATATCGGGCTGGGGCTGATCGCGCTCGCCACCGCGCCGCTGCTGCTGACCGTGACCGGGCGGATCGCCTCCGGGGTCGACCCGCTGGTGCCGCTGGCGGGGCTGGGCGCGCTCGGCGCGCTCCTCGTCCAGCTGCTGGTCCTCGATATCTGGACCTACGGGATGCACCGCGCCTATCACGAAATCCCGTTCCTCTGGCGCTTTCACGCGCCGCACCATCTCGACGAGCATCTCGACGCGAGCTCGGCCTTCCGCTTCCATCTCGGCGAAATCCTGATCTCGGCGGCGATGCGGCTGATCCCGGCGCTCGCCTTCGGCATCGACGCGGCGACGCTGCTGCTGTTCGAGGCTATCCTCACCGCCAATGCCGTGTTCCACCATTCCAACATCCGCCTGCCGGCGCGCTTCGAGCGGCTGCTGTCGCTCGTCATCGTCACCCCGTCGATCCACTGGCGGCACCATCGGAACATCCGGGCCGACACCGACAGCAATTACACGGCGATCCTCTCGCTCTGGGACCGGTTGTTCGGCTCGCGCAATCCCAAGCCGCGCCGGATCGGCATGGCGATCGGGGTGGAGGGCGAACGGGACCGGAGCTTCGGGAAGCTGCTGGTGTATCCGTTTCTGACGAAACGGGTTTGATTTGTCAGACTCGACCTTGCGGTCGAGCGCGGCACCGGCCCACTCCCCCTCCCGGCCTCCCACAGGGTACACTCAATGGGAGGCCGGGAGGGGGAGTGGGCCGGTGCGGCGCTCGACCGCCAGGTCGAGTCTGACAAATC
>NZ_JBQLZM010000119.1:0-7277 GCF_052168275.1 Parasphingopyxis sp. | reverse complement strand
CCGGGAGGGGGAGCGGGCCGGTGCCGCGCCTGAGCGAAGCGAAGGTCTGACAAAAAGAATCCCGGTGCCACCCTCATCAGTCCGCGCCCCGGCCGCCGTCGACGAGCATCGTCGTGCCGGTCACCATCCGCGATTGCGGCCCGGCCAGATAGGCGCAGGCATTGGCGATGTCCTCGGCGAGGCCGACCCGCATCAGCGCATTGCCGTCCATCACGAAATCGCGGACCTCGGGCGAATCCCCGTACGCCCCGGTGATCATCTCGGTCATGATCACGCCGGGGTTGAGCGAATTGACGCGGACGGGCGGGTCCATCTGCGCGCCCTCGAGCGCCGCGACCCGCGAAAAATGCGTGACCGCCGCCTTGGCCGCGCAATAGGCGGCGCAGTCCTCGAGCCCGATCAGCCCGGCGAGCGAGGAGATGTTGACGATGCTGCCCGCGCTCTTCGTGTCGCGCATCATGCGGAAGCCGTATTTGGTGCCGAGCACCACGCTCTCGACATCGACGTTCCAGAGATCGCGGAATTCCTCGAGCGTCGTATCGGAGAGCGGCTTGGTGAAGAAGCCGCCCGCGCTGTTGATCAGGGCGGAGAGCGAGCCGTGATCGGCGACGACATGCTCGGCAAAGTCCGCCCAGGCGCGTTCGTCGGTCACGTCGAAGGCGTGGAAATGCGCGCTGCCGCCCGCTTTCTCGACCGCTTCGACCGTTGCCGCGCCGCGCTCGGCGTTGCGCCCGGTGGCGATGATGTGAAAACCGTCGGCGGCGAGCCGCAGCGCTGCCGCCCGCCCGATGCCCGAGGTCGCGCCGGTGACGACGGCGTAGCGCGGATCGCTCATGTCAGGCTCCATCCGCCGTCGACGACCAGCTGGGCGCTGGTCATGAAGGACGATTCCTCGCTCAGCAGGAACAGGATCGTCTCGGCGACATCCTCGGGCTCGGAGGGATCGCCGAGCGGCACGTCGCCCCAGCTCGCCGGGTCCTGCATCGCCTCCATGCCGATCGCGCCTTCGAGCAGCGGGGTGCGCACCGGGCCGGGGGCCACGGTGTTGACGCGGATGAAATCGCCCTTGCGCCCCAGTTCGACGCCGACCGCCTTCGCCATGTTCGCGATCGCCGCCTTGACCGTCGCATAGGAGGCGATGCCCGGCGCGACATGGTTCGCCATCACCGAGGCGTTGACGACGATGCTGCCGCGTGCGGGCCCGTCCCCGGCCTGGGCGCGCATCTGGGCGACCGCCTTTTGCAGGCCGAGAAACGTCGCTTCCACCTGGACCCGGACGAGCGAGCGGAACAGTTCCATGTCGAGATCGACGATCGGTTCGTAATTGACGATGCCAGCATTGGAGACGAGCGCGTCGAGCCGGCCGTGATGGGCGACCGCGGCGGCGATCGCCGCGTCCCACTGGTTCGGATCGGTTACGTCATGGACGAGGCCGTGCCCGCCGATCTCCCCGGCGATGCCGGTGACGCCCTCGCCGTCGATATCCGTGGCGATCACTTTCGCGCCGCGCGCGGCGGCCAGCCGCGCGGTGGCCGCGCCGATCCCCGATGCCGCGCCCGTGACGAGCACGACCTTGCCGTCGACCGGATGGCTCATGATGCGATCCTCACTTCCACCTGGCCGTTTCGCTCGCGCGCCGGCCAGGCGGCGATCGGGAAGGAGGCCGGCGGGCCGAGCGCCTCGCCCGTCGCCATGTCGAAACGGGCGCCGTGATGCGGGCAGATATAGCTGGTGCCGCGCACCCGGCCGCCCTTCAGGTCCTGGTGCGCATGGCTGCATCGCCGCTCGAAACTGTAATAGGCGCCGTCCTTGCCGCGCGCGACGAGAATCGGCCGGCCGTCCAGTTCGAGACAGCGGGTTTCGCCCGGTTCGAGATCTGCCGTGGTCACCGGCCGGTATCCTTCGTCCATGGCGGCGACCATAGGAGTTCCGATGCCTCCGGCCACCCCCATTTTCGCCATGGGCGGGCGACATGGCCGCTTGTCCTCTGCGTCATTGAGAGCGCCGAAGGCGCGCGGCAATCCAGAGCCGCAAAGCGCATCGCCTGCGGCTCCGGATTGCTTCGCTACGCTCGCAATGACGCGGTTCTGCGAAAATCCCATGCCCGGATCAGAAACCCGCAGCCTCACGCCGCCGCGATCCGGACCGGGATGGCGCTCTGGACGCTCTGCCCGGTCAGCGGATCATAATCGACGGTCTCGTCGACGAGCCGGTTGGTCGAATTGCCCTTGTCGCGAACGTCGTCCTTGCCGGCATCGCCGTCGCCGAAGGCATGCGCCATCGAGACGACGCCGCGCCGCAGCTTGTCGCTGGCCGCCGCGACGCCGTAGATCGTCGCGCGCGGCGACGTGATCGCGACGATATCGTCCTCGGCCAGGCCGAGATCCTGCAGATCGTCGGGATGGAAGAAGGCCGGGTTGGTCGTCCGCTTCGCGCGCAGCCCGGGCAGGTGATGGCCGGACGAGTTGAAGCGGTGGCGCGAGCGCCGCGAGACGAGCCGGAAATCGAACCCGTCGGCATCGGGCGAGGCGTTGCCGTAATCGGCCAGCGCGCCGGGCATGCCGGCGGCCGCCAGGTCGAACTTGTGCGCCTCGGCGGGGTCGGCCGGTTCGACGACCGGATGGAGATCCTCGTAGATCACCGCGCGCCCGTCCTCGGTATCGGCGCGGACCCGGCTCGGCGGGACGAGGCAGCCCGCGCTCATCAGGTCGAGAAAGCGCTGCTTGTCGGGCCGTTCGTCCATCGGGCATGGGCCGCCGGCGAGCGGCATCCCGGTCCCGATCCGCTTCGCCAGCTCCCAGAGCATCTCATATTCGTCGAGCGTGTCGCCCGGCGCCTCGACCATCGCCTCGGTGTAGCGCGCATAGGGGGTTTCGTACCACCATTCGGACAGGTTGGTGATGTCCTCCCGCTCGAGGCACATCTTGGGCGCGAGGATGATGTCCGCGCGCCTGGCGGTCGCCGCCATGCGGACATCGATGGCGACGAGCAGGTCGAGGCTGTCGAGCGCCTCGACCACCTTGCGCTGGTTGGGAAAGGCGATTTCGGGATTGCCGCCGATGCAGATCAGCGCGCGGATCTGCCCCTCGCCCGGCGTCAGTATCTCGTCGGCCATCACGTTGCAGGGCATTTCGAAGCCGAGCATCCCGAGGCCGCGGATCCGCGACTTGGGGAAGCCCTCGCCATACATCGGTCCGGGCGGGCCGACCTGGGCGCGACGCGGGGTCTGCGGCGTGAAGACGCGCGGGATCGCGCTCTTCTCGCCCTCCTGGCAGAAGCGCGCGCACAATATGTTGAGCGCGGTCACCAGATATTCGGTGAGCACGCCCTTGCCGGCCATCTCCGGGCCCGTGCCGGTCACCGCGCAGCCCTTCGAGCCGCCGGCGAACATCCGCGCCGCGGCGACGATCGCGTCCGCATCGACGCCCGCGCGCTCGGCGGCGGCGGCCGGCGTGAAACCGGCAACCGCGTCGCGCAGCGCGTCCAGCCCGTCGACATGGGCGGCGACGAAATTACGGTCGTACAGCTCCTCTTTCAGGATCACATGGATCATCCCGGCGAGCAGCGCCGGGTCCTCGCCGGGCCGCACGGGTAGATAGATATCGGCGAGGCCCGCGACATCGCTTTCGCGCGGATCGGCGACGATCAGCTTGAGCCCGGCTTCCTTCGCGTCGCGCAGCCGGCGCGAGGGCGAGAAGGGCGGCAGCCCGCCCGGCGGCGCATAATGCGAGACGATCGGATTGTTGCCGAGGAACAGCGCGACATCGGCGTCGGAGAAAGTGTTGAGCCCGCCCATCCACTGGCCGTAGCGCGCCGTCGTATAGACCTTGGCGGGCTGGTCGAGCGTGACGCTCGTGTAGAAATTGCGCGTGCCGAGCCCCTGCGCGAAGGCCATCGCCGCGCCGACGCCGGCGCTGTTCTGGAAGGCATAGGTGCCGCAATAGACGGCGACGGCGTGCGGGCCGTGTTCGTCGACGATCGCCTTCAGCCGGGCGCCCGCCTCGTCCAGTGCCTCGGCCATCGCGACGGGCGCGAAGGCACCGTCGTCGCCGCGGACCAGGCTCTGCGTGATCCGGTCGGGCAGGTTGTGCGCGTCGGGAAGCTGGCGGCCCTTGATGCAGGTATAGCCGCCGAACATCGGGTCCTCGGGGTCGCCGCGCACGCCCGCAACCTTCCCGTCCTCGACATCGACGAGCATCGCGCAATTGGCATGGCAGAAGCGGCAGAAGCTGCGACGGGTGTGGACGGTCATGGCGCTATCTCCCGCAATATGCGCCCAAGCTAGCGTTTCCCCTACGTCCGGCGACTGTCACTTTTGGCGGTTGAGCGGAAAGTCGCGCGGGCGGACAACAGGATCAAAGGCCCGCATCGGAAGATGGGCCGCATCGTCGTGATGCCGTTTTTGGGAGGATATGCAGATGATCAAAGGAACTCTTCTCGCCGGGTCGGCCGCCGCGGTCATGGGAATGGCGCTGGCCGCCGCGCCCGCCGCCGCGCAGACCGCGGACGGTGCAAACGAACAGGAAGGCGGGTTCCGGACGATCATCGTGACCGCCCAGCGGCGCGAGGATTCGATCCAGTCGGTTCCGCTCGCCGTGTCCGCGCTCGACGCCGAGGCGCTGCAGGACGCCTCGATCGACGACATCCGCGATATCGCCGGGCGCGTGCCGGGCCTCGTCGTCGATCCGGTCAATGCCGGGCCGAGCGCCGCGGCGATCTCGATCCGCGGCATTTCCTTCGAGGATATCGAGAAGAGCTTCGATCCGGCGGTCGGCGTGGTCGTCGACGGCGTCTTCATCGGCACCAATACCGGCCAGCTGCTCGACGCGTTCAACCTGGAATCGATCGAGGTGCTGCGCGGGCCGCAGGGCACGCTGTTCGGCCGCAACACGATCGCCGGCGTCATCAACGTCCAGCGCCGCCGCCCGACCGGCGAGTTCGGCGTCGAAGGGTCGCTCGGCTGGGCCGAGTTCGACACGTGGCGCGGCCGGTTCGCGGTCGACACGCCGCGGATCGGCGACGTGCTCTCGCTGCGCGCCTTCTTCCTCTACGACGATACCGGCGGCTATCTGAACAACGTCACGCAGAACGAGACGCAGGGCGCCTACGAAGTCTGGACCGCCGGCGTTTCGGCGCTGATCGAGCCCGCGGAGGGGATCGAGGCGCTGATCACCGTCGACCATACCGAGGAAGACGGCGAAACCGCGGTCGCCTCGGTGTCCAGCGATTCCGACCTGATCTGCCTCCAGGTGCCGGTGCCCGGGGTCGGCCTCGTCCGCGCCTTCGGTATCGCCGACCAGGAGTGCAACCGCTTCAACCTGGGCGGCGACGGCTTCTACACGATCTTCCAGAATATCGACACGCCGGTCACCAACGAGACCGACTCGATCTCCGGCCAGATCACGATCGACATCGGCAATTTCGAGCTCGTCTCGGTCACCGGCTGGCGGCGCAACGAGGAAAGCGTGCGGCAGGATTTCGACGCCTCGTCGATCGATTTCTTCGATACGCTGCGCAACCAGGAATATGAGCAGTTCAGCCAGGAACTGCGCATCCAGGGCGATGTGACGCCGTGGCTCAACGCGCTGATCGGCGGCTATTATTTCGAGAGCGACTATACGCTCGCCCAGACCACCAATCTCGGCTTCGTGCCGGCGGTGCTGACCCAGCGGACGCGCGGCGAATCGGAATCCTACGCGATCTTCGGCGACGTCCGGATTTCCCCGGTCGACGATGTGACGATCAACCTGGGCGGCCGCTATACCGAGGACCAGAAGTCGCTGACGACCAATTTCGGCTTCACGACCGACGGTTCGTGCCCGACCTTCATTCCGGTCATCTCGCTGGCCGACTGTTCGGGCAGCGACACGTTCGACGAGTTCACCTGGCGCGCGAGCATCGACTATCAGATCGATCCCGACCGGCTCGTCTATCTCTCCTATTCGACCGGCTTCCGCTCGGGCGGCTTCAACGGCCGCGCCGCGACGCCGAGCTCGCTCGGGCCGTACCAGCCGGAAACCGTCGACGCCTATGAATTCGGCTTCAAGGCCGACTGGCTCGACCGGCGCCTGCGGACCAATATCGCGATCTACCACACCGAATATAACAACAAGCAGGAAGAGGTGGTCCGGGCGACCCCGCCGCAATTCGCGGCGCTCAACCCGCAGGAAACGATCGTGGAAAATGCCGCGTCCGCCCGCATTTCCGGGTTCGAGGCCGAAATCATCGCGCTGCCGTCCGACGATCTGGCCTTCCGCGGATCGCTGTCGATCATCGATGCCGAATATGACAGCTTCTTCCGCGACGTGAACGGCGATCTGGTGCCCGACGACGTGTCGACGCTCGACCTCCGGCGCGCCCCGCCGATCAGCTGGTCGGTCGGCATGGACTATAATCGCCCGATTGGCGACAGCGGCGAGATCGATTTCTCGACGACCTTCCGCTACATCGACGAATATACGACCTGCATCGTCGCGGCCCAGCCCGCGGTGCTCGGCGCGGTGACCAACGATCCGCGCTGCGAATCGGACGATCGCACGATCTGGGACGCCAGCCTCAGCTACACGCTCAACCTGGCGGGCGGCGGCGAGGTCCGCTTCACCGTGTTCGGCCGCAACCTGCTCGACGATCGCGGGCTGAGCTCCACCCTGCCGGTGGCCGGGCTGTTCGCCTTCTCCGGCACGCGCCCGCCGCAGCAGTTCGGCGCCGAGGTCGGCTTCCGCTTCTAGGGCGTTTGGAAGGCCTGATATCCGCAACAAGCTGTCGCGCGGGAAATTCAGTTCGGTCTTTCTATTGCACTGCATGAAGGCAATCGACGTCGAAAATCTTAACGTGTCGGAGATTTAGCCGGCGTGATGGACTCTGAGCCGAATATCGGGAACAAGATCAGCCGCGGTACTTTCACGGCGGTGTTTCTGGTTCGATGTCTAATGCCGACAAGGCCTACGGAAATCAGAATTTAGGCGCGTTTGGCCTTATTGCGGCGTTCTTTCTGATCGGGGCAATTTGCGCGGTAGTGGGTTACTCCGTAGCGTCGGATAGGACGGGTCGCGAGCAAGCTCCCCATCAGCATCAGATAAGCGCCCAGAACAATGCCCAGCGCGCCTGTGCGGGGCTGCAAGCGCGAGCTTTGTTCGAATGCGTTTACGAAGAGGTAGGCGCCAGCAATGAGGCTGCAAATGCCGAACGGGATTTGGAAGCCCAGCAAACCATGGCCCGCTGGACTTTGGTTGTTGGATTTACCGGTATGGTAGCGCTCGGGATTACCGGCGCTGGTG
>NZ_JBQLZM010000118.1:0-5008 GCF_052168275.1 Parasphingopyxis sp. | reverse complement strand
GGCTTCCCTTCCTATCAGGACGAGAACATGATCATGCTGTCAGCGGCCGCGCGCGTTGTCGCGCCGGGTCTCGCCGACCGCTTCGACCGCGACAGCCGGGCCTTTCACGGCGCGCTCGCCGAGGGGCGGAGCGCGGCGACCGCGGCGGCCGCGCAACTGCGCGACAGCGCCCGGCAGCTCGGCAACGCGTTCGCCTCGGCCAACTTCAACCGCCAGCAGAGCTTCGCGATCATCGATGCCGTTTCGTCCGAGGCGATCCGGGCGCGCTACACCGATTACGAGGGCAGTGTGCAGGCGGTCATGGCGACTGACACGCTGCTCAACGCGCTGGTCAGCCAAGGCATGATCGGCGAGGGCGCGGTCGGCGGCATCCGGGCGGATATCAACGCGGCCTATGCGGCGGTTCGCGAACCCAATGCCTATCGGCCGCTCGAATTCCGGCAAGCGCTGGGCCGGGCATCGACGGCGATCGGACGGTTGCGGTGAGGAGCGGTTCGCGATTGACAGCGCTGCTGACCGCCAGCGCCTTCGTGCTCGCCTCGTGCGGCGGTGGAGGCGGCGGCACGCCGGGCAACACGCAGGGCAACCCCGCGCCGCCGCCCCCGCCTCCCCCGCCGCCTGCCGTCACCCAATATGCGGTGCCCGCCCAGGAAGCGCTGTCCGCCGCCGATGTCCGGCAGGTCATCGCCCAGGCAGCGGGCGAAGCGACTGCGCGCGGCCTGCCGGTCGCGATCGCCGTGGTCGACCGGGTCGGCAATGTCCTCGCCGTCTACGCGATGGACGGGGCCAATCTCTCGCTCCGCGTCCCCTCGCCGCCCGGCCCCGATTTCGACCTGCAGGGAACGGTTCTTCCCGCGCCGGCGGCGGCGGTCGGGGCGATCGCCAAGGCGATCACGGGCGCCTATCTCTCGTCGGCCGGAAATGCCTTTTCGACGCGCACCGCGAGCGAGATCGTACAGGAGCATTTCCCGCCCGCGCCGACCACCGCGGGCCTGGAAAGCGGGCCATTGTTCGGCGTGCAGTTCAGCGCCCTGCCCTGTTCGGACCTCGTCCGGCGCTTCACCGGCGGAGGCGGTCCGTCCGCGCTGATCGGTCCGAAACGCTCGCCGCTCGGCCTGTCGGCGGATCCCGGCGGGTTTCCGCTCTATCGCAACGGCGTCGTGGTCGGCGGGGTCGGCGTGATGGGAGACGGCGTCTACGGCTTCGATCCCAACCGGCTCGACAACGACAATAGCGACGAGGAAGCGATCGCGCTCGCCGCGACGGTCGGCTTCGAGCCGCGGCGCGGAATCCAGGCGGACCGTATCCCGGTCGACGGCACGACGCTCAAATATTCGGACGCCGATACCGGCGACTTCCGGAGCAACCCCAACGCGCCGCCCGCCTTTGCCGCGATCGCCGGCGGCCTGGCCAGCGTCCCCGGCTATTTCGATGCGGCCGGCGGCGTGCTCGCCGGCACGGCCTACGGAACCGAAGCGTCGGGCATCCGCGCCTCGACGGTCGGCGAATTCTCGATCCGCGACGCGTTCGTCCTGTCCAACGGTTCGGGTACGAACCGCTTCCCGATCCGCGCCGGCACGGACGGCGCGGACGTGACGGCACCGCTGACGTCGACCGAGGTGACGGCAATCCTCGAGGAGGCCTTTGTCATCATGCGCCGCGCGCGCGCGCAGATCCGGCGGCCGCTCGACAGCCGCGCGCAGGTGACGATCTCGGTCGTTGACACGCATGGCGAGATTCTCGGTATCGTCCGCTCGCCCGACGCGCCGATCTTCGGCATCGACGTCTCGCTCCAGAAAGCGCGGACCGCCGCGTTTTTCTCCAACGCCAATGCCGCGACCCTGCTGCTCGGCAATCCGAGCGCGGACGTGAACGGTTTCGTCCAGGCCACCCGCGATTTCCTCGGCGATCCCAACGCGCTGACCGGGCAGTTCGCCTTTGCGGACCGCTCGGGCGGCAATCTTTCGCGGCCCTTCTTCCCGGATGGAGAGGTCGGCCGGCCGCCCGGCCCGCTGTCGCGTCCGATCGACAGCTTCAACCCCTTCTCGACCGGCCTTCAGTCGGCGCTGATCCTCGATAATGTGCTGACCCATGTCGGCTTCATTTTCGGGATGAATGCCGATACGCCCGCGCGCTGCACGGCGACGCCCGACGTCGCGCCCGGCCAGAACCCGCTCGAAAACGGCATCCAGATCTTTCCCGGTTCGGTGCCCATCTATCGCGGCAACGCGCTGGTAGGCGGGATCGGCGTATCGGGCGACGGCATCGACCAGGACGACATGATCAGCTTCCTGGGCACCCACAACGCCTCGGTTCGGGTCGGCGGGATCAACAACGCGCCGCCAGAGATTCGCGCCGACCGGATTACGGTGAATGTCGGCGGAACCGATGTCCGCCTGCGCTATGTCAGCTGCCCGTTCGCGCCGTTCCTCGACACCGACGAAAACAACGTCTGCCAGGGCTTGTAGGCAGATGACGGCGGCGGCTCCCCTGATCTGCATCGCCGCCGCGGCCCAGGCAGCGGGCGCCTATGGTCCGCCGCCGCCCTTCGCTTCGGCGCTCGCGCTGGCCACCGCCATGGCCGAGCCGCGCGGCAGCGAGATGCGCCGCCGCGTTCCCGGCGAAGACGAGACGGGTCTCAACGAAATCCAGATCGAAGACGTGATGGAGCCGGGCGATGCCGACGAGACGCTGATCGAGGACCGGCGCCGTCCGGGCGTTCCGCAGCGCGACCTGCCCGATCCGGTAACGCAGGAAAATGTCGGCGCGGTCCGCGCCCCGCCGCCCCAGGCCTTTCCGGGCGACCAGTTCCCGGTACCCGACCGGTGGCGCATCGTGGAATCGATCGGCGTCAACGAGAACCTGCTCGATCCCTATAACCAGAACACGCTCAAGGGCGACCGGCCGATCCCGCTCGGCGACCTGCCCGACTGGCTGCCGATCAATGGCGACGACTGGTTCTTCGTCGTCAACGCCGTGTCCGACACGGTGATAGAGCCGCGCAGCTTCCCGACCCCGGTCGGCGTCCAGACCACGACCGAACCCGACAGCCTTGACGTGTTCGGCCAGGCGGACAGCCTCGTTTTCGCCCAGACCTTCATCACCGGCGTGGCGCTGATCAAGGGGTCGACCGCCTATCGTCCGCCGGACGTCGAATATCGCGTCACGCTCGCGACGCAGTTCAACTATGTCGACGTCAACGAGCGGCGCATCCTGTTCGTCGAGCCGAGCCGGCCGAGCCATCGGTTCGACTGGTTCACCGGCGTGCAGGAACTGTTTTTCGACTATCACTTCCGCAACACGTCGCGCCGCTACGATTTCGATTCCGTTCGCCTCGGCATTCAGCCCTTCAACGCCGATTTCCGCGGTTTCCTGTTCCAGGACAACCAGCTCGGCATGCGCTTTTTCGGCACGCGCGACAACAACCGGCTCCAGTACAATCTCGCCGCCTTCATGCGTCTCGAGAAGGACACCAACTCCGGTCTCAACGATCTCTTCGCGACGCCCCGGTCCGATTATGTCTTCCACGCCAATCTGTATCGCCAGGATCTGCCGATTCCCGGGCTCACCAGCCAGTTCAGCGTCACCTACAACATGAACCGCGAGCGCACCGACGTGGAGATCGACGACAACGGCTTTCCCGTGCGCCCGGCGCTGCTCGGGTCGCTGCGCGGCCGCAACTACGATGTCGTCTATCTCGGCTATAACGCCGACGGCCGGATCGGGCGGTTCAACCTGTCGGCGTCCGCCTATCTGGCGCTGGGCGAAGACCGGAACAGCTTCTTCACCGACGAACCCGCCGACATCTTCGCCTATTTCGGCGCGGCCGAACTCAGCTACGATGTGGACTGGATGCGTTTCCGCCTCTCCGGTCTCTATGCGAGCGGCGACGGCGATCCGTACGATAATACCGAGCGCGGCTTCGACGCGATCTTCGAGAATCCGATCTTCGCTGGCGCCGACACCAGCTACTGGATCCGCCAGGTCATTCCCTTTGCGGGCGGCGGGCGCGCGATCGGCGTCAACGGCCGCAACGGCATCCTCAATTCGCTGCGCAGCTCCAAGGAGCAGGGCCAGTCCAATTTCAACAATCCGGGAACGATCCTGGTCGGCGTCGGCGCCGATTTCGACATCACGCCCGAAATCCGCCTGTCGGCCAACGCCAACCATCTCTGGTTCGAGGACACCGACAGCCTGCAGGCGCTGCGCAACGAGGGCAGCATCCCGAGTTCGATCGGCTATGATCTTTCGGCCGCCGCGATCTGGCGGCCCTCCGCGATCCAGAATATGGTGTTCCGCCTGTCCGGCGCGGTCTTCGAAGCCAGTGAAGGCTTTTCCGACCTGTTCGCGCAGGACCGGCGCTCGGGCACCTATTATTCCGTCCTCTTCAACGCGATACTGACCTACTGATGGCGGGCTGGTTCACCCTTCCGCGGATCGCGATGCTGCTGGCGGTGGCCGGGATCCTGTTCGCGACCGTCGCGAGCCCGGGCGGCGCGGCGGAAGGCGAACAGGCCGTCGAACGCGATTATGCCGCCGCCGGCGTGCTCGCCGAACCGGCCCCGCGCAACCAGAGCCAGGAAGAGGCCGATGCGAAAAGCGCGGGCTGCGTCAGCTGCCACACGGCGTCGGACGAACTGACCATGCATGCGAGCCCCGCGGTGACGCTTGGCTGCACCGATTGCCATGGCGGCAACCCGAACGTCGCGCTGACGAACGGCGCGCTCGATTTCGACGATCCGGCCTATCTCGACGTCCAGAACCGCGCCCATGTCCTGCCGCGCTACCCGGAAAGCTGGCACTGGCCGTCGAGCGCGAACAGCAACCGCACCTATACGCTGCTGAACCGGGAGAGCCCCGAATATATCCGCTTCGTCAATCCGTCCGACTATCGCGTCGTGCGCGAAGCCTGCGGCGCCTGCCATATCGAAGTGATCGAGGCCGCCGAGCGATCGCTGATGGCGACGGGCGCGATGCTCTGGGGCGGCGCCTCCTACAATAACGGTAT
>NZ_JBQLZM010000117.1:0-61452 GCF_052168275.1 Parasphingopyxis sp. | reverse complement strand
CGTCGGGAGAGGGTGGCGGCGTCGCACGCGGCTTCCTATAGCAAGCGCGATGACGACAGGCGATATCCCCCGAGACCGGCTAGACGCCGTGCAGGCCAACATCGCGCGGGCGGCCAAGCGCGCCGGGCGAGAGCCGGCCGACATCACGCTGATCGCCATCTCGAAAACCCACGGCGCGGACGCGGTCCGGCCCCTGATCGCCGCCGGGCAGAGGGTGTTCGGCGAGAACCGCGTGCAGGAAGCGCAAGACAAGTGGCCGGGGCTGAAGGAAGAGACGCCCGGCATCGAACTGCATCTCGTCGGCCAGCTCCAGTCGAACAAGGCCGAGGACGCGGTTGCGCTGTTCGACGCGATCCACGGCGTCGACCGGCCGTCGCTGATCAAGGCGCTGGC
Organism: Parasphingopyxis sp.; assembly: GCF_052168275.1. Classification (GTDB taxonomy): domain Bacteria; phylum Pseudomonadota; class Alphaproteobacteria; order Sphingomonadales; family Sphingomonadaceae; genus Parasphingopyxis. The sequence goes on along the minus strand of NZ_JBQLZM010000117.1, from coordinate 61,059 downwards.
CAAGGCGTTCGAGAAGACCGGCCGGCGGCCGCGACTCTTCGTCCAGGTGAATATCGGCGAAGAAGAGCAGAAGGGCGGATGCGCCATCGCCGATCTGCCGGACCTGCTGGCCTGCGCCAGCGACGCAGGCCTCGAAATCGCGGGGCTGATGTGCATCCCGCCCCAGGGACTCGAACCCGCCCCCTATTTCGCGCTGCTCGCCAAGCTCGCCGCGGATAATGACGTGCGGTTGCTCTCGATGGGCATGTCGTCCGATTATGAAACCGCGATCATGTGCGGCGCGACCCATGTCCGCGTCGGCATGGCGCTGTTCGGGACGCGCGGATAGCCGTTTGCGCTAAAGCTGGTGGCCGGTCCGGTCGCGCTTGGTCGCCAGATATCGTTCGTTATGGACATTTTCGCCGTGCATGTGGGCGACGCGCTCGATGACCGTGATGCCAGCGGCCTCGAGCCCCGCGACCTTGTCCGGATTGTTGGTCAGCAGCCGGATTCTCTCCTGTCCCAACAGTTCGAGCATCCGCGCCGCGATCCCGAAATCGCGTTCGTCGACGGCGAAGCCGAGCCGGGTATTGGCGTCGACCGTGTCGAAGCCCTGATCCTGCAGCGCATAGGCGCGCAGCTTGTTGACGAGGCCGATGCCGCGACCTTCCTGCCGCAGATAGAGCAGAATCCCCCAGCCCTCGTCCGCCATCGCCGCCATCGCGCCGGACAGCTGCGGTCCGCAATCGCATTTGAGCGAGGCCAGCACATCGCCCGTCAGGCATTCACTGTGCAGGCGGACGAGCGGCGGCTTGCCGTTGGGCGCGCCGATCAGCAGCGCGACATGCTCGGCGGCATCGGCGCGGTGCCGGAAGGCGACGATTTCCGCCCGGTCGGTCGCCGCGACCGGCAGCCGCGCCCGCGCGGCGATCGCGAGATCGTCTGGGTCGTCATAGGCGTCGATATCGGCCGGGGAGACCGTGTGGTCGCCCTCGGCATCCGCGACGAAAAGGGCGGGCAGCAGATTGGCGAGCCGGGCGAGCTTCAGCGCGGCCGCCGAGGCTTCGGGATGCGTCACGCCAAGGGCGCGAAACGGACCCTTGAGCGGGGCGCGCAGATCGAAGGCCGGATCGGCGATGGCGATCGCGGCGGCGAGGTCGTGCCACGCTTCGCGCCGCACGCGCACCGGCGCGCCGGGCGTTGCCGCCTCAAGCTGGTTGGCGAGCTTGAGAGTCTCGGCCCGTCCCGCGCCGATCAGTATGTCGGCCGGGCTATCGCCGTCGAATTCCGCCAACCCGGCATCGTCGGCGGTCTCGATCGCGAGGATCCGGATCGCGCCGCCCGCGTCGCCGCACGCAACCGGCCAGCCGCGCCGCAGCGCATCGATCGCGCGAGCGACCTTGCGGCTGTCGGGTGCCGCTTCAGACACGGAATTCGGTCACCAGCGGGACATGATCGGACGGCTTGTGCCAGCCCCGGCTCGGCTCGTGCACGGTATGCGCCACGGCCGTATCGGCGAGGTCCGGACTCGCCCACATATGATCGAGCCGCCGTCCGCGGTCCGACGCCGCCCAGTCTTTTGCGCGGTAACTCCACCAGCTGTAATAGCGTTCGGGCGGCGGGACGAAACGGCGTCCCAGGTCGACCCAGTCATGCGCCTTTTGCAGCCGGTCCAGATGTTCGACCTCGATCGGCGTATGGCTCACGACCTTGAGCAGTTGCTTGTGGCTCCAGACATCGGATTCGAGCGGTGCGACGTTGAAGTCCCCGACCAGCAGCGTGGGCCGGTCGAGGCTCTTCGACCATTCGGTCATCCGCTCGAGGAAATCGAGCTTCTGCCCGAACTTCGGATTGATTTCGCGATCGGGAATGTCGCCGCCCGCAGGCACATAGACATTTTCGAGATGGAAGCCGCAATCGAGCCGGACGCCGACATGCCGCGCCTCGCCATTGGCCTGCCAGTCGAGCCGATCGTCCTGGTGGAGCGGCACCCGGCTGACGATCGCCACGCCGTGATGCATCTTCTGGCCGTTCAGCGCCTGATATTCGTAGCCCAACCCCTTCAGCGCCTCGGCGGGGAAGGTCTCGTCGACGGTTTTGGTCTCCTGCAGGCACAATATGTCCGGCGCCTCCTCGCTCAGGAAGCGTGCGACGATGTCGATCCGGAAGCGGACCGAATTGATGTTCCAGGTCGCAATCTTGAGGGTTGAAGCCATGGCAAGAGCCTCTAGCGGCCAATCGCCGCCAGCGCCACTGGCAAGCGCCGCAGGTGCGTGCCCCAAATAGAAGACCCCCGCTCCGGGGGCATTTGGAGCGGGGGTCGAAACCTAGTCGTTCGTCACGCTAGGCGGGAGGTGCGGCGCAGGCGGGCAACAGGGGGAATCCCGCTTGGCCTTTATGCGCCTCCACATCCCCTTTCTAGCCGCGTTTTCCTGACGCGCGGATGAATGAAGCGCCCCGCCCGTCGCCGTTTTCGGGCAACAGGACGCCGGACCGCGCGATAGGCGCGACGATCGGAAAAGCCGCGTTCAGCTAGCGGCGGCGGTTGCGCGGCCGCGGATCGCGATAGCGGAACGTGCTGTCGGCGATCGCCATGCCGAACCGCTGATTGGCGAGATTGATCGTCGTGAGGTTGTTCTGGGAGTCGAGCACCGTCCAGCCCTGCAGCATCAGCCCGCCGGGAGCCGACGGGTTGCGCAGGAAGGTGATGGTAATCGTGCCATACTCGGGATGTTCGGGATCGCGCGCCCGGACGCGGACTTCGCTGCTGCGACCCGAATCTACCACCTGCGCGAACCGCGACAGGTCGCGGTCGGGGTTGAGCAGCACGGAGAGCGGCGAATCGCCGATCGGCCAGCGCTGCACCTGGCGGACGTCATAGTCGACGAAGGTGAGCGCGCGGCCGTCCGACACGACGAGCATATTGACACCCCGCTCGTAGGAAAAGCGGATCTTGCCGGGCCGCTTGAGGAACATCTCGCCGCGCACCGACTGGCCGGCGCGATTGGTCTCGACGAAATCGGCCCGCATCGTGTTCACGGCCTGAAGGTGACGCTGGACCTGGGCGAGCACATCCTGCTGCGCTTCGGCGGGCGTCGGGGCGACCAGGGCGCTCGTGGTCAGCGCGAGCGGCGCGGCGGCCAGGGCAAGGGCGGTAAGGCGGTGCATATGTCTATCCGTGTATCCATGCATTGGGGTGGTCGGGGTGGGTAATCGGCTTTCCGCGTTGAATGCAGACTGAACCCCAAAGTTCCCGGGCGTTCAGCATTACAGGCCGGCCGCTAAACCGGATTGCCCTCCAGATCGATCAGCACTTCGCGGCGGCCGACATGGTTGGCGGGGCTGACCTTGCCTTCCGCCTCCATCCGCTCGATCAGCCGCGCGGCGTTGTTGTAGCCGACGCGCAGCTGGCGCTGGATATAGCTGGTCGAGGCTTTCTGGCTTTCCGCGACGATCTGGCAGGCCTTGCGGTAGAGCTGGTCCTCGGCGGAATCCTCGCCGGTCGGCTGGCCGTCGAACGTATAGCCGCCGTCCTCGGGTTCCTCGGTGACGGCCTGGATATATTCGGGCTGGCCCTGTTCGCGCCAGTGATCGGCGACGCGGCGGACCTCCTCGTCGGAGACGAACGGGCAATGGACGCGGGCGATCTGCTTACCACCCGGCATGTAGAGCATGTCGCCCTTGCCGAGCAGCTGTTCGGCCCCCTGTTCGCCGAGGATCGTGCGCGAATCGATCTTCGAGGTGACCGAATAGCTGATCCGCGTCGGCAGGTTCGCCTTGATGACGCCGGTGATGACGTCGACCGAGGGGCGCTGCGTCGCCATGATCAGATGGATGCCTGCGGCGCGCGCCTTCTGCGCCAGCCGCTGGATCAGGAACTCCACTTCCTTGCCCGCCGTCATCATCAGGTCGGCGAGCTCGTCGACCACGACGACGATCTGGGGAAGGGGCTCGTATTCGAGCTCCTCTTCCTCGTAGACGGGCTGGCCGGTATCCGCGTCATAGCCGGTCTGGACCCGGCGGCCGAGCGGCTTGCCCTTGGCCTTGGCGGCGCGCACCTTGTCGTTGAACCCCTGCAGCGACCGCACCGAGAGCGAGGCGAGCATCCGGTACCGCTCTTCCATCTGCTCGACCGCCCATTTGAGCGCGCGGACCGCCTTGGCGGGCTCGGTCACCACCGGCGAGAGCAGGTGCGGAATATCGTCGTAGATGCTGAGCTCGAGCATCTTCGGATCGATCATGATCAGCTTGCATTCCTCGGGCGTCAGCCGGTAGAGCAGCGACAGGATCATGCAGTTGAGCCCCACCGACTTGCCCGACCCCGTCGTGCCCGCGACGAGCAAATGCGGCATCGGCGCGAGGTCCGCGATGACGGGGTCGCCGGCGATATTCTTGCCAAGGATGATCGGCAATTTGGCCGTATTATCCTCGAACGCCGCGCTCGCGATCATTTCGGAGAGCACGACCATTTCGCGGTGCTGGTTGGGCAGTTCGATGCCGATCACGCTGCGCCCGGGGATTACGGCAACGCGCGCCGAGATGGCCGACATGTTGCGGGCGATATCGTCGGCGAGCTGGATGACGCGGCTCGCCTTGATTCCGCTCGCCGGCTCGAGTTCGTACATCGTCACAACGGGGCCCGGACGCACTTCGACGATCTCGCCCTTCACATGGAAATCGTCGAGTACCGATTCGAGCAGCCGCGCATTGCGTTCGAGCGCCGCCTTGTCGAGCGCCTGGCCCCGTTCGTCGGGCGGCGGGTTCAGCAGCTCGAGCGTCGGCAGGTCGTAATTGAGGTTGAGCGAGCGCTGGCGCGGCTTCTTGCCCGCCGGCGCGCGGCCCGCCTTCGGGTCGGTGATCACCGGCGCGCGCGCTTCGGGTTCGGGCGGAGCGACCTTCTTGCGCGGCTGGGGCGCTTTCTTCGCCGTGTCGCGCGCATCGGTAATCTTGACCGGCTTCGGCCGGTCGGCGCGGCGGAACAGGAAGGCGCGCTCCTCCTCGTCGAACGCGAGACCGCGATACCAGAGATAGAGCCCGCCGCCGCCGAGCAGCGCGGCGAGCGCCCAGCCCAGATAGCGGGCGAGATCGGAATTGCCGATCAGGCCCAGCAGCCCGGCGAAGAGCGCCCCGCCACCATAGCCGAGCACGCCGCCCCAGCCCAACGGAAGTCCGCGTATGCTGGCGCCTGCCAACAGGGTGAGCGCCGAACCGACCAGCATGACGGCGACCGCGATCAACAGGGCCGAGCGCGGCCAGCGCCCGAGCGGTGCATCGCGCCAGAGCCGGAGCGCGACGAGCGCGACGAGCGGCAGCAGCAGCCCGACGAGCGGGCCGAACAGGATCAGCAGCGCTTCGGACACATAGGCGCCGACTCCGCCCAGAAGGTTTTGCGCGGGGCCTTCGGCGGCCGTGTTGAGCGCCGGGTCGCTGGGCCGATAGCTGACCAGCGCCAAAGCGACGAGCGTGGTGAGGATCAGCAGGCCGAGCGAGACGAGCAAGGCGGTCGAGCGCGATGCGGCGCGCCGCATCGCTTCGCGCCAGGCCGGCATTTGCGCTGCCAATCCACCCTGTGCCATCTCGCGCCTCCCGCCTTTTGTGCGCAATTTGTTCCTCGGTTGACCCTAATGCGCCTGCGCCGGACTCGCCGTCAAGCATAAGCGGCTATGCGGCCCGCTTTCGCTGCGTTAAAGCGAGTCCCTATGGCGATGAACGGCGTAAATCGGACGGATGTCATCATTTTGGGCGGCGGTCTGGTCGGCCAGACCCTGGCGCTGGCGCTGGACGCGCACGGGCTGTCGAGCGCGGTGATCGACCGGATGCCGACCGAAGCGCTGCTCGACAGCAGTTACGACGGGCGGGTCTCGGCGGTCGCGAGCGCGAGCTGGAACATGCTCGACGCGATCGGCCTCGGCGCGGCGCTCGACGGCAAGGGCTGCGCGATCGGTTCGATCCGGGCGAGCGACGGTCTTGCGCCCGGCCGCCTCGATTTCGGGCCCGGCGAGGGCGAGGGACCCCTCGGCATCATGTTCGAAAACCGGTTGCTGCGCGCTACCCTATTCGAAGCGTCGCAAAAGGCCGCGCATATCGCGCTCCATATGGCGAAAAGCGCCGTCGACGTGCGGCGCGAGCCGGGCGGCGTCACGGTGACGCTCGACGACGGGACGGTGCTGAAGGGATCGCTGCTGATCGGCGCCGAGGGCCGGAGTTCGCCGACGCGCGAGGCGGCCGGCATCCGCGTCGCGCGCTGGAGCTACCGACACCACGCCATCGTCGCGACGATCAACCATGAAAAGCCGCATGGCGCGATCGCCTACGAGATTTTCTATCCGGCGGGCCCGTTTGCGCTGCTGCCGATGCTCGACGATGCGAACGGCCATCGCTCGGCGCTGGTCTGGACCGTGGACGAGAAGGACGGCCCGGCGATGCTGGGCCTGTCCGAGCGCGCCTTTCTGGCCGAAGCGCAGAAGCGGATGGGCAGTTTCCTGGGAGAACTGGCGCTGGCCGGCCCGCGCGGTGCCTATCCGCTCGGCTTTCACCACGCCGCGACGATCACCGGCGAGCGGCTGGCGCTGGTCGGCGACAGCGCGCACGGTATTCATCCGATCGCCGGCCAAGGTCTCAATCTGGGTTTCCGCGATGTCGCGGCACTTGCCGAAGTGCTGGTCGAGGGCGTCCGGCTCGGCATGGATCCGGGCGACGCGCAGCTGCTCAAACGTTATGAAAATTGGCGTAGTCTCGACACGCTGATGGTCGCGATGGCGACCGACGGACTGACGCGGCTGTTCGGCGTACCCGGCAAGGCGGCGTCCAGGATTCGCCGCTTCGGCATGACCGCCGTCGACCGCATCCCGCCGCTCAAGCGCCGCTTCGTCGACGAGGCGCGGGGCAGCAGCGGGAAACTGCCGCTGTTGCTGCGCGGCGTGACCGTCTGATCGCAAAAAACCGCCGCCCCGTTTCCGGAGCGGCGGCAATGGGCGGGACTGGAGAGTGTCCCGGAGGGGCTATTCGGCCGACGCGAACAGGCCGGACACCGGGATCGCGATGCTTTCCAGCGTCTGCTCCCGGCATTCGCGGGCGGCGTTCTGGCTGCGCGGATCGAAACCGAAGCCGGTGCCGCAGACTTCGCGGACGGCGGCCCGGAGGCGGCGCTGCAGCACGTTGCGGTCGGCCGCATTTGCGAGATTGAGATCGGCATGGCTGACCGTGACCGACGGGGCGGTTGCGGCCTGGGCGATGCCCGGCTGCGCGGCGGCGGCGCCGAAGAAGAGGACGGTGGGGATCAGGAGGGCGGTAAAGGTTTTCATGGTCTTGGTCCTTTCGGGGAGGGGATGGGGGAGTTCGCTCCGACACCAAGGCGACTAACATAAGTTTCAATTTGAAACGATAAACGATGTTGCGCGGGCGTTCTGCAAAAGTGCAGAATAGGCGAATGTTCGACTGGAACGATCTGCGCTTCTTCCTCGCGGTCGCCGAGACCGGCAGCACGCTCGGCGCCGGTAAGATTCTGAAAGTCAGCCAGACGACTGCCGCGCGGCGCATTACGGCGCTCGAACGGGATCTCGGCCTCTCCCTGTTCGAGCGCAGCCCGGCCGGATATGCGCTGACGCCGGTCGGCGAGGCGCTGCTCGAGCGGGCGCGGGCGGTCGACGTCGCCGCTGCGGACTTTGCCGAAAGGGCGGCGTCGCAGGCGCGCGACATCAGCGGTACGGTAAAGCTTACGACGCTGGATCTTTATGCCGAGACGGTCCTGCCGCCGATACTGAACCGCCTGCGCGCCGATTATCCGGCGATCCGCATCGAGATCGACACGTCGCAGGAACGGCGCGATCTTGCGGCGGGCGTAGCCGATATCGCCATCCGCAACAGCAAGGAACCGAAAGGCGCCGGGCTTATCGGCCGGCGGATCGCCGACGATCCTTGGTGCGTTTATTGCAGCCGGGCCTATGCCGAGGCGAACGGCGTGCCGCTGGACGCGGGCGAGTTGGCGAACCATGTGTTCATCGGCGGCGGCGGCGAGAATTTCTGGCCCATCTACCGCGACTGGCTGCGCGAAAACGATCTCGAGGATGCGGTTGCGATGCACCATGCGACGGCGACCGGGATATTGTCAGCCGTTCGCGCGGGCGGCGGGCTTGCCGTCATGCCGAGCTTCTTCGCCGATCGCGATCCCGACCTGATCCGCTGCCTGCCGCCGCGCCGGGGCGATGGTTCGGGCCTCTGGCTGTTGACCCATGAGCGCCTGCGCGACGTTCCCCGGATACGCGCGGTGCTCGATTTTCTGGCGAAGGAATTGAAGCGTCTGGCCCTGCAGGCGGCGTGATCGCAGTCCCAGGCGGGCTAACCGCCAGTCAGATCGCGACTCTCCAGGATCCTACGAAGCGTTGTGCCCGACGTGTCGCGTTCGGATGGGTTCGTGCCGGGAAGGCCGGCCAATACGATCGCCGCCTTCCAGAGTGCCCAGGCGCTGCCGCGGCGCCATGTATCGTCATCGATATCGAGCTCCGTGCGAAAAACGCGGCGCTGCTCGGCGTTGAAGAACGTCCAAGCGATCGCCAGGTCGCACGACGGATCGCCGACGCCGCAGCATCCGAAATCGATGACGGCCGACAAAGCGCCGTCTGTAACGAGCAGGTTCGTCGGTGCGAGATCGCCATGCAGCCAGCGCGGCGTATCGTCCCATCGCGACCCAAGCGCGGCGCTCCAGATCGCCATGGCGTCCTCCGCATCGCGTTCGTCGGCGAGCTCCGCAATCGCACTGCGCGCTTCGGCGTCGTACATCATCAGCGGCCCGCCGCGATGAAAATTATGCGCGCCCGGACGCGGCCCGTTACCGCTGTCGATCCGGTGCAAGGCACGGATGAATTGCGCGAGCGAACGGGCGAATTTCCGGGAATCGGTTATCTCGGCTTGCTGCGCGGTTTCGCCATCGAGCCAGCCATAGACCGACCAATGCCAGGGAAAGCGGTGGCCCGGCTGCCCCATCGCTAACGGCTCCGGTATCGGGAGCGGCAGCTTGGGCGCCAGTTTCGGCAGCCAATGCTGCTCCTTCTCGACCTGCAGTGCATAGTGCGCCGCGCTCGGCAAACGGACGATCTTGTCGTCGCCCAGCCGAAAGTTCCGATTGTCCCATCCACTGGGCTCTATGGGGCGTATCGTGAGTTCGGCCCATTGCGGAAACTGATCTTGGACCAGAAGGCGGACGAGCGCGGCATCGATATCCGGGTCCCTGGACATGCTGGTGCCTGCAGAGCCGCTCAATCCGTACCGCGCTCGCCATCGATGCGCCGTGCCTCCTCGACGATCATCACCGGAACGCCCTCGCGGATCGGATAGGCGAGGCCGGCCGCCTCCGATATCAGTTCGCCGGCGTCCGCATCATAGCGCAGCGGCGTACGCGTCGCCGGGCAGACGAGGATCTCGAGCAGTTTCGGATCGAGCCGGTTCTCGCCCACCGGCCGCGCCTATTGCAGCGTCGCGCGATCGTCCCCGCCGGCCTGCTGGTGCATGCGGAAGAACTGCATGAACTGGATCAGCAGTTCGGAACGGTCGTCGATCGTCGCCGCCTCGAGCAACGCTTGTTTTGCCACGGTGTCGAAGGGGGCGACCTGCGCGATCATGTTGACCAGCGTCTCGTCGTCCAGCGTGTCGACCGCCTCCCAGTCCACTGCATAGCCGAGCGCGACGGCGAATTTCTTCGATTCGTCGATCAGCCCGCCGCGCATCGCGATCGACAGCGGTTCGACGACGGCATCGTCGCCGAATTCCTCGGTCATCGCCTCGATCTGCCGGAACGACGTCGTCACATCGAGTTCGCGCACCATGCGGAACCGGGTCAGGCCTTCGAGGATCAGGTTGAAGCGGCCGTCGTCCATCGCCTCGACCTCGGCCACCTTGCCGACACAGCCGATATCGAACAGTGCCGGCGCGCTCCCGTTTTCCTCCCGCGGCTGGATCATCGCGATCCGCCGGTCGCGCGCCATCGCGTCCTTGACCAGCGCCCGGTAGCGCGGTTCGAAGATATGCAGCGGCAGTTGCGCGCGCGGCAGCAGGATCGCGCCGGCGAGCGGAAAGATGGACAGACGGATCGGGCTTTCGGCCATCAGCCGAACAGGATTGCCGACAGGCGCCGGCGCTGCGCGGCCACCCATTCGTCCTCTAGTCCGACCACTTCGAACAGCTGGAGCAGCTTTTGCCGCGCCGCGCCTTCGTTCCAGTCCTTGTCGGCTTCGATGATATGGAAGAGATGATCGGCCGCCACGTCGCGCTCGTCATTGGCCATCAGGGCTGTGGCGAGCCGCATGCGCGCGTCGTGATCGTTCGGATCGGCATCCACCTTGGCCTGGAGCGGGGCGGTGTCTTCTGTCTCGGTCGCGTCGCCGGCGAGATCGACCGCCGATTGCGCGCGGGCGATCGCCGGGTCCTTGGCCACGTCCTCGGGAATCTGGGCCAGCATCTCCTTCGCTTCGTCGGTCTTGCCCATCGCGACCAGCGCGCGAACGAAACCGGAGATGACCTTCGGCTCGGCCGGCGCCATCTCCATGATCTGGCCGAAGATGGAGAGCGCGCGCTCGCCATCGCCTTCGGACAGCACCTGTTCGCCCATCTCGATCAGCGGTTCGATTTCGGCCTGTTGCTGCTTCTCGTCGCTCTCGATCGGCAGCTGCGCCAGAATCTGGTCGAGCATCTGCTTCAGCGAGCCCTCGGTGCGCGCCTGGCCGAGATCGGCGACGGGCTTGCCCTGGAACATCGCATAGACGGTCGGGATCGACTGGATCTGGAACTGCGACGCGATGAACTTGTCATCGTCGACATTGACCTTTTTGAGGACAACGCCCTTGTCCGCGTAATCGGCGGCGACCTTTTCGAGGATCGGCGTCAGCTGCTTGCAGGGTCCGCACCATTCCGCCCAGAAATCGAGGATGACGAGCTTGCTCATCGACGGCTCGACGACATCGGTCCGGAATTTTTCGACTTCGGCCTTCTGATCTTCGGTCAGTCCCAGTTGCGTGGCCACGATCTTTCGACTCCTGCAGGAAAGGTTCGGCCATATATGGGGGACGTGGACGGAGAACCCAAGGGGGAGGATTTCTTGCCCTTTCCTCTTGCCCCGTTCGGCGCCTCATGCTAGCTGCGCCGCCTCTTCACCGGATGGCAAGGCTTTGCCACTATCGGGAAGAGCGCCGAGCGGGCGTAGCTCAGGGGTAGAGCACAACCTTGCCAAGGTTGGGGTCGGGCGTTCGAATCGCCTCGCCCGCTCCATTTTTCTCAATGACTTAGCTGTAACGGCGAGTGCGGGCGCAATGATCGCCCCACTATATCCCCACTGATTGCTGTCCTAAAAGACCATTATAGTGCGGCGGCTCGCGTCATTACGTTTCAACCGCAGTGCCCCCCGACGCCCGTGGTGCATTGGCAATCGCCTTTCTGTTTCAGAAATCGAAGGGGGTGGGGGTAGGGGGTATACCGTGGAACGCCTTCGGAGCTGAGACGGTAATGACCGGCCTCTCATCCGAGAGAAAAATTTCAAAAAATTGGCCGTTTTGATTAGCCTTGCTCGATAGGCGGCAGGCCGTTGGTCAACGCCGCAACGTCGCACTGTAGCGCAGCACATAGCCTGCAAAGCGTGGTGAAGGTAACGTTGCGCTCCCCACGCTCGACAGCGCCGAAGTAGGAGCGATCAACATTGGCGAGTAAGGCCAGTTGTTCTTGCGTCCGCCCAATGGCTTTGCGTTGCGCCCGAATGCGCTGTCCCAATTCAGCCAATAACTCCCTCTCGTTCATCGGAGAGGTTAGGCCAAGTTTGATTACTATCAGTCCACGGGCTATTATATCTCATTTGATGATTGGTCGTTCGCAAACAGGATCGAAGGTGAGGGCTGGTGATGACTCAATTGAAGAGAAATGCGCTAGCCTGTGCCATTCTCGCTTCGTCTCTCAACCCCGCCGCATCGGCATCAACCGCAACTGCTTTCGATTTGGATTGCACGGTTCGAGGCACCTATTTCGACGGCGAGAGGCAGGAGCAATTTGAAGATGATCTGGTGCTTCGGTATAGAATTGACTTAGAGGAAGGTCGATTTTGTTCTGGTCCTTGCAATGAGACAAAGCCAATCGGAAGGGTGACGCCCACAACCATTCTTTTGATAAACGACCAAGACGAGAATGGTGAAAACCAAGAATGGCTAGACATCAACAGAGAGAGTGGCGCGTTCCGCTGGTTTTTGGGCCCAAGTTTACGGGACTCAATTCGCATGGTGGGCACATGCGCCAGCGGACAGTTCTCGGGGTTTCCCAACATTCGCTTTTGAGTCTGCCGCTCTTTACTGACGCATTCGGGCGACACCGGGAATATCCCTCTCTGCGTGATGAGCCAGGACGGATGTTGCCGCTGCCAATAAACTGCGAACCAATGAGTCTCTGAGAGCGCCGTCAGCGACGATTTAGAGCTTCCGCCCACCAGGCATCATCAAACATAAAGATTGCGCTCTACGACTCTCTGAGAGCTTATCAGCGCCGTGGATAACGGTGATGGAGTTAAATACTAAGACAATAATCAAACAATACTAATTTTACGCCTTCCCTTATATGAAGAGAATTTGAATAGGGCTAATTAGATATTTGAGATAATTGGTCTAAATCCATATTTGTGGAGATAATTGTTATTCATTACCTCCTCCAACAACAACCTCTCTCCTTCTGAAACCATTATTGAGTCATGGATAGGAAGGGCTGGAATGCCTTGGTCTTTGAGTGACGTGATAATTTCCAAAACCAAATCGGATTCTGATTTTTGCAATCGTAGGCCAGCGCCAGTGCGAAAGGAGTCAGCGATAGGCTCATGCTTATCCAATATCATCGCCATAATCTCATCTCGCTTGAAATGAGGCCTGAACGTGAAGCCTTCGATCCTAATTTGCTCAGGATGCTTATTTGGGTCATCCTCATTTATCATCGCCTGCATCATGTCTTTGATGGCATCACGGAAATAGGCATACGGCAGACCTTCCGCGCTAGCTGTCTTGGCTACAGGTTCCAAAAAGTATGGGTCATCACGATAGTCGATACCCCTTTCGTGATAGAGCATTCGGATCGCACAGCCCGAATAGTCGAGTTCGATTGTTGGTTGTCCGTTAACTGTGATCTTCCTCCGCAGCGTTTTCGGCATACTGATCCACCAGCCGCCATATAGGCGACCGCCTTGCTCGAAAGAGCTATTGTTGAAGACGCGGCACAGGTCCGTCCGAAACAGCTCCGGTCGAATATAGGGAAGCCCGCTCTTGCTGCCCTCGCGCTTTCGTTTCTCCAGCTGTCGATTGAGATGGGCGACGCAAGATCGCTTCTCATCTTCGGTTAGCTCGATGGCGACGTCTTGCAGAGCGATAAAGCCGTTGTAGGCTTCCAATAGCGCCGTCCAGTGCTCGGTATCAGGTGTCGGGATGAAATGCTCCAGCGCACGTTCCGGCTTGGGGCCGTAGAGGCGAATGAGGCGCTCTGGCGGCACGTTGATAACAAGGCTGCTCCCGGATACGCCGCACTCATCGGCAATGGTCATGAGGCGCTCTGTCACCTGATATGTCGAGCTAGTGCCGCGAAACCCGCGATTACTTGAAACCAACTCGGCTTGCCGAAGTAGCTTCACTGCCTTGGCTATCGCTTCACCTGACAGCCACTGAGGCTTGTCTCTATAGGCATCGGCTTTCCGAAAGTAGGCAACCAGCGCCGGTTCTCTATGGAGGTGACAGCGAACACCGTTAGCTAGGAGCTTCCTGACCAGCGTGTAGCGGTTGCGTAAACCCCTTAGCGGCAGTTTTCGCTTACGTTTTTCAACCTCGTTCATCAGGGACAAAACCCGACTAGCGATCTCATCGCCGTGCGGCTCTCGAAGGTCGATCGCCTCGTCGAACCATGTCCCCACTTTCGGCGGCGCATCGTTCTTTGCATGTTTGTTGTCAGGCCAGTTTAGGGAGTCGGCTAGCCATTGTTCGGGCAACGGTGAGCGGACCGCAGGTAGCCCCTGCGACCAATCATGGTCAAAATACATTAGTCTCTCCGCCTAAGCCGCTAGCGTTTCGACAAAGGCGTCGATTTCACTTTTCAGGTAGCGAGGGCAGGTGCCGATATAGCGGGCATCTACATCTAGGATATGTGGTTGGCCGGTTCGCCTTTTGTGTCGTTGACCCCTTACCCAGCTTGGCGACAGCGCGAGCCTTCGGGCGACATCCTTATCCGTATAAAATGCTGGCTCAATTAGCATGAGCTTCTCCTTATCTAGTTTTCAGGGGGGGCTCTTACTGGCGCGGGAAAGCGATTCCATGACGATAGAGCCTGATAGACTTTTATCTTTCCTATCTACCTATAAGTATAACACGAAAACGGCGTATTGTCAAGAAAAATCCTTATATCACAGGCCGTTATAGCCTATTGACTCTCGGAATAACCCTGACATTTCAGAATGTTAATATAAAATGGGATAAATATGAACAAAGGGCGATTTGGTAGGTCTTTCCAGCGGTAGTCCGCCCTATTTTGCCCTATATCCATCGCCATCAGAATTATCTCCGACAGGCTTACGGAGGATCGGTAACCGGCCTTACTGCGCGAGTTTATGTAGAATCTTGTCGATAAGTGATTTGGCGTGAGATCGATTTTGTGAGCACTCGTAGATGAGGCCGAACACATCTTCGTAAATCTCGCGGCGCTTACCCGGCAGTCTATCGAGCGGCGATGACGCTTTTCCGATATCTGCCGTTATGTCGTTAAGCTTCCGCCGAATTTTTTCGATTTTTGCCTCTTCAGAACGCCGAAACTCGCCTTCTGGATCGCAACCTTTCAACTCTCGTTCGATGCGCTCCAAAGCCATATCAATCGATAGGGCGACCCCCTCAAGTCGGTTACTCGACATGCTATGCTGTGAAATAATATCGAAACTCTCGCTAATGTGCGAATGTTCCAGCTCTATCTTTCGCTTACGATTACGTTCCGCCGAGCTACTCCGACAGCGAGCTGCAATCTTACGCCCTAGTGGCGAAAGCTGGTTCTTGAGATTTGTGAGATGGACGTTGCGCTCAAAATCATCTCGTCTACCGTTTGGCTTAATCCGGTCATCAACTATATGGACTTCACCAATAGCCCAGCCGTTGAACCGGCTTTCTGGAAAAATGTCGGAAAAAATTGCTTCATCCCCGACCTGCATTCCACCAACCTTTGCCCTTAACCCGCGCAGTCGGAGGCTGCGATGTATAGAGCCTAGATAGGAGTGGTGGGCGATCCAGCCGACAGCCGCTAGACCTTCGTCATGTGCAGGCAAACTGAAAAGCTCTACCTCCCCCAGGTTGATTGAATGGCCTCCGCTCAGTTCGATGTTGTCTGCGTATGGCCTTCGAACCACTTGGTGATCCACCTCAACATCAAGCGGGCGGTAATCAAAGTGGCGCGAAAGAAATTCTTCGACATCCTTTTTGGCCGAAAGCCCGTCAGAAAATGAGACTGGCGCCACTTCAGATAAATACGCTTGCACGGCGACCGGCGACATAAGATCGTCATTTCCGATTCGAGCGACGCCCGCTAACCGAACTTCGAAAAAATGGTCCTCTGCTCCGCAATCAGCGATATTCTCAAGCGAAGCAATGTCAGCAATAAGCTCCGCCAAGTCCCGGCGGTCATCAGCATCGAGCAAAGCTTGCCGCAACTTTAAGCAATCCCAATGCATCGCCATCGCCGAAGCTTCACCGGCGGCTGACGACACGAAAGTCAGCTTTTTTGCAAACGCCAGTCCAGCAAGCCGTCCGACTCCTCTGAATCCGCGCAGCCCTTCACCTCGCTTCGCGCTAGCCCCAATCGAGGTAAGCCTTGCACCAAAATCCTTGGAAAGAACTCCTGCCCCATTGTCCCGTATCACTACTTCCCTGTTTTCGGGGTAGAAAGTGATCTCAACTTTTCCAGATTCACGGGTTTTCAAAATTCCATATTCGCGCGCCTCGGCAACAGCATCAGCGGCGTTCTGGATGTATTCCCGGTATATCGTAAGCGGCTCGACGTACATTGCTGACGTTAGCAGCTCTATGACATCCTTCCCGACAACTGGGCGAAGTTTGTCAGCCGAGGCCATCTTTTGAGCAACATTCATGCCGCTTCTCGCGTTCCCAAAGCCATTGATGTTGGCTGTTCTTCGTCTTCCCATTCATCAAGCGAAGCGTCTTCAACGCGCTCATCTTCTGGGACCAACTCACTCTCTGAACGCGTTGCTCCCGCAGCAACTTTTTCCGCCATTTCCGTCTTTGGTCGATGCAGATAGAATCGGAGAATAGACCGAATTTGATCGTCCTCCGCATCACCGATGAGCTCTGGATACTCTCTTGGGTGTTTCGTTGAAAGGAGCTGAATCAACTCGCATCTTCGGTCATCGCTCAGTTTCAAAAATTCCTTCTTGAACTGCTCAAATTCAGCTTGGCCTCCAAGTTTTTCAAACCAGTCGCGATAAAAAATCATATCGTGAGGCAACATGAGAATTTCTTGAAACTCGCCAAAATCGTTTCCGAATGCTCGTTTAAAAAATTCCGGCTCGCCGCTGACAACGCCATGTGTTGCTTGCAAAATTATCTGCATTGATCGCAACTCATATTTGGTCCACCGCTCGCCGATATGGCCGCGGTCGGGCCTATCGGTTGGCTGATATCGCATCGGGAATGACCAAATCCGGACGTCCAACTCCTCATTCAAAGAGACATTGAGCCGCATTCTTTCGAATAGGTCTTCTGGGCTGTCATGGAAGTTGTAGAGCATGTAATTGGATAGTTCGTGGAGCCCACTATCGTGGGCGATTCTTACCGCCTGTTCGTAGGGCTTTTTCAGACCCAGATGGTCAAAAGCAATCCGAAGGGGCTTGAGGCAAATTGTGGCGAGTTCACGAAGATACATCGGGTCCTTGGACAGGATGCGCGCATCGACGCCTTGGTTAAAATCTACCCGTCGCTTGACCGGTCTTGAACCATTTTCGGGTCTGATCAACTTTGCTCCCGGCGTGAAACCTAGGTCCCGAATCTCAGCAATGATTTCTTTGAAACGAGGACTCGCGACAACGTTGTTGTCCATAAGAATCAGGTCCTTCTTGGGACCGTAAAACTCATCAATTCCCTTCACATAATCTGTCAGAGAATCTGCGTCCCTCTGCATACCTTCCAGCTTAGGAACGCCGCAAAATTTGCATTTTCGGATGCAGCCGCGCGACGTGTAAGCGAAATAGGCATCCCGGACCGGATACTCGTAGTCAATTTGCTCAAGGATGCTGTAATCTGGGATTAGGCGCTCGATAGGAGTTCCGCCATAATCGTCAGAATAAAGTTCACCGGCCAATTCATCCAGTTGCAGCGCCTCGGCAGGCGGCCCATCTAGGAGCCCCTTAATAAATCTGACGCCTTGCCACCTAGGCTCAGAAAGAAATCGCTCATGCATAAGGGAGGCGGCGATACCGCCCACAAAGACTTTGTCCGCATGGCCGTTCGCAGCTGCTAGAGCGAAATCAATCGATTGTGCGATCCGGCTGTATTCAAATGAAAACAGTGATGTGACGTAGACCCGATCCCAAGCCCTCTCAAAAGCGAGATCGTTCTGCCCTTTTATGAAAACAACATTATCCCGCTTTCCCTCTGGGCCGTGATATCGCGCAATTTTCATCAGGCCGAGGGGAGGATATTTGTTTTTGTACGCAGGCTCTATGAGCAGGATATTTTTATCCATAATTCAGGACTCTCGACATTCGGCAACCTCCGGCTCGCATTCAGTGCATAGCAACAAAATATCGATCCGTCGATCGGGCTTGTCGGAAAGGCCTCAACCCCCGGCTTTTTTCTTTGCAACTGCAGAATGAACCGAGGTCAGCGTCTTTTTGAGTTGCTTCAATTGAAACTCAAGCTTGTTGATGACGCTAGGGTTCGCCGCCAAGATATCTTCTTCCGTATCTGGCTGGCCAATCCATGCCCGGAATCGCTTTACGCGCTGTAGCGCGACATGATCTGTGCCAGCGTAACGAGCTCTTTCGTATGCTTCATCCACGTCAACGATGCCCTCAAGAAACCTCTTTACGTTTTTTGCAGGCGATTTGCATATGACCGGCAGCTTGTCTCGAAGGTCGGCTGCCTTCTGAAAATCGCCTGCTTTAATTTTTTTAACAATGGTTTCGTCAAAACTCGGGTAGTTTTGTCTGGCCGAAGCTATGGGCTTTGATTTCAAGAATTCGTAGTAGTAGCTCCAGCGGTCGCGATCCGTGTCATTTTTATCGATCATAAACTGGTAGGTTTTGATCAACTGTTTTGCGTAATTCTGTTTGAGGCCGAGGTCACTCGCTATGGCGCTTATCTCGACGCCATGATCTTTGTGCCGTCGATATAGGAAACCTGCCTGTTCATAAGGGGCCCAGTCCTTTTTGCCTTTGACGTGATACTGTCCGAGCAATGCAAAAATCTTGTCCTCGGGCATGTCCTCCGGCAGCAATGTGCACCTAATTTCATCCCACTTTACCGGGTCTTGCTCAGCGAGAATTCGGAAAGCAGCCAGCCGACTGTTGCCTTCGAGGACAACCATATCCCCCTTCTTGACGATAATGGGGTCCATCAGGCCGCCATTGTCCTTAATGTCCTCCTTCAGGCTTCGGACATGCTCAAGACTACGGAGCTTCTTCTCGATTGCATCCTGATCAGGCACCTTCTCACCAGCACCAATCAAAGAAAAAATTCTCGGATTCTCAGGATAAAAGAGCAGCTTCTTTTGGCTTACGAAGGCCGTGTCGGTGGGGAAGTCTTCTCCCCTAATCCTCATGAAATCACCTTTTTGATTAGCCATTGTGATTGTCCTGAAGCGATTGTGGATCAATAATTTCTCGGATTAGCCGCCCAAAATCATATGACATGTGGTCCCGAAATTGTTCTTCGGTAATATCGGCCTGTGCCAAGCTAGCCGCTGTTCGCTTGGCAATCAAAAGCTGGTCAACCCACTCGTCCACTGTATTTTCCCCGATTAGGTTCCAGATAAAGCAACGCTTCATCTGAGATATACGGTGTATGCGATCTTGGGCCTGCAGGTAGTCGTCTAAGCTGAAAGAGCGGTCGAAAAAGATCGCATGATTTGCCACCGTAAGCGTGAGCCCCTCTTTTGCCGCACCGGGCGTGGCGACTAGCAAGCGGTATTTGCTGTCATTTTTGAATAGATCAATCTGTTGGTTTCTTACGTCGATAGGCAAGCCGCCATGCACGACCGCAACTGATTGACTCCGCGAAAGTGCTGACTTTAGCCAATCGGCATTTTTCACAAAGTTGGTCCAGATTATCGCCTTCGAATCCACAGCCGCGATGTCTCGAAGCAGTTTCGAGAGCTCCGTCATTTTTGCGGGAGTGCCTTCATATCCTTCGTCGATCAATTTCGGATTTGAAGCAATTTGCACCAAGCGCAAAAGGCGTTTGAGCACAACCTCTGCGTCTTCCTCGACTACCTCTCCGTCTTTGAGCACTTCAGCGCGCAGCTCCAGACGGATATTATCGTAGAGTAACCTCTGCTCGGTTTCCAATGCAGTCGGGATGTTTGTTATTCTTTTAGAAGGCAAATCAATCCCAGCGGAATTTTTGGTTTCCCGTACCGTAAAACTGTCGATTGCACCGAATATTCCTGAGAGATTTTGCTCGAATAGCGAGCGCTTTTTGTCATCTTCCCAAAGGTCATTCGAGAGGTTCAAGTTTGAGCGAAAGCTGTCGAAATCCGTGCCGAGGGCCGCTCCGCCATCTAGAAAGAATATCTGCGACCAGATGTCCTCGGGTCGGTTCGCTATTGGAGTGCCGGTCATGATGATCCGGCGCACGAATTGCTCTCGCACGTTCAAAAAGGCTTGTGTCAACGCGGCAGAGGGATTCTTGATTTTCTGGGACTCATCGAGGATCGCCCCCACCCGTCTACTCTGCAGAAATAGCTCAATCCTCTTACTATCAGATTTGAGTACCTCGTAGTGAAGAACGACAAACCTTGCCGGGCTATTTAGTACGTAAAAATTCGCCCTTCGATCTTGGTTCAAAATAGATGGCTCAAGGTGGGCGTGCGACCGGATTTCCTCCACCCAATTTTTTACGAGGCCTCGCTTCGTAACGAAACAAACTGTGTCGACTACGTCGTTTCGAAGCCATTCGAGCGAAAGGTCGATCGCGATCTTCGTTTTGCCTAAGCCCTGCTCATGAAACAATGCCGCAAATTTGTGATTTTTGACGGCCTCGACTGCGTCCAGCTGATAGGGGAAGCTATTGTGGATTGCGTTGAGGTTTAAACCGTCAGGGCGCACGAGCCCAAAGCGCTCATCAGCCATAGCAAAGAACCTTTGCGATCGATCGATCGACACCAACTGCCTCGCAAGTCTCTTCGACAAGTGCCCTTGCCGACCTTCCGCATACAAAGGGTGTCATGAGATAAAAGCGCCCTTTGTGATAACGCAGATATTCTATGTGACCAAAAATTTGTCGCTTTGAATGCTGTGTTACTAAGTCTCCGCAGGTCTTAGCCTCGCCGACAAAATATTGAGCCGACTTTGGCCGCACAAGGAGCACGTCAGGCTCTGAATTGAAAAGGCGGGTTGGGCGATCCGTTCCGAATTCCTCGTGATCTACCATCAACACGCAATCGGGGTCAGCTCCATGTCTGTCCAAAATTTCTTTGGCCAGAAACTTCACTAAATCCCGGTGGGCTTGGGACTCACCAGACATCCTATTCGATGTTTTCTACGATCTCATCGAGGTCGACACCTATCGAATGCAGCAAGTTCGCAAGCTCGCCGGCTGCCTCGGTCATGAACCTTACATCGTTAGTATCAGGGTTTTTTTCATGCTCTTGCACTTGCCGGTGCGGGATTATGCGAAGCTTGTCTCTCAGAGCACGGCACAGTTGGGGGATGGTCGCATTCTCAAGCTCTTTATTGGCCTCTGGTTTTTCCACTTCCTTGAGCGCCGCGCTCATATCTTCTTTCAAAAATTTGGACCGCGCTGCATCATCTAGCAAGACCTGAGATAGGCTTCGCACTTGGCCTAGTTGCTTGAACTTCTCCTCTTTGAGCCATGACGCAAAATCATCATAGTCGAAACCAGTTTTGACCATTGCCTCTTTCAGTTTGGGGCTTTCTTCGTAGGTTTTGAAAGCCGAATATCTATCCTGACGAAACGTCTCGTTTGGACTGAAAAGAGGTTTGTAATGATCTCTCATCTTTTTGAAGGCTTCGATTGACTGGAGGATGTCTTTTTCAGAGCCGCCGACGAGATCGATTATCTTTGAAAGTGGATACTCCTTTACGTGGTTCAGTTCGTAGAGATATTTTGCTTTTGAATATGGCGTCCATTGCCTCGGGCCAACTAAATGCGCGCCCAATCTGATAGTCTCGATCTCAATGTCTTGGGCATCCTGATATACTAGCGACGGTATTTTTTCCCAATTGCCGCTAGGGTCCTCGTCTCGCAGCTCCCTGTATATATACAGCCGAGTGTTGCCGTCGATGCACCTATGTTTCCCATTCTCTTTTATCACGTGAATGGGCTGAGAAATGCCGCCAGTATTTTTGATCGAGCGCTTTAGTCTGCGCGGCGATGTTTCGCCCTTCCCGTCGTTTCCCGACGCGGCGGCATCTAGCGCTAGTCCAATTCTGGCTTCATTTATTTCGCCCGTGTAATCAGTATCTTCTAGTAGCGCCAAAATCCTCGGATTTTCGCGGTCGAGCTCAACGTCATCGACTGACAAAAATTGTAGATCGCCTTTGCTCACAAAACCCCCCTTTCACGATGTGCTTTTAGGGGGAGCTGTCGCAAGGAGTCCATAAGCCGCGCAACTCACAATAGGCCAAAATGGACTGACCGAACCTCTATGTATGTAGCAGTATGATCTCTTAACCGAGGATCGGGGGGCCTTGGCAGCAGTACCTACGGCATGTTGTTGGGTAGGCTATCATTCAGCCTCATCATCGAATGGCCAATAGCCTTCCGGCGCTGCCAAGTGTTCATCGCCTCTCTCTGCACGTTCGAGTGGTTCGGCTTCGGCCCCTTCGCGGTTAGCTTTCGCCTTGCCCGGTGCCGCTTTCTTGCTGGAAGCGTGAAACATCGCGGCGGCTTCTTTGTCGCCACGGTCAACCGCATAAACTTTGGCCAGCATATCCGTGCCTCTGTGGCCGATGCGCCCTGCAATGGTCCTTGGGTCAACGCCCATGCCCATCAGTTTGGTCGCATGAGTTCGCCGTAAGTCGTGCAAGCGGACATCCTCAAGCCCGCACCGTTTCCATAGCTTCGTCAGAGTGCGTTTGACGGTGGTTAGAGAGAGAGGGAAAAGCCTGTCATCATCCGCCTCACGTTCTAAACCCCTTAGGCGTTCTATAATCGCCAGCATCTCAGGGGTGCAGGTAACAAAACGAGACGTGTTGTTCTTCGTGCCGGTCACTTCGACAACGGTATGCCCCGGCTCCAACTCACGGATATCGGAGAAAGCCAGCTTGACGATCTCGCCGCGCCGCATTCCCGACTGGTAAGCCCAATCAACATAGTCCCTAAGCCAACCGCGCTTCTCGTTCGGCTGGTTGTCGGCTCTGGCCTCTTTCTCGCTTTCGATTGTGTCGGCGGTTTCTAGTATGGCGTCCCATTCTTCATCGGTGACGAAACGCTGGCGAGATTCAATCCCCCGTATTTTGTCCGCATCCTTGGCGGGATTTTTGTCCAGATCGCCAGAACGGACGGCATCATTCATTATCGAATTGAACGTGCTCAACTGGCGCTGAACGGTTGCGGGCTTCAAGCTCGAAAGCTGTTTTGCAATCCACTTATTGACACCGCCAACGGTAATTGTGTCGAGAGACTTTGCGCCGAAAACCGGTTTCAGTTGTTTTTCGACATGACCCTTGCTTACGCCATAACCCTTGATGGTCGACTTCTTGCGAGCAAGCCAATCGTCGGCATGGTCTGCAAAGGTGGCCGATGCTTCTGCTATAAGTGGCTCACCCCGATCAGCTAAGCCTTGGAGGCGGTCGCGTTCTCGCTCTAGCTGCTCCCATGTCCATGACGAGCGTTCGCCTAGCTTGATCTCGACATATTCACCGGGCTTTTTGGCGCGGCCCTTATATTCGCCGCCACGGGTCATCTTGATCTTGACCCATACCGTATAGGCCTTCTGACCACGGAACAGGCCGATGCCATCGCAATAGAGCGGGCGCTTGGCCATCACCTTTGGCAGTGACGCCTCTAGCTCGTCATATTTCGCATAGCGTTTAGGCCGTCCGCGCGGTCGTGGGGGTTGTGCCATCGGCGCTTTCCTTCTAGTGGGGAATGTGTGGGGATTCCCATTACACCATGCAGAATCAAGCCGTCAAATTTCCCCACGAAATCCCCACAGATAACCGGATTAAATGCCGATAACGCCTAGAAACACTGATAACACGAGGTTTTCGGGAGTGGCAGAAATCCGGTAACTGTAATAACAATGAGAGCGGCTGGTGACAGGTAGCCCTTACCTTGCTAAGGTTGGGGTCGGGCGTTCGAATCGCCTCGCCCGCTCCATTTTCTTCCGGTCGGGTGGACGGAGCCGCGCGATGCGCGGTTATTCGGCCGCGTCTTCCTTCGGCATCATCTTGTCCATCGTCTTCGTTTCGAAATCGGCGGCATCGTGCCGTTCGGGCAGCTGCGTTTCCGGCTCGCCCCAGACGCGGTTGACCATGCGGCCGCGCTGGACGGCCGGGCGCTCGGCGATCTGGTCGGCCCAGCGGTTGAGATGCGTATAGCCCTGCACCTGAAGGAACTCGGCGGCATCGTAGAGCACGCCCTTCGCCATTCCCCCGTACCAGGGCCAGATCGCCATATCGGCAATCGTATAGTCGGCACCCGCCATATATTCATGGTCGGCGAGATGCCGGTCGAGCACGTCCATCTGGCGCTTCACTTCCATCGCGAACCGGTCGATCGCATATTCGATCTTCATCGGCGCATAGGCGTAGAAATGGCCGAAGCCGCCGCCGAGATAGGGGGCGCTGCCCATCTGCCAGAACAGCCAGTTGAAGGTTTCGGTACGGGCCTTCAGCTCGCCGGGCAGGAAGGCGCCGAACTTTTCCGCGAGATAGACGAGGATCGAGGCGGATTCGAACACCCGCTGCGGTTCGGGTGCCGAACGGTCCACCATCACCGGGATTTTCGAATTGGGATTGATCTCGACATAGCCGCTCGAAAACTGGTCGCCCTCGCCGATATTGATCAGCCAGGCGTCATATTCGGCGCCGTCATGGCCGAGCGCCAGCAGCTCTTCGAGCATCACGGTCGCCTTTACGCCGTTCGGCGTGGCCAGCGAATAGAGCTGGATCGGATGCTCGCCGACCGGCAGTTCCTTGTCGTGCGTCGGCCCGGCGACCGGCCGGTTAATATTGGCGAAGCGGCCGCCGCTCGCCTTGTCCCAGGTCCAGATGGCGGGCGGCTCGTAGCCGGGCGGCTGGTTTTCGGGGGTCTCGGTTTCGTCGGCCATGACTGGGATCCTTGTTTCGGGTGCGAAAAGACCGTTTCGTGGTCGCGAAATCGCGGACCTGAGTCCACCTGATTTTTCTTGGCAGGGCTAAAGCCGGATGGCTATCGTCGGGAGGCCGGCACGCAGGAAGGAAACACGATGTCCAAGGCGCAGATCGAAGCCGTCGTTCAGATGATCGCCATTCCCGAGGAAGAACCGCCGGTCGCCGAACAGCGGGCCGCGATGGAGCAGATGGCCGCCGCCTTTCCGTCGCAGGTGCAGCATGGCGAAGCGGTCGAGCTGGGCGGCGTTCCCTGCGAATGGATCTGGGACGACGCGACGCGGGACGATGCCGTGCTGCTCTATTTTCATGGCGGCGGCTATTGCGTCGGCTCGATCGCGACCCATCGCAACCTGATCGCGGCGCTCGCCAAGGCGTCCGGCGTCCGGGCGCTGGCGGTCGACTATCGCCTCGCCCCCGAACATCCGTTCCCCGCGGCGGTAGAGGATGCCGTAGCCGTTTATGCGGCCCTGCTCGAACGGGGCCGCGATCCGTCGAAGATCGCCGTGGCCGGAGATTCGGCCGGCGGCGGGCTGTCGCTGGCGCTGATGCTTTCGGCGCGCGAGCGCGGCATGCCGCAGCCGGCCTGCGCCGCGCTGTTGTCGCCATGGACCGACATGCGCGCGTCCGGGGAGTCCTTTCGGACGCGGGCCGATGCGGATCCGATGATCGTGCGGGACCGGCTGCTGGTGATGGTCGGGCGCTATATCGGCGCCGCGAGCACCGCCGATCCGCTTGCCTCGCCGTTGCTGGCCGACCTGTCGGGCCTTGCGCCGCTGCTGATTCATGCCGGCGATGCCGAACTGCTGCTCAGCGATTCGACCGATCTCGCCAAACGCGCCGAGGCGGCCGGGGTGGATGTGGAGATCAAGGTCTGGGACGATATGGTTCACGTCTTCCAGGCCTTTTATCCCCTTGTCGACGAGGGCCGGGAATCGATCGCCGAGATCGGCGCCTTCATCCGCGACCGCACGGCATAGGCGCGCCGAAAGCGGCCGGCGGACCTAGACCTGCTCGGCCATGCCCAGTGCTTCGAGCTGGCCGGTGGCGCGTTCGACATCGCAGGACAGGATGACGATATCGTGCAACGCGCCGTCCGCGCCGCATACATGGTCGCGCAACAATGCTTCTCCGCGAAAACCCAGTTCCTCGAACACGGTGATCGCACCCTTCTGGTCGACGGTCATCTGCGCGGTCAGTTTCCCGATGCCCTTGCCGAGCGCGATGCGGAAACAGCGTTCGATGAGCGCCCGGCCGAGGCCGTGCTGCCGCGCGGTCGTGGCGACGAGCACGCGCACCTCGCCGACATGGGGCGACCAGCTGAGCGGATCGGTATAGAGCGCCGCGCAGCCCACGATCCTGCCGTCCTCCTCCGCCAGCACCGTCTCGAACGTTCCCGCTTCGGTCTGCGCAATCCAGGCGTCGACCACCTTCCGCTTCGTGATGTCGCGCCGCAGGAAGAGAAGGTCGTGCGGCGGCAGGGATCCGGCAAAGGCCAAGATCGCCGCCTTGTCGTCCGCGGTCATCGCGCGGAGAGTGTAGGAGGCCCCGTCCAAGGTTATCGTGTCTGCCATCTATACGGACCTTTCCGCCAGCCATTCGTCCAGGGTCGGCCACAGCCGCCGCGCCGCATTGGGGCCGGCGATCAGGCTGATATGGCCGCCCTTGAGGGTGATTTCGGTCTTGTCTTCGGATCCGGCCAGCGCGACCAGATGCTTGCTCGCTTCGTAGGGTACGATGTGATCGTGCAACGCCACAGCGTGGAACAGCGGTACCGTGATATTGCCGATATCGGCGGTCCGGCCGCCGACCTCCAGCGTGCCCTCGAGCAGCTGGTTGTCCCACATCAGTTTCTTCACCGTGTCGCGGAAATATTCGCCCGCCAGCGGCAGCATGTCGTTGCTCCAGCGTTCCATCTTGCGGTGGAACTCGACGAAGTCGCCGTTCCACATATTGTCCCACAACATCCGCTGTCCGGCGACGCGGCCCGAGGGACGGAGCATGTCGAACGATGTCAGCAGCAGTTCGGGCGTGGCATTGCCGATCGTGTCAACCAGCCGGTCGACGTCGAAATATCGGCGCTGCGCCATGTGCGCGAACAGCTCCATCCGCGAAAAGTCGATCGGCGTGGTGAAGCAGACGAGATTCTTGATCGGTGCCTCGGGATGCGTCGCCGCATAGACGGTCGAGAGCACGCCGCCCATGCAGTAGCCCGCGAGCGTCACATCCTCCTCGCCCGTCGTCTCGCGCACCCGGCTCAGGCAGTCGTCGATGAAGCGGTTCGCATAATCGTCGAGCGACAGGGATTTTTCCTCGGGCCGCGGCGCGTCCCAATCCATCACGAACACGTCGTAACCGGCATCGAGCAGGAAACGGACGAAGCTGTGATCCTCGGCGATGTCGAACACATAGCCGCGATTGGTGGTCGCCATCACCATCAGTATCGGCACCCGGTAGATTTCTTCGGCGCGGGGCTTGTAGTGATAGAGGTTGAGCGTGCCGCGCTTGTAGATAACCTCCTTGGCCGTCAGCCCGACGGGCGGCGCGGCCGATGCAAAATATTCGAGGCCCTTGATATTGCGCTGGATCGTCCGCTCGACGAGCCGGGCGATCCCGGCGCCGGCGTCCGCCGTGCTGCGCGATGCTTCGGCCATGCGCGGCCTAGTCCGATTTCTTTTTCGCGGCCTTTTTCGCTGGCGCCTTGCGGGTGCGTGGCGGGCCGGATGCGGCTTTGGAGTCGGCGGGCGCGATCCGCGACAGCGCTTCCTCGATCCGCACGAGCCGTTCGTCCATCGTCATCAGCCGCTCGCCGATCGCGGTGATATCGGCTCGGCTCGGCATGTTGAAGAATTCGAGATTCTTCGACATCTGATCGGACACGCCCTTCTGCACCTTGGCGCCGAGTTCGGTGCCGACCCCGGACGACCGGGCGAAAAGATCGGTATTGAAGATCGCTTTCGACATCTGGTCGAACCGCGCTTCGAGATCGCTCATCGCCTTGCGGATCGCATCGAGCGGTTCGGCGGGCTTGTTGTCGGCCATATGGTCCTCCCCATCGTTACGGCCGAGTATGGCGCGGGGCCGGCGATGAGTCGAGCGTCAACCCGCGGCGGCGAAGAACATCAGATGGACGAGCCGGCCGGTCTCCGGACTCGTTCCGAATCCCGGCCCGGCGTTATGGAACTGCCAGGGCTTGAACAGGATCAGCCGGTTGAACCGCATCGGGATGCGCGAGATGCGCTCCCACTTGCCCGGCTTCGTCGTGTCCGTGTTGATGACATCCTCGATCAGCAGGTTGGGGTCGGCATAGCCGGTTGCCGCCAGTTTGGCCGGGTCGTTCGGCACCGCGTCGAGCCCCGTTCGCCGGTGCCGGAAGAAATCGGTGCCGCCGCGGCAATGCTCGTCAAGGCTCAGATACAGGATGCCCGAATAGAAACACGGATCGATATGCACGCCGCTGCGGCCCTTGTCGGCCTTCAGCGTCAGCCGGCAATGGCCGTGGCTGGTGTTCGGATCGGCTTTTACCGGCGTGCCGACGATCCGCGATACGCTGGCCTCGAGTCCCTCGATCGCGAGCGGCCTGGTCGAGAGCAGCCCCGGATAATTGCCCTTCTTGAAGGCGGGATCGTAATCGAGAGCCAGCGCCTGACGGCGCGCGCCATGCGGATCGCGGAGGAAATCGTCGATAACGATCAGCGAGGGCAGCATGGGCGAGCACCTGGGTCGCGGGCGGACAATGAACCGGTTCCGGCGTGTTTCATCGCCGGTCCGCTGTCAAGCGGATGGCCCGGCAATCAGGGGCTTTACGCATTTGCGCGGTCCCTGTCGTTCGGGCATGATCCGGCTCGAATCAATCGCCTCTACCGATCGGGAGACAGAATATGCATGCCGTCCTCGCGTCCCGCGCGCCGCTCGCTCTTGCCCTTTTCGCCATGACCGGCCTTGCGGCCTGCGGTGGCGGCACGGCGCCCGGACCGGGCGACTTTGCCGCGGCCTGCAATGCGCAGGGCAATCTATCGGCCGATATCTGCGACTGTCTCGACGAACAGGCGCAGGGGCTGTCGCCCGAAACCCATGCCTTCGTGATCGCGACCATCGCCGAAGACGAGGCGGAGGCGCAGCGCCTGCGCCCCGATCTCGACGAAGCGCAGGCGCTGGCCGCCGGGCAGTTCATCTCGCGCGGCATCCAGGAATGCATCATCGACCTGCCCGACATGGCGGAAGGATAGACGCCGCTTCCATGCCGACCATCCCCAGAAGCTGGCTGTTCGTCCCGGCGGACAGCGACCGGAAGATCGCCAAGGCGCTGGACGGCGAGGCCGATGCGATCATCCTCGATCTGGAGGATTCGGTCGCCGAAGCGAACAAGCCCGCCGCTCGCGAAACCGCGGCGGCCGCGGTGGCGGACGCCGATCGCGATCGCGCGCAGCTGTGGGTTCGGATCAATCCGCTCGACAGCGGTCTGGCCGAGGCGGATCTCGCCGCGATCATCCGTGCGCGGCCCTATGGCGTCATGGTTCCGAAAACCGAGAGCGGCGCGGATATCCACACGCTGCGCCGTATGCTAGACGCCGAGGAAGGCGCGCAGCGCATTCCGGTCGGCGCGACGAAAATCAGCGCCGTCGCCACCGAAACGGCGGCCAGTCTGTTCGGTCTGGGCAGCTATGCCGGGGTGAGCGACCGGCTCGCGGCCCTTACCTGGGGCGCCGAAGACCTTTCCGCTGCGCTCGGCGCATCGAGCAAGTTCGACACAGACGGCGAACTCAGTTTCACCTATCGGCTGGCCCGCTCGCTCTGCCTGGCGGGCGCGGTGGCGGCGGACGTCCAGCCCGTCGACAGCCTGTACGGCGATTTCCGGGACGAAGCGGGATTGAAGGCCGATTGCGAGAAGGGCCGGCGCGAAGGCTTTACAGGCAAGCTCGCGATCCACCCGGCCCAGGTCCCCGTCATCAACGCGGCGTTCACGCCGAGCGAGGCCGAAATCGAACATGCCCGCACGGTCGTCGACCTGTTCGCCGCCAATCCGGATCTCGGCACGATCGGTCTCGACGGAAAGATGCTCGATCGACCGCATTTGCTGCAGGCGCGGCGTGTTCTGGAGCGGGCCAGAGAAAAATAGCGCAGCCGGGTCGCCGGACACCGCGATCGGAAGCGTCGCGCGTTTACTCGGCCTCTTCGCGCGCGGCCTCCTCGCGCTGCCTTTGCCGTTCCGCGATGCGGGGCTCCATCAACGCAATCGTCTCGATCCGGTCGAGCGCGTTGCGCGCGGCGATATAGCGGCGGGCATCGGCGATCCACTGATCGGCCTCCTCGCGGCCCGGCAGGCGGAGGATTTCGGCGAGCGCCGTATCCACCTGACCGACGGCCAGCTTGTCGCGGGCGCGTTGAAGCCGTTGGCGCGGCGCGGGCGAGGGCGTGCCCTCTTCCCTGAGAACGAAAAGCTCGGAGAATTCGCGGCGCGTCGCATCCCACCAGCTTTCGCCTTCGCCGATGCCGATCAGCGCCGGTTCGAGCGCGGTCAGGCGGGATTGCAGCCCGTCCAGCGTCACCGGCTGCTGCGATGCCGCGATCACGCGGGCCACCGCTTCGGGAGCCGACCGGCCGAAGCGTTCGCGCAGCAGGCCTTCGATATAGCCGAGCGCGACG
This sequence comes from Parasphingopyxis sp., assembly GCF_052168275.1. Taxonomy (GTDB): domain Bacteria; phylum Pseudomonadota; class Alphaproteobacteria; order Sphingomonadales; family Sphingomonadaceae; genus Parasphingopyxis. The sequence goes on along the minus strand of NZ_JBQLZM010000117.1, from coordinate 30,887 downwards.
CCGCGATCGAGCGCGCGGCGCGCGGCAAAGGCAACCAGCAGCCCTTCGGCGCGATCGGCGTTGCCGGCGGCCGCGCCCGCGCGCGTGCCGATCCGGTCGATCCGGTCCTCGAGCTGGGCGACGCGCCGGGCCAGGGTGGCGCGATCGGCCTCGATCTCGGCCGGATCGGGCGCTTCGCCGACCGGGGCTCCGGGCGTTCCGAGTTCGGTCTCGTCGAGCTGCCGTTCGAGCGCCGCCACCGCCGCGGTGCTTTCCGGCGACGCCGGGGCTTCCTCTTCGACCGCGAGGACGCCCATGGATCCGCCGTAATTGACGAGGAACCAGCCCATCCCGATGACCCCGCCCAGAAAGGCGACGCCGGCGATGATGAGGACGCGGATCAGGGATCGCCGCGGGGTGTCCTCGGTTTCGATCGGCTCGTAATCGCGCGGCATAAGGCGGTTCCAGCTTCCTTAGATATGTGCGGCCAAGCGCACCGGGCGGATGCTTTACCCGATCGCACCGGCCCCGCCTAGTGAGGATGCAGCGGCGAGCATGGCGTCATCGGTCGGCCGCTCGGCGGCGATGGCGGTTCGCCAGCCCTGTCCCGCCGCGGCGAGCGCGGCCTCGCTGATCGCCACGAGCGAGAGCCCGCCGCGCGCAACGGCTTGCGCTGCGCATAGTTCGTCCAGATACCGGCCGGCGCGCGGCGAGTGGACGAGAAGGATATCGCCGCTGTCGACCATGTCCGCCAGATCGGGCGGCGCTATACGGGTCGCGGCGTAGACGGGAGTTCGCGTGACGGCGAGCCCGGTCTCGTCGAAGGGACGCGTCGCTTCGCCCGCCGGGTGAAAGATGCGGCGTAAGCCGTCGGCGCGCAGCCGGTCCGCCATCTCCGTGACGCCCGAAGACCCGGCGATGATCGTTTCGAAACCGAACGCGCGCGCCACATCGGCGGTCTGCGCGCCAACCGCATATAGCGGCAGATAGTGGTAGCGGGCCAGCCCGATGCCGCCAAACCGCGCGCTGTTGGCGCTCGTCATCAGTACCGCGTCGAAGGCGTCGGGCGCGGGCGGATCCCAGTCCAGCGGCGTCACCTCGAACAGCGGCATGACTATCGTGGCCCAACCCTCCTTCCGGGCGCGATCCGCCGTCATGCTGGAGCCCGGTTCGGGGCGCAGGACGACAAGCCGTGACGTCATCCCGCGAACAGCGCCCGGACTGCCGGACTCGCGCCATCGAGCAGCGCTCGCCCCAGATTTCGGCCGATTTCCAGACGGTTGGGCGGCGGGCCCTCGGCGGAAAGGGCGATCCTGTCGCTTCCGTCGTGGAGGAGCAGCTCGGCATGCACGGTCATGACGTCATCGCGGATATGCGCCCATGCAGCCACCGGCGAATGGCAATCGGCGCCGAGCGCATAGAGCAGTGCGCGCTCGGCCTCGATGCAATGGAACGTTTCGGGATCGTTGATGGCGCCGATCAGCGATCGGACCGCGTCGTTTTCCGCCAGCGTTTCGATGCCGATCGCCCCCTGCTGCGCGGCCGGCAACAGCGTCTCCACCGGAATGCCCGTACCGATATCGCCATGGCCGAGCCGGTCCAGTCCGGCTGCGGCCAGCAGCGTGGCGTCGACCGCACCGCTCTCGACCGCCGCCAGCCGCGTCGCGACATTGCCGCGCAGCGTCTCGATCGAGAGATCCGGCCGGAGGTTGAGCAACTGCGCCGCCCGCCGCGGCGAGGACGTGCCTACCCTGGCGCCCTTCGGCAGCTCGTCCAGGTCGGCCGCGCCGATCAGCCGTTCGCGCACATCGGCGCGGGGGAGGTTCGCCGCAAGGACGATCGCGGCGGGCCGGATCGTCTCGACATCCTTCATGGAATGAACGGCGAAGTCGATCTCGCCCTCGCCAAGCGCGCGATCCAGCTCCTTCGTCCACAGCGCCTTGCCGCCGATCTCGGCCAGGGGCCGGTCCTGAACCCGGTCGCCCGTGGTCTTGACGGTAACTATCGCAATGTCGCGATCGGCCATTCCGTGCGTTTCGATCAGCGCCGCCCTGACCATATGGGCCTGAGCCATGGCGAGCGGCGAGCCTCGCGTGCCGAGCCGGAGAGGAGTGTCCATAAGGCTTGTGCTAGCCCGGGATGCGGTGGCAGGGAAGGGCGATGGCGATCATTCTGGGTCTCGAATCGAGCTGCGATGAAACCGCGGCCGCGCTGGTGACGGGCGAGCGCGAAATCCTTGCGCATACGTTGGCGGGGCAGGAAGAGGCGCATCGGCCTTTTGGCGGCGTCGTGCCCGAAATCGCGGCGCGGGCCCATGTCGACGTCATGACGCCACTGGTAGCACAAGTATTTGAGAAATCAGGGCTTTCCTTGTCGGATATCGATGCGGTGGCGGCGACGGCAGGGCCGGGCCTGATCGGCGGCGTGATGGTCGGGCTGATGACGGGCAAGGCGTTGGCGCTCGCCGGCGGCAAGCCGTTGGTCGCGGTCAATCATCTCGAGGGCCATGCCCTGTCGCCGCGGCTTGCCGATCCGTCGCTGGAATTCCCCTATCTGCTGCTGCTCGTGTCGGGCGGCCATTGCCAGCTGCTGCTGGTCGAGGGCGTCGGCGCCTATCGGCGGCTTGCGACGACGATCGACGATGCGGCGGGCGAGGCTTTCGACAAGACGGCGAAATTGCTGAGGCTCGGTTTTCCGGGCGGGCCGGCGGTCGAGAAGGCGGCCGAGAGCGGCGACCCGGAGGCCGTATCCCTGCCGCGCCCGCTGGTCGGCACCGCCGAACCCCATTTTTCCTTCGCCGGGCTCAAATCGGCGGTGCTGCGGGCGCGCGACAGCGGCCGATATGCACCCGAAGACATAGCGGCGAGCTTTCAGGCGGCGGTGATCGACTGTCTGGTCGACCGGACAGCGAAGGCGCTGGGATCGATCGGTACCGTCCATGCGCTGGTGGTCGCGGGCGGCGTCGCGTCCAACCGGGCGATCCGTCGGGCGCTCGAGGCGCTGGCCGCGGATTCGGGCCTGCCCTTCATTGCCCCGCCGCCCTGGCTGTGCACCGACAATGCCGCGATGATCGCCTGGGCGGGGGCCGAGCGTTTGCGCGCGGGCCTGACCGATCCGCTCGACATTCCGGCCCGCGCCCGCTGGCCGCTCGACGTCGATGCGGCTAAGGCCCGGGGTGCAGGAGTGAAGGCATGACGATAAAGACGATCGGCGTCATCGGCGGCGGTGCCTGGGGCACGGCGCTGGCGCAGAGCGCGGCGGCGGAGGGCGATCCCGTCATCCTCTGGGCGCGCGAGGGCGAGGTCGTCCGCGCGATCAACGATCAATGCGCCAATCCGCTGTTCCTCCCCAATATCCAGTTGTCGCGCAAGATCCGGGCGACGAGCCAGCTCGACGACCTGGCCGATTGCGACGCCATTCTGGTCGTCGCTCCGGCCCAGCATGTCCGCAATATTCTCGGCTCCGCCTCGATCGGTTTCGCGCCCCTGATCCTCTGCGCCAAGGGGATCGAGGCCGGGTCGAAGAAGCTGATGAGCGAGGTCGCGGCCGAGGTCTATCCGGGCTCGCCGATCGCCGTTCTCTCCGGTCCGACCTTCGCGCACGAAGTTGCGGCCGGCCTGCCGGCGGCGGTGACCCTGGCGTGCGAGGACCAGGTACTCGGCCAGGCGCTTGCCCGGCGTCTCGCGAATTCGGCGTTCCGGCCCTATCTGTCGAAGGACGTTGTCGGCGCCGAAATCGGCGGGGCGGTCAAGAATGTGCTGGCGATCGCCTGCGGCGTCGTGGAGGGAAAACGGCTCGGCCAGAATGCGCGTGCGGCGCTGATCTCCCGGGGCTTTGCCGAGATGACGCGTTTCGGCCTGGCGCGCGGCGCCGAGGCGGAAACATTGGCCGGGCTATCGGGACTGGGCGATCTCGTGCTGACCTGTTCCTCGACGAATTCGCGCAACTTCTCGCTCGGCAAGGGGCTCGGCGAAGGCAGGTCGGCCGAAGAGTTGCTGGCGGACCGGACGACGGTCGCCGAAGGCGCGCATACGGCCCCGGTGCTGCGCGAAGCGGCGCATGATGCCGGGGTCGAGATGCCGATCACCGAGGCGGTCTGCGCGATGCTCGAAGGCGCAACGTCGGTCGATGCGACGGTCGAAGCGCTGATGGCGCGTCCGCTGAAGAGCGAGCGCTAGGGCCTCAGAAATCCCAGCAGATGCCCTCATGCTCCCAATCGCCATAGCGCGTGGGTTCGAGACCGTCCTTGCCGCCCTGTTCGGCTTTCGGTTCGGCGGCTTTCGGCTCGGGAACCGGCGGGTTTTCCGATAGATGCGCGGGAACCTTGACCCAGTCGGGGCGTTTTCCAGCCATATCGTCCTCCAATTGCCAAATTGCCTGCCAATCCCCATTTCGGGGCTTGAAGACGGAGACGCAAGGTGAACCAGTTCAAAACGCTTATCATGCTGGCGGTGATGACCGCGCTCTTTATGGGTGTCGGGCTGATGCTCGGCGGCCGCATGGGGATGATCCTCGCGCTGATCGTGGCGGCGGGCATGAATATCTTCACCTATTGGAATGCCGACAAGATCGTTTTGCGCATGCACAATGCCCGCGAGGTCGACGCGCGCACGGCGCCGGAATTCTATGGCCTCGTCCAGCAACTCGCGCAGAAGGCCGGGCTGCCGATGCCCAAAGTCTATATCATCGATTCGCCGCATCCCAACGCGTTCGCCACCGGCCGCAATCCGGAAAATGCCGCGGTTGCGGCGACTTCGGGCCTGCTCGAGATTCTCGATCGCGACGAAATCGAAGGCGTGATGGCGCACGAACTCGCCCATGTCCGCAACCGCGATACGCTGATCATGACGATGACAGCGACGATCGCCGGCGCGATCTCGATGCTGGCGAGTTACGGCTATTTCTTCCGCGACGGCGGCGGACGGGCGGGGATCGCCGCGCTTGTCGCCGTCTTCATCGCACCGTTCGCCGCGATGATCGTCCAGATGGCGATCAGCCGGACCCGCGAATATGGCGCGGACCGCGGCGGCGCCGAAATTTCCGGCAAGCCGAGAGCGTTGGCGACGGCGCTGGCCAAGCTCGCCCACGGCGCGTCCAAGATCCATAACCCGGTCGTCGATCGCAATCCTGCGGCCGCGCAGCTTTATATCGTGCCGGCCCTGTTCGGCGGGGCGCGCAGCCTCTTCTCGACGCATCCGGACACCGGTAGCCGGATCGCGGAACTCGAAAAGATGGCCGCGGTCATCGACAGCGGCCCGGCGCGATCCTTCGGCACCGGCGAGATGCTGGGCCAGGAGGCTGCGCGGCGCGGCAGCGCGCTTGATCCGTACGGGCGCGATCGCTGAGCGGGCCAGATGTTCCGGGGGCGGCGCAGGGCGTTGAAAGCCGGCGGGCGGCGCTGCAGCTGCTCGATGCCGTTCTGCGCCAGGGCAAATCGGTCGATGCGGCGATGGGCCGCGCGTTCCGACATCTGAAACGCGCCGACGACCGCGGGCTTGCCGCCGCCATCGCGGGCGAAGTGCTGCGCCGGCTTCCCGACTATGACCGTCTGATCGACAGCGCGACCCAGCGGCCGCTGCCCGACAATGCGAAGGCGCGCATGGTGCTGCGCATGGCGCTCGCCCAGGCCCTCGCGCTGGGTACGCCGCATCATGCCGCCATCTCGACCGCGCTGCCCCTGCTCGCCGGCGGACCGAAACGGCTCGCGCACGGCGTGTTCGGCACGTTGTCGCGGCAGGACGTACAACTGCCGGAGATCCCAGCCCTGCCCGACCCGGTGGCGCTGCGCTGGCGGGATAACTGGGGCGACGCCATGGTGTCGGCCGCGGCGCGCGCGATCGCCGCGCCCCCGCCGCTCGATCTCACCCTTACCGATCCAGCGGCGACGGCGGAATGGGCGGACCGGCTCGGCGGACGGAGCCTGATTCCGGGCCATGTGCGCTGCGAGCGGGCGTCGGTCGTCGATCTGCCCGGCTATGCGGACGGCCAATGGTGGGTGCAGGATATTTCCGCGTCCCTGCCGGCCAGGCTGTTCGGTGCGGGCGAGGGCCGCCAGGCGCTCGATCTGTGCGCGGCGCCGGGCGGCAAGACGCTCCAGCTGGCGGCGCAGGGCTGGCGGGTGACTGCGCTCGACCGGGCCGAAAGTCGTCTGGCGCGACTTTCGGACAATCTCGAACGGACGGGCCTTTCGGCCGAGCTGGTCACGGCGGACGCGCTTCATTGGGCAACGGCCGAGCGATACGATGCCATCCTGATCGACGCCCCCTGTTCGGCGACCGGCATCTTCCGCCGCCACCCCGACGTCCTCTACCGCGCGACCCCTCGGATCATAGCGGAAAGCGCCGAGATCCAGATGGCGATGCTCGACCGCGCTTTGCGTTGGCTGAAGCCCGGCGGCGTGCTCGTCTACGCGGTCTGTTCGCTCGAGCCGGCCGAAGGCGAAACGGTGGCCCAGGATTTCCTCGCCGCGCATCCGGCTTTCGCCATCGACCCCGTCGATCCGGCGATGCTGCCGGCCGGGCTCTCTCCGTCGCCCGAGGGCTGGCTTCGTATTCTGCCGGGTCAGATCGCGGATCCGGGCGGCGCCGACGGCTTTTTTCTTGTCCGTTTTCGGCACAGCTAGGCTTTGATCGCGCAAACTGCGCATCTTATCCCCAAATAGTCTTCGCGGGCCGCTTCGCCTGCTTGCCCGATTCGCGGCCCTCTCCTAAGTCTGCGCGATTATGGCCCGGCCTGTCCGCATAGCGCCCTCGATCCTTTCCGCAGACTTTGCCAGGCTGGGGGAAGAGGTCCGTGCGATCGACGAAGCCGGCGCGGACTGGATCCATATCGACGTGATGGACGGGCATTTCGTCCCCAACCTGACCATCGGACCCGGCGTCGTGAAGGCATTGCGCTCCCACACCGACAAACCGTTCGACGTCCATCTGATGATATCGCCGGTCGATGCCTTTCTGGACGGCTTTGCCGAAGCCGGCGCCGACACCATCACCGTCCATCCCGAAGCCGGCCCCCATGTCCACCGGACGGTCCAGCATATCAAGTCGCTCGGCAAGCGCGCGGGCATCTCGCTCAATCCGGCGACGCCGGTCGACACGCTCGACTATCTGCTCGAGGATATCGACCTCGTCCTCGTGATGAGCGTCAATCCGGGCTTTGGCGGGCAGAGCTTCATCGAGAGCCAGCTTCGCAAGATCGAGGCGGTGCGCGCGCGCATCGATGCGATCGGCAAGGCGATCGATCTCGAAGTCGATGGCGGGATCGACCCTGAAACCGCACCCCGCGCGATCGCGGCGGGTGCCGATGCGCTGGTCGCCGGCACCGCCACCTTCCGCGGCGGTCCCGATCGCTATGCGGACAATATCCGCGCGCTGAGGGGCGCATGACGGTCGCCGGACGGATCGACATGCCCGAGGAATCGCGGGACGGTATCGACAAGGGGCGGCGGCTGATCCGCCTCGACGATGGCGGGCTGTCGCTGTCCGAGCGGCTGGCGACGCGGTTCCGCCACATGGTCTGGCGCACGCCGTTGCACCGGCTGCGGTTGCGCGGAAAATTCCCCCTCAAGCTCGTCGCGGTGCCGGACGATCCGATACAGGGAGACCGGACGCGTGGTGCATCGTTGCTGGAGGGCCGCGCCCTCTTCCACGGTCAGGAAATCGCCCTCGCCGATCTCGATTTCGCCACGCTCAACGTATCGGCGGGTCTCGCCGATTACCTGCAGAGTTTCGAATGGCTGCGGGATCTCGCCGCGGCGGGCTCGCGCGAGGAAATCGCGCCGATCGCCGAAAAACTGATGCGCAACTGGCTCGAGGCGCATGGCGGCAAGGTGGCAGAGGCGGGCTGGCGTCCCGAAATGTGGGGCCAGCGGATTTTCCTGTGGACGAGCTATGCGCCGCTGATCCTGTCGTCGAACGATCTCGTCTATCGATCGGCGGTCCTCAATACGCTGGCCCGCGGCGCGCGCCATCTCGATCGGGCGGCGTCCAAGGAAAGCCCCGGGCTGACCCAGATACGCGCCTGGGCCGGTGTGATCGGCGCCGGACTTCTGGTGCAGGGCGGCGAACCGCGCGTCGCGCGCGGCGAGGCGGGTCTCGAACGCGCGTTGTCCCAGGCGCTGACCGCCGATGGCGGGATCAACTGCCGGTCGCCGGTCGCCCAGCTCGCGCTGGTCGAAACGCTCGGAATGCTCCGGGCGGCCTATGATTCCCGGCGAATCGAGTTCCCTGCGACATTCGATTCCGCCCTCTCCTTCGCCGTCCCGGCGCTGCTCGGGGTCACGCTCGGCGATGGCGGCCTTTCCAGCTGGCAGGGCGGTCCGCCGATCCCGGGCCGCCGGATCGCGGCGTCGGTCGAGGCGACCGGCCATCGCGCCCTGCCGCTGCGCAAGGCGCGCGACTGGGGCTATCAGCGCATGGCAGCCGGCGATACGGTACTCGTCGTCGATGCCGCGCCGCCGCCCTCGATGCGTCTCGAAACCGGCGGGTGCGCGTCCACCCTGGCGTTCGAAATGTCGCATGGCGCCCATCGGATCGTCGTCAATTGCGGCGGTGCCGGCGGCACGGCGCTGCCGAAGAATTTCGCGGACGGGCTGCGGACCACCGCCGCTCATTCGACGCTGACCCTCGCCGACAGCAATTCGACGGCGCTCAATCCCGACGGTTCGCTCGGGCGCGGCGTGGTCGAGGTCGAACTTAACCGGCGGGAACGCAACGGCATCGTGCGGCTCGAGGCGAGCCATGACGGCTATGTCCAGCGGTTCGGCCTGGTCCACAAACGGCAATTGGGCCTCTCGGAGGATGGCGACGAACTGCGCGGCGAGGATGTCTTGCTCCCCGGCGGCCGCCACAAGTCGGACGGTGCGGCCTTCGCCATCCGCTTCCATCTGGGGGCGGGAGTCGATGTCTCGCCGACCGCGGACAATATGGGCGCGCTGCTGCGCGTCGAGGGCGGACCGGCCTGGCATTTCCGGTGCCGCGGCACCGGCCTGATGATCGACGACAGCGTCTGGGTCGATGAAAAGTCGCGGCTGTGCGAGACCAAGCAACTGGTGCTGGCCGGCGAGGCGGCGCCCGGCGGTACGACCATCGGCTGGCTCTTCCGTCGCGCCGGCTAGGCCGCTAAGGAAGCCCGCGATTCTCCATACGCCTGCCGGCCCTTCGACATATCGGTTTTTCAACAGGATTCCTCATGACACAGGTCAAAATCACCCGCGCGCTGCTTTCCGTTTCGGACAAGAGCGGCCTGGCCGAGCTCGGTCAGGCGCTCGCGCGCCACGGCGTCGAACTGGTATCGACCGGCGGCACCGCGAGAGCGTTGCGCGAGGCCGGGCTCGCGGTGCGGGACATATCGGACGTGACCGGCTTTCCGGAGATGATGGATGGCCGGGTGAAGACGTTGCATCCCAAGGTGCATGGCGGCCTGCTCGCCGTGCGCGACAATGCCGAACATGTCGCGGCGATGGAGGCGCACGACATCGGCGCGATCGATCTGGTCGTCGTCAATCTCTACCCGTTCGCAGCGACCGTGGCGCGCGGTGCCGATCGGCCGGAGATCATCGAGAATATCGATATCGGCGGACCGTCCATGGTGCGTTCGGCGGCGAAGAATCACGCGCATGTCGCGATCGTGACCGATCCGGCGGACTATGGCGAACTGGTCGCCGTGCTCGAATCCGATGACGGCATGACGTCCCTCGATTTTCGCAAGCGTTTGGCGGCAAAGGCTTTTGCAGCGACGGCCGCCTATGATTCGATGATCGCGAGCTGGTTCGCCTTTGCCGATCAGGGCGAGCAGTTTCCCGAGCGGCTGCAGATCCCCGTCCGCCGCAAACAGCTGTTGCGCTACGGCGAGAACCCGCACCAGGCGGCGGCGCTCTACGAACCCGAAATGCCGGGCGCGAACGGGATCGCCCAAGCCGAGCAGCTGCAGGGCAAGGAGCTCAGCTACAATAATTTCAACGATGCCGATGCGGCGCTCGAGCTGGTTTCCGAATTCGATACCGCCGAGCCCGCCTGCGTGATCGTCAAGCATGCCAATCCGTGCGGCGTCGCGGCCGCCGGTTCGGCGATCGATGCGTACAAGGCGGCGTTCGCCTGCGACACCGTTTCGGCCTTTGGTGGGATTGTCGCCCTCAATCGGCCGCTGGACGCCGAAACCGCCGCGGCGATCACCGACATCTTCACGGAGGTCGTGATCGCGCCGGACGCCGATGAAGAAGCGCGCGCCATCTTCGCCGGGAAGAAGAATCTGCGCTTGCTCCTGACGGGCGATTTCGCCGATCCGGCGCGGCCGGGCCTGACGATGAAGACGATCGCCGGCGGCCTGCTGTTCCAGGGCCGCGACAATGGGCGGATCGCGCGCGACGATCTGACGGTCGTCACCAAAAGGCAGCCGACGGACCGCGAACTGGCCGATTGCCTGTTCGCCTGGACGGTGGCCAAGCATGTGAAATCGAACGCGATCGTCTATGCCAAGGACGGCAGCACGGCGGGAATCGGCGCGGGGCAGATGAACCGGCTGGAATCGGCGAGCATCGCGGCGTGGAAAGCCAGGGACGCAGCCGAAAAAGGCGGTTGGGGCGAACCGCGGACGATCGGCTCGGCTGTCGCCTCGGACGCCTTCTTCCCCTTCGCCGACGGGTTGATGGCGGCGGTCGAGGCGGGCGCGACCGCCGTGATCCAGCCAGGCGGTTCGATCCGCGACGACGAAGTCATCGCGGCGGCGGACGAGGCGGGTCTTGCCATGGTCTTTACCGGGATGCGGCACTTCCGGCACTGAATTGTCAGGATTTCCGGCTCGATCCCGTCCTTCGGGTCAAGCCGCCTCGCGCTTGCCCATCTTGAACAGGATCCGGTCGTCCGGGCCGAAGCCGCGATACCAGATGATGGCGCAATAGGCGGCCAGGACCGCCGGCACGCCGATCAGCAATTCCGTCCATTCAGGCGTGAAGGTCGCGACATAGCCGACAACGGTCGCCGTGCCCGCCGCCCAGACCAGGGCCCAGCGCCAGGGGCTGACGGGCGCTCCGAGCAGGCGGGAGAGCAGCCGCGCTTTCATGATCGACGCCATGCCGAGCGCGAGCATCAGGGCGATGGCGGGGCCGGTCGCCTGGTACAGCTCGGGCAGACCATTCTCCCGCATGATCAGGATGATCGCGACGGTCAGCCCGGCCTGCATGGCCAGCATGAAGCAGGAGATCATGAGGTTGCGATGGCGCGCGACATAGACCAGCGCCCCTTCCGATACGGCGGCCGTTGCCGCCACGACCTCGGCGGCGAGGAGGAACGCCAGAATTCCGGTGCCGCCGACAAAGGCGGCGCCGACCAGCCCCATCCACGCTTCGCCGGGAATCCCGAGCGCCAGCGCGACTCCGGCCTGGGCGGCGATGATCCAGAAGCCGGCCTGACGGACCTGCTTGGCCACCGCCGCGCGGTTTCCGTCGCGCAGATTCTGGGTGATCACCGGGCCGAGGATCGGATCGAAGCTGGTCTTGAGCTTTTGCGGCAGGGAGGCGAGCTGCTGGGCGACATAGTAGATGCCGACGATGGCGGGCGAGAAGAACAGGCCGAGTATCGCAATATCGAGCCGGCGCGATACCCATTCGATCGCGTCCGCGCCGGCCATGGGAAGATTGGCCCAGGCGAGCCGCAACAGCCGCACCGGATGCGGCCGCCAGCCGTGCGGCACGCCATAGGTTCGCAACAGCGGCCAGAGCGACGCGACCAGGGCCGCGATCATCGAGAGCACATAGGCGAGGATCAGCCCGTCGCGCAGCGAATAGAAAGCGAGAAAGAAGGCCGCGATGCTGATCGTCCAGGGTTCGACGATCGCCCGGGCGCGCACCGTTGCGCCGATATCGTGACGATAGGCGAGCGCGGCGAGCGCGATGTCCGAGGCCGCCAGCGCGAAGATCGTCAGCGGCAGCAGCCGCTCCAGCCCCTGGATTTCGCTGTTCGGGAACATCGCCTGCGGAAAGGCGACGAGCAATGCCACCGCGATCGCCGACGCGACGAACCCGGCGAGCATGGCATCCCAGATGACGTCGACATGCGGCCGATCGGTCTTGGAGAGCTGTTCCGCGAGGCCCCGCTTGAGACCCAGCGTCGAAAGTTGCGCCGCGAACTCGACGACGATGACGGCATAGGCGAAAATGCCGAGCGCCTCCGCGCCGTACCAGCGCCCGGCGATGAACAGGAAGGGGATGCGGGCGGCGAGCCGCAGGATGAAACCGAACAGATTGGTCCGGCCGCCCCTGGCGAGCGCGGACAGATCCGGCGGCGGCGTCTTCCTCACATCCGCCATGGCGCGGGCCTGTCAGGACAGCTCAATGCGCGGCGCCCCAGCTCGGGCCGGTACCGATATCGACGGCGAGCGGCACGTCGATCCTGACGAGCGGCTCGGCGGCTGACGCCATGACGTCACTGATCACCGCCGAGGCGGATTCCACCTGATTTTCAGGCAGTTCGAAGACCAGTTCGTCATGAACCTGGAGCAGCATCCTGACGTCATCCAGGCCTTCCCTGGCGAGCGCGGGCCCCATTCGCGCCATCGCCCGCTTGATGATGTCGGCGCTCGTGCCCTGGATCGGGGCGTTGATCGCGGCGCGTTCGCTGCCCTGCCGCTCATGCTGCACCTTGCTTCTGAGGCGCGGGAAATGCGTTTTCCGCCCGAACAGGGTTTCGGTGAAGCCGGTTTCGCGCGCCGCGGTCAGCGTCTGGGTGATATATTGGTTGATGCCCGGGAAACGGTCGAAATACTTGTCGATCATGTCCTGCGCTTCGTCGGGCGTGATTTCGAGCCGCCCGGCCAGGCCCCAGCGCGATATCCCGTACAGAATCGCGAAATTGATCGTCTTCGCCTTGCCGCGCGTGTCGCGGTCGACCTCGCCGAACAGCTCCTGCGCCGTGCGGTTGTGAATATCCTCGCCCGCTTCGAACGCCTCCTTGAGCGCCGGCACATCGGCCATGTGCGCGGCCAGCCGGAGCTCGATCTGGCTGTAATCCGCGGCGAGAAGGACGTTGCCGGGCTCGGCGACGAAGGCGAAACGGATCTTGCGGCCGATTTCGGTGCGGATCGGAATGTTCTGCAGGTTCGGCTCGGTCGAGGCCAGCCGCCCGGTCTGCGCGCCGGTGAGGCTGTAGCTGGTATGGACGCGTCCGGTCTTGGGGTTGATCTCCGCCTGCAGCGCGTCGGTATAGGTGGATTTCAGCTTCGACAGCTGTCGCCAGTCGAGGATCTTCCGGGCGATCGGCTCGCCGTCGCGCGCGAGGCGCTCCATCTCGTTGACGTCGGTCGACCAGACGCCGGACTTGCCCTTGCGCCCGCCTTTCAGCCCCATCTTGTCGAACAGGATTTCGCCAAGCTGTTTCGGGCTGCCGATGGCGAACGGTTCGCCGGCCATCGCGTGAACCTCCTGCTCGGTCGCTTCCATCTGCTCGGCGAAATCGGCCGACAGCCGCGCCAGCTCCTCGCGATCGACCTTGATGCCCGCGCATTCCATGCGCGCGATCACCGGAATCAGCGGCCGGTCGACCAGCTCGTAGACGCGCGTCACCCTGTCCGCCGGAAGACGCGGCTTCAGCCGCTTCCAGAGCCGCAGGGTCACATCGGCGTCTTCGGCCGCATATTCGGTGGCTCTGTCGAGCGGCACTTCGGCGAAGGAAATCTGCTTCTTGCCGGTCCCGACCACATCCTTGAACGTGATGCATTGATGACCGAGGAACCGCTCGGCGATCTCGTCCATGCCGTGGCCGTGCATGCCGGCTTCGAGATCGAAGCTCATCACGATCGTGTCGTCGATCGGCGCGAGTACGATATCGTGCTGGGCGAGTACGCCCATGTCATATTTGAGATTGTGGCCGATCTTGAGCACGGCGGGATCCTCGAACAGCGGCTTGAGCTTGGCGATCGCCGTATCGAAATCGATCTGGTCGGGATTCTCGCCGAGCAGGTCGCCGCCGCCATGGCCGAGCGGGATATAGCAGGCCTTGCCGGGTTCGGTGGCGAGGCACACGCCGACCAGCCTGGCGGTCACCGATTCCAGGCTGTCGGTCTCGGTATCGACGGCGACATGGCCGATGCGATGCGCCTCGGCGATCCAGCGGTCGAGCGCGGCTTCGTCGGTCACCGTTTCGTACGCGCTGCGGTCGATCGGCGGCTCGTCATCGCCCTCCTCGGCGCCCGTCTCGCTGTGCTGTGCCATCTCGGCGTTGGCCGTTTCGCCGCCGATCCGGGTGAGCAGCGACTTGAAGCCGTGATGGTTGAGAAACTCGCGCAGCGGCCCCTCGGGAATACCGTCCAGCTCGAAATCCTCGAGCGGTTCGGGCAGCGGGACGTCGTCCTTGAGCGTCACCAGAAGCCGCGACATGCGGGCATTGTCCGCCTGCTCGACCAGGTTGTCGCGCATCTTGGACTTTTTCATGTCCGGCGCGGCCTCGAGCACGGCCTCGACCGTGCCATATTCGTTGATCAGCTTGGAGGCGGTTTTCGGGCCGATACCGGTGACGCCGGGGATATTGTCCGACGTGTCCCCCATCAGCGCGAGTACCTCGCCGAGCTTGTCGGGCTCGACGCCGAACTTGTCGAGCACGTGATCGCGTCCGAGCTTGCGGTCGTTCATCGTGTCGTAGAGATCGAGTCCGGGTTCGATCAGTTGCATCAGATCCTTGTCCGAACTGACGATCGTGACCTTCCATCCCTCCTTGAGCGCGACCTTGGCATAGGAGGCGATGAGGTCGTCCGCCTCGAAGCCCAGCTCCTCGATGCAGGGCAGTGAAAAGGCGCGCGTGGCATCGCGGATCATCGGGAATTGCGGGACCAGGTCCTCGGGCGGTTCGGGCCGGTTCGCCTTGTATTGATCGTAGATCTCGTTGCGGAAGGTTTCCGAACTCGCATCGAGGATCACGGCGAGATGCGTCGGACCTTGCTCGGCGTTGAGCTGGTCGACCAGCTTCCACAGCATCGTCGTATAGCCATAGACCGCGCCGACCGGCTCGCCGCGGACGTTGGTCAGCGGTGGCAACCGGTGATAGGCGCGGAAAATATAGCTCGATCCGTCGACGAGATAGAGATGCTTCCCCTCAGGCATCGGGCGGGTCTAGCCGATGGCGGGCGCGGGGCAAAGGGACTTAGATGGCACTTTGGCCCTTGCGGTCCCTCCACCACGCCCAGGCCGAAAAGGCGATCAG
Organism: Parasphingopyxis sp.; assembly: GCF_052168275.1. Classification (GTDB taxonomy): domain Bacteria; phylum Pseudomonadota; class Alphaproteobacteria; order Sphingomonadales; family Sphingomonadaceae; genus Parasphingopyxis. Next base: position 15,720 of record NZ_JBQLZM010000117.1, on the reverse strand, counting down.
ATAGACGCCGCACCAGCCATATGTCGGGATCAGCCCGATCGCCAGCGCGAGGCCGCCGATCGCCAGGCACATGCCGATGCTGGCGACGCAATGGAAGAACATCATCGTCGATGTCGTCGTCGCGCGGCTTGCGCCGCCCATGACGCGCTGAAATTTCGCCTCGCCCAGCACCCAGACGGGCGCGGCGCAGATATAGGCCATCATCAGCGGAATGAGCAGCCAGGCCGATTCGGCGATGCCCGCCGTGAGAAGCAAACAGCCGCCCGCCAGCGGAAACAGCCAGCCGCCCGCGCGAAAGCCCGCAAAGCGGTGCGCGGAGACATTGGCTGCGGCATAGGCGGCAATGGCGAGCGCGCCGATCAACCCGAAGCTCCAGATCGGCATGCCGACGGCGAGATAGTAAAGCGGATCGAACTCTTCGAGCACGCCGAACAGCATGATGCCGAGCGTGAGATAGGCAGTGATGAACCGCAAATCCGCGCTTCGCCGGAATTCGCTGAGCGCTTCTGTGACATGGCTGAAATAGCCGGGTCGGTCCGCGACCGCTTCGGGCCGCAGGCGGATGTCGGGGAGCCAGAAAGCGATGATCGCGGCAAGCGCCAGCGGCGGTACGGCGAGCCACAGGGCGAGCGGCATCGAAAAATGGCCGACAATGCCGCCGAGAATCAGCGCGACGCCTGCGCTGATCTCGACGATCGCCCGGTCGCGGCCGAGCACGCGGTCATACTCCTCCGCCTGTCCCGCCGCTTCCACATGCTCGTAGAGCAGCGCCTGTTTGCAGCCCGATACGAGAGAATCGGCGAAGCTCCAGACGACGAAGCCGATCGCGAACAGGACGAAACTGCCGCCGGCCAGCGCCCAGATGATGAAGGCGACGGCTTTCACCAGCGGCGCTGCCATCATCTGCCAGCGGCGGTCGAAATGATCGGCCAACGCGCCCGAGGGAATCTCGAATATCGCCGCTACGACCGACCAGATTACGAAGAGCAGGGCGATGCCCCAGACGTCGAGCCCGCTCAGCTGGAAATAGACAGTGTAGATCGCATAGCCGAGCATGAAATCGAACAGGAAGACATAGGCGTAATAGGCGCGCAGAAATCTTGGGAGAGGCATCGGAGGCTCCAGCGGCGAACGGGTCAGGACGATGAAATGCGTCGCTTGCGCATGGCGGCGCTCTGGCATGCGCGCGGCCATCGGGCGTGGCTGTAAAGAGTAGGCGACACGGAGCCGCCCGCCACGGTCAGATCATTTCGTATCCGCTGGTCATGACTGCCCGATACTATGGTTTGAGGACGGTATCCACCGCATTCTTCGCCAGCTCCGGATAGTCGGTCGTATAGTGCAGGCCGCGGCTTTCCTTGCGGGCCAGCGCCGAACGGACGATCAGCGCGGCGACCTCGATCAGGTTGCGGAGTTCGATCAGGTCGGGCGTCACACGGAAATTGCCGTAATAGTCGTCGACCTCCTGGCGCAGCAGCTCGACGCGATGCTGGGCGCGCTCCAGGCGCTTCGTGGTGCGGACGATCCCGACATAGTCCCACATGAAGCGGCGGATCTCGCGCCAGTTGTGCTGGACGACGACCTCCTCGTCGGAATCGGTCACCCGGCTTTCGTCCCAGGGCTGGATCGCGGGCGGCGCGGGCAGGTCGTCCCAGCGCGCGCGGATATGGTTGGCCGCCGCCTCGCCGAACACGAAACATTCGAGCAGGCTGTTGGACGCGAGCCGGTTGGCGCCGTGCAGCCCGCTCTCGCTGACCTCGCCCGCGGCATACAGACCGGGCAGGTCTGTGCGGCCGTCGAGATCGATGCGCACGCCGCCGCAGGTATAGTGTTGCGCGGGGACGACCGGGATCGGCTCCCCCGTCATATCGATGCCGAGGCCGATGAGTTTCTCGTAGATGTTCGGGAAATGCTCCTTCACGAATTCCGGTTCGCGATGGCTGATATCGAGATGGACGTAATCGAGGCCCAGCCGCTTGATCTCATGGTCGATCGCGCGGGCGACGATATCGCGCGGGGCGAGTTCCTCCCGGCTATCGAATTCCGGCATGAAGCGATGGCCGGGATTGGGCGAGTCATGGGGCAGTTTGAGATGCCCGCCCTCGCCGCGCACCGCCTCGGTGATCAGGAAATTCTTGACCTCGAGATTGTAGAGGCAGGTCGGGTGGAACTGCATGAATTCCATGTTGGAAATGCTGCACCCGGCGCGCCATGCCATGGCGATGCCGTCGCCGGTCGCGCCGCGCGGCGCGGTCGAGAAGAGATAGGTGCGCCCCGCTCCGCCGGTCGCCAAGATCGTGGCGCGCGCGGCGAAGGTTTCGACGTGGCCGCTCGCCTTGTTGAACGCATAGGCGCCCCAGACATGGTCGGTCCCGGTCGGCGCGTCGGCGTGCCGATCGGTGATCAGGTCGATCGCCACCATGTCGGGCAGCATGGTGATGTTTGGGTTGGCTTCGGCGGCGCGTTCCAGCGCTTCCTGCACCGCCCAGCCGGTGGCATCGTCGACATGGACGATGCGGCGATGGCTGTGCCCGCCCTCCCGCGTCAGGTGCAGGTCGCCATCCTCTTCGACGTTGAACGGTACGCCGAGCTCGACGAGGCGCGCGATCGCGCGCGGCGCGTTCTCGACGACGAATTCGACCGTCTCCCTGCGGTTGAGCCCCGCGCCGGCGTCCATCGTGTCTTCGATATGGCTTTCGAACGTGTCGCCCGGTTCCAGAACGGCGGCGATGCCGCCCTGCGCCCAGGCCGTCGATCCGCCCGATATGGCGCCCTTGGCGAGGACGAGCACCCTGAACCGCTCGGCGAGCGTGATCGCCGCGGTCAGCCCGGCCGCGCCGGAGCCGATGATCAGGACGTCGTGATCGCTCACGCCGCAGCCTGGGTCAGATTGAGAAACACGTCCTCGAGATCGGCCTCGCGGGTCGAAACGTCGATGATATTGTGTCCGGCCTCGCTCAGCGCGGTCAGCACATCGCCGGCATTCACCCTGTCCTTGCGATAGGTGATCGACAGCGTGCGCGCGTCGATCTGCTCGACCTTTTCGAAAGCGGCCGTGTCCGGCGGCGTCGCGATGTCATCCTCGACCGTGACGACAACGGCCTTTTCCTGTGCCATGTTGACGAGCTCGCGAGTCGGCTTGTCGGCGATCAGCTTGCCGTGATTGATGATCGCGATCCGGTCGCACAGCTCTTCGGCTTCCTCGAGATAATGGGTGGTGAGGACCACGGTCACGCCGCCCGCATGCAGTTCGCGGACATAGTCCCAAAGCTGGCGCCTCAGATCGATATCGACGCCGGCCGTCGGTTCGTCGAGGACGAGCACGGGCGGCGAATGGACCATCGCCTTGGCGACCATGAGGCGGCGTTTCATCCCGCCCGAAAGGGTGCGGGCATAGGCGTCGGCCTTGTCCTCGAGCCGGACCGCCCTCAGCAGTTCGGCCGTGCGTTTGGCGCGCCGGGAGACGCCGTACAGCCCGGCCTGTATGTCGAGCGTTTCAGCCGGCGTGAAGAAGGGGTCGAAAGTGATCTCCTGATTGACGATGCCGATGCTGGCCTTGGCGTTGCGCGGATCGCGATCGATATCGAAGCCCCAGATCGAAGCGGAGCCGGCGGTCTTGTTGACCAGCCCGGCAAGGATGTTGATCAGCGTCGACTTGCCGGCGCCATTGGGGCCGAGCAGCCCGAAGATCGTGCCACGCGGTACCGTCAGATTGACGCTGTCGAGCGCGCGGGTTTCGCCTTCGTAGATTTTCGTGACGTTTTCGACGTGAATGGCTGCATCGGTCATGTCCGCAGCGCATAGCGCGTCGCGCCGATGCCGCAAAGCGCCGCCGGCCTCTTTATCCTTTCCATGCCCTTAACCAGACTTGTTCGGCGGATATTTGCCGGTTTCCGCGACAAGCGGTCTCGGGGGAACAATCGAGATGAATCGAAAGACTGCCATTGCGCGCCGGGGGGCGCTTGTCGGCATAGCATCGTCGGCCTTACTGGCCGCCATGCCGCTTCACGCTGCAAACACGAACGGCACGGCCGAAACCGATATTTCGGAGGCGCTGGCGCTGACCCAGATTTCAGTGCTCGATTTCGGCACCATCATTCCGAGCGCCACTGCCGGCAATATCGTAATCAACCGGAACAACGGCAATTGTACGGCGCAAGGCGGCGTGACGCTGATCGGCACCGATTGCCAGCGCGGCGAATTCCTGATCAGCGGCCCCTCCAGCCAGGATGTGCGCATCACGATTCCGGCCGCTCCGGTCACGCTGTCGCGTCAGGGCGGCGGTGCGACGATGACCATGGATCAGGTGCGGATCAATGGCGGTTTCAACAAACGGCTGGACGCATCCGGGCAACGCACTTTCTATGTCGCCGGCCGGCTTCAGGTGGGCGTCAACCAGTCGGCCGGCATTTACGACGGGACCTTCAACGTTACCGTCGACTATCGTTGATTCCGGCAATCCGTTCGGACCGGGCGGCATCGCGCGGCCCGCTTCCAGGCAGACGATGCGGCGGCTTGTCCGCCGCGATACTCGAGTGCGCGACGCAAGCTAGAAATAGGTAACGGTGATCTGGAAATCGCCTTCATAGATGCCGGGTGCCTGGTTGGCGCCGACCTGCAATCTGCCCCCCACGCGCAGATCGAGCAGGCCGGCGTTGCTCAGGTAGCGGAACACCGATCCGTTGAGCGTCAGTTGCGAGACTGCCATGCTGCCGCCTCCGCCGACGCGATCGAGCACCGGGAGCGGGCCGCGGGTAACGTAGATAAACTGCCGCGGCCCGCCATAGGTCCAGAACTGGGCGGCCTGCCCCCCCGAACCGGCCGCCGTGACGCCGCCGGTTACCGAGCGGGCGTCGTTATTGGGATTGATGACCACCGTGCCCGCGGTCGGGCCGGCAAGCAGCGTTCCGAATTCCAGATCGCTGGTGTTGACCAGCGAGAGCGGCGTGACGATCACCGCCTCGGAATCGGCGCTTTCGTCCGCGGCATGCGCGGCACCGACAGGGCCCGCAGCCAAAGCCGGGGCCAGAATGGCCCAAAACAGTTCGCGTTTCATAAATCCCCCCGGATCCAGAAGCCTTCTTTTGCACGGTTATCGTCAAGATCGGCTCAAGCAACATGGTTAATGCGCTGTAAACCGGCGGATCGCGGTAAAGCTTTTCTTAGGCCCGTTTGTCAGAATTGGCTTAACGGTTCGGGGCGTATCGGGGGCTCATGACTTGGCAATCGCTCTCATCCTTCTGGACCATGATCGTCGGCGAGTTCGCGGCTTCCGCGACGCTCGCCGCGCGGATATTCCAGTCCGGCCCGGCCTGATCCGGCCATCGGTCCCGGCCCGTCGCCGCGGCCCGTCTTCATCGTCGATCGGGATCGTCCAATCCGATTGCGCGCCAATCGGACGCTTGCTATGCGCGGCGCCATCATGACCGACCAACCCGAAACCATCCGTGTCGCCGAATCCCGCGTCGCCTGTGACGGCGCAGACGATATCCCCGGCGGCGCGGCGCTCGGCCATCCGCGTGTCTGGCTCGAGATCGACGAAGCGGGCTTTGTCGATTGCGGCTATTGCGATCGGCGCTTTGTCCTGATCGGCGGGCCGGCCGATACCGGCGCGGGCGGAAATGCGCCCGACAAGGGTGTATCCGCCGGCTAATCGCCTTATATCGGGAGCATGACGATAGCTTCCGACCCCCGCTCGCTCCTCTACCGCCCCGATGCGCTCGATCCCGATCGCGCACAATCGCTGGCGGCCGAGATCCTGAAAACCGCCGACGATGGCGAACTGTATCTCCAATATAGCGCCAGCGAGGCCTTCGCTTTCGACGACGGGCGGCTGAAGACCGCCGATTACAGCACCGAGGCGGGGTTCGGATTGCGCGGCGTATCGGGCGAGACCACGGCCTTCGCCCATGCCAACGAGATCAGCGAGGCGGCGATCCGCCGGGCCGGTGAAACGATGCGCCTGCTCGATCCGTCGACGCAGCCGCGCCAGGCGCCGCCGCGGCCGACCAACCGGCATCTCTATACGGACAATGACCCGCTGACGCTGGTCCCGTTCGCGGAGAAGGTGGCGCTGTGCGAACAGATCGACGCCGCGGCCCGCGCGCGCGATCCGCGCGTCGTGCAGGTGACGGCGGGGCTTTCCGGCTCGTGGAGCGTGGTCGAGATCGTCCGGCCCGACGGCTATGTCGCGACCGATATCCGGCCGCTCGTCCGGCTCAATGTCTCCATAGTCGTCGAGGAAAACGGCCGGCGCGAGACTGGGTTTTTCGGCATGGGCGGGCGCTATCTCTATGAGCGGCTGTTCGAACCCGGCAACTGGAACCGGGCGATCGACGAGGCGCTGGCCCAGGCCATCGTCAACCTGGCATCCGAGCCCGCCCCGGCCGGCGAAATGACCGTCGTGCTCGGTCCCGGCTGGCCCGGCGTGTTGCTGCACGAGGCGATCGGCCATGGCCTGGAAGGCGATTTCAACCGCAAGGGCACGTCCGCCTTTTCGGGCCGGATCGGGGAGCGCGTCGCCGCGCCGGGCGTCACGGTGGTCGATGACGGGTCGATCGCCGACCGCCGCGGATCGCTGTCGATCGACGACGAGGGCACGCCGACCCAGGAAACCGTGTTGATCGAGGACGGCATCCTCGCCGGCTATATGCAGGACCGCATGAACGCCCGGCTGATGGGCGTGCCGGCCACCGGCAACGGACGGCGCGAAAGCTTCGCCCATGCGCCGATGCCGCGAATGACCAACACCTTCATGCGCGCGGGCGAGGACGATCCGGACGAGATCATGAGCCGGGTCAAGGACGGCATCTTCGCCAAGAGCTTCGGCGGCGGGCAGGTCGACATCACGAGCGGCAAGTTCGTGTTCAGCTGCACCGAGGCCTATCGTGTGAAGAACGGCAAGATCGGCGCGCCGATCAAGGGCGCGACCCTGATCGGCGACGGCCCGACCGTGCTCACGAAAGTCGCCGCGATCGGCAACGACCTGGCGCTCGACGAGGGCATCGGTATTTGCGGCAAGGCCGGCCAGTCGATTCCGGCGGGTGTGGGACAGCCGACATTGCTGGTCGACGGGCTGACCGTCGGCGGAACGGCGGCCTGATGGCGCCACGGATCAAAGGAACCAAGCGATGGCCGATTTTTTCGACGCGCTGACCGAGAAGCATATCGCCTTTGTCGAGAAACAGCCGATGTTCTTCGTCGCCACGGCGGCGGCCGATGGCCGGATCAATCTCTCGCCCAAGGGCTATGACAGTTTCCGCGTGCTCGGCCCGAACCGCGTCGCCTATCTCGATCTTGGCGGATCGGGGAACGAGACCCATGCGCATCTCGTCGCGGACGGGCGGATCACGCTCATGTTCTGCGCGTTCGAAAATCCCGCGCTGATCTTCCGCATCTACGGCCACGGACAGCCGGTTTTGCCGCAGGATGAAGGCTGGGCCGATCTCGCCGCGCATTTCGAGCTGCTTCCCGGCACCCGCCAGATTTTCGATATCGCGGTCGACACTGTGCAGACGAGCTGCGGCTGGGGCGTGCCGATGATGGAGCTGGTGAAGGACCGCGAAACGCTCAAGAAGGCGCATATCCAGACCGAGGAACAGGCCTGGCTCGACAAGGTGGCGGGGCGGACGGAGAGCATCGACGGGCTGCCGGTGCGCCCGACCACGCGCTATTTCGGCGCGGACGCATAGCCGGTGGCGCTGGTCGAGCTGGGTCGGTTTTCGAGCGGCGCCGAAGCGGCGATCGTCCATGGCCGCCTGCAGGCCGATGGCATCGGATCCGTCTGTTTCGACACGGGCATGAACATCGCCGAAAGCGTGGGTATCATGATCCCGGTGCGGCTGATGGTCGATGAAGACGATCTGGAGGCCGCGCGCGCGATTATCCGAGACGCCGAGGCGCGGTGACGATCGCGCTCGCTCTCGGTGGCGGCGCCGGGCTGGGCTGGGCGCATATCGGCGTGTTGCGCGAACTGGAAGCGGCCGGAATCGGGGTCAACGCGCTCGCCGGCACGTCGATCGGCGGCGTGGTGTCGATCGCCTTCGCCTCGGGCCGCCTCGAAACGCTGGAAGAACTCGCCCATTCGGCATCCTCGATGCGCACGGTCCTGCGGTATCTCGGCCCCAATTGGCGTCCCGGATCCGTACTCAGCGGCAAGGCCATCGCCCGGCTGGTCGAGGAGCATCTCGGCGACCTGACCTTCGAAGCGCTTGCCATTCCCACCGCCGTCGTCGCCGCCGACCTCGTCTCGGGAGACCCGGTCGTTCTCGATCACGGACCGGTGGGCGATGCCATCCACGCGACGATCGCTTTGCCCGGCATCTTCCAGCCCGTGGTCCGCGAGGGCCGGATATTGTCGGACGGCGGCGCGGTGATGCCGGTGCCGGTCGCGCCCGCCAGGGCCATGGCCGAGGGGCGTCCGGTCGTCGCGATCAACCTGCAGGGCGACTATCAGGCCCGGCGCGCGGCTGTCGGCATAAGCGATAACGAACATGCGCGGCTCACGACGCTTTCGGTCGTGCGGGGCGCCACCGGATTGATGCTGTCGAAGCTTGCCCGGTTGTCGCTCGATCGCGATCCGCCGGACCTCGAGCTCGCGTTGCCGGTCGGCCATATCGACACGTCCAATTTCACGCGGGCCGAGGAGCTGATCGCGATCGGCCGCCGCGCGGCGGCTGGCGCGATGCCCGATATCGAACGTCTCGCACGGGCGTAAGCGAAAAAATTTTCGATCCCCGCCTTGCTCGGAAAACAGCCATTTCCGGGCAGTTTTCGTAATTATATTTCACAGATAGCGCCCTTATTGTAGCAAATCCCGTTTGACAGACATGTTGCGATGCAGCAATCTTGTCCCGAACAGGGAGGCGATATGAAACTCATTATAGCTATCATCAAGCCGTTCAAACTGGACGAGGTGCGCGAAGCCCTGTCCGAACTGGGCGTCCAGGGCATGACCGCGACCGAGGTCAAGGGCTTCGGTCGGCAAAAGGGCCAAACCGAAGTGTATCGGGGCGCCGAATATGCGACCAACATGGTTCCCAAGATCCGGATCGAGACCGTCGTCAGCGACGATCTGGCGCCGCGCGTCGTCGAGACCATAGCCGCGGCCGCCAACACGGAATCGATCGGCGACGGCAAGATCTTCACGCTCGATGTCGGTGCTGCACTGCGAATTCGCACCGGCGAAACCGACGATACGGCTCTGTAGGGGGATGATGATGCGACTTTTGACGAAAATTTCCGCTTTTGCCGCGGCCGCGCTGGCCGCCGCTCCCGCTTGGGCCCAGGAGGCCGCCGAAACGGCCGCCGCGACGGTCGACAAGGGCGATACCGCCTGGATGATCGTCGCGACCGCGTTCGTGATGGTGATGATCGTGCCGGGCCTCGCCCTTTTCTATGGTGGCCTGGCGCGGACGAAGAACATGGCGTCGGTGCTGACCCAGGTCATGGCCGTGGCCTGTCTCGCGATGATCGTCTGGGTGACCTATGGCTATTCGATGGCGTTCGGCGATACCGGAAACGCCTTCATCGCCGATTTCGGCAAGGTCTTCCTGGCTGGAATCACCACGGATTCGACCGTCGCCACCTTCACCGACGGCGTCGAGATCCCCGAGTTCATCTTCATCGCCTTCCAGATGACCTTCGCCGCGATCACCGCGGCGCTCGTCGTCGGCGGCGTGATCGAGCGGGCGAAATTTTCGACGATCATGGTTTTCGCCCTCATCTGGCTCACGATCGTCTATTTCCCGATCGCGCATATGGTCTGGGCGGCCGGTGGACTGATCTTCGAATGGGGCGCGCTCGATTTCGCCGGCGGCACGGTGGTCCACATCAATGCGGGCGTGTCCGCCCTGGTCGGCTGCTTGATCCTCGGCAAGCGGCTCGGCTATCAGAAAGACGCGATGCCGCCGCACTCGCTGACGATGACGCTGGTCGGCACGGGCCTGCTCTGGGTCGGCTGGTTCGGGTTCAACGGCGGTTCGGCGCTCGAAGCCGACGGTTTTGCATCGCTCGCGGTGCTCAACACCTTCGTCGCGACGGCGGCCGGCGTGCTGTTCTGGATGCTCGCCGAGGCGGTTACCGGCCGCAAGGGCTCGCTGCTCGGCGCCTGTTCGGGCGCGATCGCCGGGCTCGTCGCGGTCACGCCGGCGGCGGGCAATGGCGGGCCGTTCGGCGCGATCCTGCTCGGCGCCGTCGCGGCGGTCCTGTGCTTCTGGTTCGTCGCGGTCATCAAGCCGAAGCTCGGCTTCGACGATACGGCCGATGTGTTCGGCATCCACGGCATCGGCGGCATTGTCGGCTCGCTCGGCACGGCCTTCACGATGATGCCGGGGCTCGGCGGACCGGGCGATGCGGATTATGCCGCGGGTGCCCAGTTCGTGATCCAGCTGCAGGGCGTGCTCGTCGCGGTTGTCTGGGCCGGCGTCGGTTCCGCCATCGCCTTCACGATCGCCAAGCTGGTGACGGGCGGTCGCGTGAGCGAAGAGGCCGAACGCGAAGGCCTCGATCTCGCCGAGCATGGCGAGCGCGCCTACAACTACTGATCGACAATTCTCGAAGAGGTTCGTTCCCGCGAATGACTGGGCCGGCGAGGCGACTCGCCGGCCCATTTTTCACTGGTCGATATAGCCGTCGTCCCACAGCCGGGCCGGATCGTGGCTGCGCAGGTCGATCCCGAAATCGGCGGCACCCTTGAGCGGGAACAGGACATTGAGCCAGCCCGCCAGGACTTCCTCATACTCGTCTTCGGCAACGCCGCGATTGCGGAGCGTGAGGTCGGTCCCGCCCTTGCCGTCCGGGGCGAGTTCGAAAAGGACATCGGAACCGAAATAGCGGAATGCGATGCTCGCGGGCGGCGCGCACGCCAGCACAAGCGTTTCGGTTTCGACGCCGTTGATGAAGCACATCGCGATCCGGTCGCCCGATTGCCGGGAGCTCTCGCACCAGAAACGCTCGCGGCCTGCATCGGTCGAAAGCAGCGCAAACACGTCTTCGGGCGGCGACGCCAGATGCAGCCTCCAGACGATCTCGTCGCGCGAGGAAGGCGGCGCCATGCTCAGGTCCCACGCGGCGCCGGTTGTGCGGCAAGGCGGTTCGGCTCCGCCTCCGAGGCGTCTTCCGGCTCCCGCTCCCGCCAGCGCGCCTTGATCGTATCGCTCGTGTCGCGCGACCCGTCATGGCTCCAGCCCGGCGGGCGGAAGATATAGCCGAGCTTGTTGCGGATTCCGGGCACGGTCGCGACATCCTTCGCGATGCCGATCCATTCGTGGAAGGCCGCCCATAACAGGTTGAAGCTGCCGAGATTCTTGATGATCCCGTAGCGCGGACGGTCGTCGTCGCGTTCCGGCTCGAAGGTGCCGAACATCCGGTCCCAGATGATCAGCATGCCGGCGTAGTTCCTGTCGAGATAGCGCGGGTTGGTCGCGTGATGGACGCGGTGGTGCGACGGGGTGTTGAAGACCGCCTCGAACCAGCGCGGCATGCGGCCGATCGCCTCGGTATGGATCCAGAACTGGTAGACGAGGTTCACGCCGCTCGCGAACAGCAGCATCTCGACCGGAAAGCCGATCAGGACGATCGGCAGGCTGAAAATGAACGCGACGCTGAAAAAACCGGTCCAGGTCTGCCGGAGCGCGGTCGAGAGATTATAATGCTGGCTCGAATGGTGGATGACATGGCTCGCCCAGAACCAGCGGACGCGATGCGCGGCGCGGTGAAAGACGTAATAGGCGAGATCGTCGAGCAGGAAGACGAGGATCCACGCCCACCAGACATAGCCGATATCGAACAGGCGGAACTGATAGAGCCAGACCGACAGCGCGATGACGGCCGATCCGGTCAGTGCGCTCGCCACCGTACTGCCGGTGCCGAGCAGGAGCGACGTCAGCGTATCCCTAGGCTCATAGCGGCTCGGATCGACGCGCCGGGCGACCAGCATCTCGAGGAGCACCAGTATCACGAAAGCCGGCACCGCATATTGGACGGGATCGGGCAGCGTTTCAGGCATGGCGCGCATTCTCCAGCTGATCGGCCCAGCGCTGCGCTTCGGCTTCGCCAAGATCGAGCATTACGTCGCCGAACATGCGCTCGCCGCTGTGGATTTTCAATTTTCCGCCGTCGCGGCTGATCGCCGGAGGGGCGCGGAACATTCGCGCGGCGACCCGCGCGCCATGCGGGCGGATGAGAAGGAAGCTTCCGTCTTCGCCCGCCACGAGCGCGCTGCCGCCCCGCCGGTCGCGCGCCACGGCGGCCGGCTCGAAGCCGCTCTGTGCGTCGCGCGCCAGCCGCAACGCCGTCGCGTCGTCGGCGATCGGCACGGCCTTGCCCATGCCCAGCCACCAGGCGATCGCCGCCAGCATGAACACCGCGGCGAGCGATCCGATCAGGGTCACCATGTCCATGTCCGCCCCTATAGTCGCCAATTGCTTTTGCCGCGAGGCTGGAGTTGATAGGCGCAAGAGAAGAGGGGATTCGCCATGCATCTGTCTATTGCGCGCCGATACGCGCTCGCCGTCGCCGCGATCTGCGCTGTTTCCGGCTCCGTACCGCTTGCTGCCCAGGCAGCGCAGGGCGACGCGCCTGATGTTGTCGAACTCGTCGAATCGCAATATGATCTGACCGCCACGGTCGCGCGGCAGATCTGGGAATGGGCCGAGGTCGGCTATCGGGAAAACCGGTCGAGCGCGCTGCTGCGCTCGGAGCTCGCAAGCCACGGCTTTGCGATCCGCGAAGGCGTGGCGGAAATCCCGACCGCCTTCGTGGCCGAATATGGGACGGACGGGCCGGTCATCGCGATCCTTGCGGAATTCGACGCGCTGCCCGGCATCAGCCAGTCCGATGCGCCGGTCCGCGATCCGGTCGCCGAGCGTCCGGCGAGCCATGCCTGCGGGCACAACCTGTTCGGGGCCGGATCGCTGACCGCGGCGATCGCCGTCCGCCAATGGCTCGAGGCGACAGGGACACCCGGGCGCATCCGGCTGTACGGGACGCCGGCGGAGGAAGGCGGATCGGGCAAGGTCTATATGGTCCGCGCCGGGCTGTTCGACGATGTCGATTTCGCGCTGCACTGGCATGCCGATGACGAGAACAGCGCGGCCGCGCGGACCAGCCTCGCCAACCGCTCGGCCAAGTTCCGTTTCACGGGCATCTCGGCCCATGCGGCGGCTGCGCCCGAACAGGGCCGCTCGGCGCTCGATGGGGTCGAGGCGCTCAACATGATGGTCAATCTCATGCGGGAGCATGTCCCGCAGGATGCGCGCATCCATTACGTCATCACCGAAGGCGGCAATGCGCCCAACGTCATCCCGGATTTCGCCGAAGTATTCTATTATGTGCGGCACCCCGATCCGGCGGGTGTCGAGGCGATCTGGGAACGCCTCGAAGCCGCTGCGCGCGGCGCTGCCATGGGCACCGGGACCGAGGTCCAGTGGGAAGTCATCCACGGCAACAATCCGCTGCTGGTCAACGATACGCTGGCGCGGATGATGGATGCACATCTGCGCCGGCTGGGCGGCCTCGAATATACGGCGGAAGAATCGGCCTTTGCCGAACGGCTGTCGGAAAGCCTGGGCGATGCGGCGCGGCCGCTCGAAAGCGCGGCCGAGATACAGCCATATGAACGCGTTCTGGGTTATGGCTCGACCGATGTCGGCGATGTCTCCTGGGCGACGCCCACCGTCGGCGTCCGCATCGCGACCTGGGTGCCGGGCACGAGTTCGCACAGCTGGCAGTCGGCGGCGGCGAGCGGCACGACAATCGGCTATCGGGGTGCGCAGCTCGCCGCGAAGGCGCTCGCGCTCGCCGCGGTCGAACTCTATACTCGTCCCGATCTCCGGACGGCCGCCCGCGCGGAATTCGATGCCGCCCGCGGGCCGGAGTACGAATACCGTTCTTTATTGGGCGACCGCGACCCGCCGCTCGACTATCGCAACTGAGCCGGCCTATTTCGCCGCTGCGAAGGCGTCCATGATCGAGCGGATCGGAGAGACGTCATATCCGGCGCCGGCCGCCTCTTCGGCGATCGTCTCGGGATCGCGCCCGTCATGCGCTTCGGCCAGCGCCCATAACAGCGTCGAGCGCGTGCCCGAGCGGCAGAAGGCGAGCGTCTTGCCGTCATTGCCGTCGAGCGCCTCGCGCATCGCCTCGACCTGGGGCACCGAAAAGCCGGCATGGGTGACCGGAATCGCAATATAGTCGAGCCCCGCGTCGGCCGCGGCCGCGGCGATCGCCGCACCGGCCGGCTGGTTCGGATCCTCCTCGTCGGGCCGGTTGTTGATGATCAGTTTAACGCCCTGTTTCGCCGCTTCGGCGACATCGGCGGTCGAGATTTGCGGCGACGCCAGGAAACGGTCGGTTACGGTACGGAACATGCTGGTCTCCTCTTGCCCCCGCTCATATGGCCAGAAAGGCTGGCGGCGCAAGCGGCCGGCGCCTCATGGCCGACCAAGCCTCAACGATGTGCCGCGATCACGGCGAGGAAATCCTCGCCATAGGTGGCGAGCTTGCGTTCGCCGACGCCCGAGATCCGCGCCATTGCGGACAGGCTGTCGGGCTTGGCACTGGCCATTTCGCGCAGGGTCGCATCGTGAAAGACGACATAGGGCGGCACGGCGTTCTCCGCGGCGATGAGCCGGCGTTTCTCGCGCAGCGCATCGAACAGCGGATCGCCGACGGGATTAGCGTCGCCGCTTGCGCGACGCGGGCGCGGCTTGCGCGGCGGCAGGACGAGCGCGACATCCTCTTCGCCTTTCAGGATCGGCCGGGCCGCGGGGCCGAGCGCCAGCCCGCCATGTTCGGTCTGGATCAGCGCGTCGCGCGTCTGCAGCGCGCGGGCGACCGGCTTGACCATCGGCTCCTCCTCTTCGTCGACGATACCGAAGACGGAGAGGCGGTCATGGCCGAGGCTGACGATCCGCTCGTTCTCCCGGCCCGCCAGCACTTCGCCGACATGGCCCATGCCGAAGCGCTGGCCGGTGCGATAGACGGCGGAGAGGAACTTGCGCGCGGTTTCGGTCGCGTCGACGGCTTTGGGTGGATTGAGGCAATTGTCGCAATTGCCGCATTGCTCGGGCGGGTTTTCGCCGAAATACCCGAGCAGGATCGCGCGGCGGCAGCCGGCGGTCTCGACCAGGGCGCCGAGCGCATTCAATCGCGCGCGTTCGCCGGAGCGGCGATGCTCTTCGATCTCGGTCTCGATGCGCCGCCGCGCGCGGACGAAATCCTCCGCGCCCCAGAAGAGGTGGGCTTCGGCCGGATCGCCGTCGCGGCCCGCGCGGCCGGTTTCCTGATAATAGGCCTCGATCGACTTGGGGATGCCGGTATGGGCGACGAAACGGACGTCGGGCTTGTCGATGCCCATCCCGAAGGCGATCGTCGCGCACATCACCATGTCTTCGGACGCGACGAAGGCCGCCTGGTTCGCCGCACGTTCTGCGGACGGCAGGCCGGCATGATAGACGCCTGCAGATCGCCCGGTCGCCGCGATCTGGGCAGCGAGCTTTTCGGTCGCGGCGCGGCTCGTCGCATAGACGATGCCCGCGCCCGGCTGGTCGGCGAGCAGCGCCTTGACCTGACGCCCGATCCCGGCGCGCGGCTGGATGACGTAGCGGATATTGGGCCGGTCGAACCCGGCGACGATCG
This sequence comes from Parasphingopyxis sp., assembly GCF_052168275.1. GTDB lineage: Bacteria > Pseudomonadota > Alphaproteobacteria > Sphingomonadales > Sphingomonadaceae > Parasphingopyxis. Next base: position 81 of record NZ_JBQLZM010000117.1, on the reverse strand, counting down.
CGCCCTCTTCCGGAATGCCGAGCTGTTCGAGAATGTCGGCGCGCGTATGCCGGTCGGCGGTGGCGGTCAGCGCGAGGCGCG